>NZ_MOLR01000005.1:0-449073 GCF_001863355.1 Arthrobacter sp. UCD-GKA | reverse complement strand
ACCCTGAAACCATTCACCAATAAAATAAATAAATTGGTATCAACAAACTTGGCACACTATTGAGTTCTCAAACAACAGACGCTTCCAACTTCCACGACCCGGACTGACGTTTCCTGCCGGCGCTTCGCTCTGGAGCAACTTTTCAAGCTTAGTCCCATTCAAACCCGGAGTCAAATCGACTTCCGAAATTCATTTGGAATTCTTTGCATCCGCCTTCCGCTGCTCTCCCTTTCGGGCTACGCTGCGGGGCTCGGTGCGAGAAACAACTCTACGCGCAACCCGCCCGAATGTCCAAACGCAGGCTTTCTTCGCCCTGCGAAGCGTGCAAACCGCAGAATCACGGGGAATCTCGGTCATATAACGGCCCAAAACCAGCACAAATTGCCAAATTGGATTCCTGTGAACTGGCCCACAGCATTTGCCGGTCCGTGGCGGGTGGTCATTGCATTGAAAATTCCTGCATTCCTAAGCTTCGAATCCCTCGGGTTGGACCACACAGATGGTGTCCGGATCCTCGGTCGAATAATGGCCAACCGGGTCGGCGTACTCGACCCATGTACCGGTGGGTTCCAGGTACTCGAAACGGTATTTGGCCCCGATGGCCACACCGGGGATGAAGATCTCCCAGATCCCGCTGTTTCCAAGCTTGCGCATGGCGTGGGAGGAACCGTTCCAGATATTGAAGTCGCCGCACACACGTACGGCCACGGCTTCGTCCTGCTTGACCACGAAACCGGTGCCTTCCACCTCCCCCATGGGTGATGAGTAGTGCTGGGGGTGTGCACCAAGCAGGAGTTCCTGCACCTGCACTCCCCCGGTCCTGATTCGATGCAGCTCCATCTCGCCAAGGCGAGGTGTGTGCCGGTACGGATCGTCGACCACCCGTACCCCGTCGGGCTCAATGCGTTGGATCCGGTAATCGGGAACCCGCCCGATCTCCTTGGCTTCAAGCAGGCCCACCCAAATGTCTCCGTGTTCGCGTGCCATGGGAACGATCACGGTTTTGGTCAGGATGTTGATGGCCAGGGCATCGCGTTGCAGGGTCCGGACACCCACATGACCCAAGCGGTTCAGGTGCGGGCCGAGGACCGCATGCGGGGATTTGTCTTCGCCTCGTTCAACCGCTTCCAAGACCTCGGGCCGCACGTGCAATGGTGCACCCAAGGATTCCTCAAGCCGTTGCGGAGCATAGTCGTCGGCATCTAGCTGCGTTGGACCCATGGCGTTTCTCCATCCCTTCGCTGCGACGAGAAGTTCCCCCAGCTCCAATCCGGAGCCCGGCGTTCCCTCGTGTTTCACGCTATCGAGAATCGCCGGGCTTGGGAATAGTCCGCTGGGCCGCCACGGGGCACCGGAACCCGCGTTAACGAAGAAAGCGGTCCGACGAATCCTTGCCAGAAACGTCGAACCACTTTCATGAAAGCCTAGCGCCTTCCGGGCAGTGCCCGGTGCACGGTGTTGCTCTACTTGCTGCGCTTGCGCGAAACCTCGTACAGCGTGATGCCAACTGCCATCGATGCGTTCAGCGACTCCATGTTGGAGTTGATCGGGATCGAGACGATCAAGTCGCAGTTCTCGCGCACCAGGCGGGACAGGCCCTTGCCCTCGGAACCCACAACGATGCACAGGGGATCGGTGGCCAGGCCAAGATCCGGAAGCGAAACGTCGCCTTCGCCATCGAGTCCGATGACAAACACGCCGGCTTCCTTGATGCCCTTGAGAGTGGAAGTCAGGTTCGGAGCGCGGGTAACCGGGACACGCACCGCGGCACCGGCGCTGGTCTTCCACGCCGAGGCGGTCATGCCCACCGAGCGGCGCTCGGGAACAATCACCGCGTGGGCGTTGAAGGCCGAGGCCGAACGAATGATGGCACCGAGGTTGCGCGGATCGGTGATTCCGTCCAAGGCAATGAACAGCGGGGCGTTCTTAATATGGCCCTTGTTGTACTTGGAGATGGTGGCCTTGACGGTTTCCAGCGCATCGGCGTAGTTGTACGGCGGTACCTGAAGAACCAGGCCCTGGTGGATGGCCTCGTCGGTCATCCGGTCCAGTTCAGGCTTGCCGGTTTCCATCACCGGGATGCCGCGCTCGGCAGCGATCTTCAAGACTTCGCGGACACGCTCGTCCACGTCGATACGGATGGCAATGTACAGGGCCTTGGTCGGAATGCCGGCGCGGAGTGCCTCGACGACGGAGTTGCGCCCGGTGACCAGCTCTTCGCTGTTCTTCGAACGTCCTCCGGTGCTGCGGCCACGGGGAGCAGCGCCCTTGGCCGGGCCGCGCTTGGCGGCGGAGCGCTCGGCGAGCTCCTTGTTCTTGTACGCCTTGTGGTAGGGGCGGTCCTCGGCCTTGGGCGTGGGGCCCTTGCCCTCGAGTGCCTTGCGGCCATATCCGCCGGTTCCGACGGAGGGGCCCTTCTTGCTCTTGCGTATGGCGCCGGAACGCTTCTGTGCAGCAGACATGATGGTGTATTCCTAGGATCGGGGCGGACGGCACGGCGATTTCACACACCGCCCCGCCCATTTTAGCGACAAAGAACGTCGATTCCTTGCCCTTTGTGGGGCAACTTACGCTTTCAAGCTCCAGCGGGCGCCGTCGGCGGAATCCTCGACCACGATTCCCGCCGCGGCCAGAGTGTCCCGGATGGCATCCGAGCGTGCCCAGTCCTTGGCTTCGCGGGCGGCGGCCCGGTCGGCCAATTGCGCGGCAACCAACACGTCAAGAGCCGAGCTCAGGGCCGAGTCGGCACCGCCGCCGGCCTCGATGGTGTCATCCAGTCCCAGCGCGTAGGTCATGGCCATGACCTGCTGCATTGCCTCGTCCGCGGTATCCATCTCGCCGGCCGCCAGCGCGGTGTTGCCGCGGCGCACGGTCTCGTGCAGGGCGGCAAGCGCCTGGGGCACGTTCAGGTCGTCGTTCATGGCGTTGGCAAACGCCTCGGTGACCTCGAAGTTGTGCATGTCGATGGAGAAGTCGTCGTTCGGACCGACATTGTGGATGCGCAAGAGCGCGTTGGCGACGAAAGTGTCGATGCGCTCGACCGCGGCCGTGGCCTCGGCCAGCGAGTCGGGTCGGTAGTCCAGCTGCGAGCGGTAGTGCGCCTGGCCCAGGAAGTAGCGGACCACGCGCGGGGTGGCCAGTTCCAGCATCTGCGCCGGGGAGATGGTGTTGCCGATCGACTTGGACATCTTCTCGCCCTGGTACGTGACCATGCCGTTGTGCATCCAGAAGTTCGCGAAGTCGTGGCCCGCGGCCATCGACTGGGCCATCTCGTTCTCGTGGTGCGGAAAGCGCAGGTCCAGGCCGCCGCCGTGGATGTCGAAGGCGGTGCCGAGGTACTTGGTGACCATGGCGGAGCATTCCAGGTGCCAGCCCGGGCGGCCGGCGCCCCAGGGGCTCGGCCAGGAGGCAGATTCCGGGTCGGTGTCCTTGTGGCCCTTCCACAGGGCGAAGTCGCGCGGGTCGCGCTTGCCGCGCGGATCGGCGTCCGGGGCACCCTGCATGTCGTCGACGTTCTGGTGCGTCAGCGAGCCATAGGCGGGGAAGGAGCGCACATCGAAGTACACGTCGCCGGAGTCGTCAAGGGCCGGGTACGCGTGGCCGCGCTCGATCAGCGTGGCAATCAGCTGGTGCATCTCGGTGATGTGGCCGGTGGCGCGCGGCTCGTAGGTCGGCCGGCGCACACCCAGGGTGTCGTAGGCGGAGGCGAACTCCTGCTCGAAGCGGTAGGCCAGGGCGAACCAGGCCTCGTTGGCGAAGTAGTCCTCGTCGCCCTCGAAGTCATCGGCGAAGGAGGCCGCGGACTTTTCGAGGATCTTGTCGTCGATGTCGGTGACATTGCGGACCACGGTGACCTCGAAGCCGCGGTTTTCCAGCCAGCGGGTGAGGATGTCAAAGGCGATGGCGCTGCGCACGTGGCCCACGTGCGGCATGCCCTGGACTGTCGCGCCGCAATAGTACAGCCCGACCTTGCCCTCGATCAGGGGAACGAAGTCCCGGGTCGCTGCCTGCTTGGTGTCGTAAAAACGGATGCTCACCAGTACAGGTTATCCGAGGCGGTCAAACCCCCGGTGCGCTGCCGTCGGGGTGTATCAGGGGCGGACCGAGTACACCAGTGCGGTGGCGTAGGCGGTCAATCCCTCGCCCGTCCCTTCGTAGCCCAATCCGTCCGAGGTGGTGGCGGTGACGCTGACGGGGGCGCCGACAGCCTTGCTCAGCACGGCATCGGCCTCCAGCCGGCGTGCGGCGAACTTGGGGCGGCGGCCCACGAACTGGACGGCCACGTTGCCGATCTCGAACCCGGCCTCGCGCACCAGGCGGGCCGCCTCGGCCAGCAGCGTGGCACCCGAGGCACCGGCGTATTCGGGACGGTCGGTGCCGAAGTGCGTGCCCAGGTCACCGATCCCGGCCGCGGAGAAGAGCGCGTCGCAGGCGGCATGTGCCACGGCATCCCCGTCGGAGTGCCCGGACAGGCCCTGGTCCCCGGGGAAGTGCAGCCCGGCCAGCCACATGGGCCGGGACTCGGACGGATCGGCGACGGCATGCACGTCGATCCCGATTCCGGTGCGCGGGATCAACAGCGGGGCCGGGTGGCCGGTGGGCTCGGTCATCGGGGCTTCCTTCTCTGGATGGCGCAGCAGCATGGATTCGGCCAGGACGAGGTCCGGTTTGGTGGTGATCTTCAGCGCCGCGGCTGCTCCCGGCACGGTGTCCACGCGCTCGCCCAGCATCTCCATGAGCATCGCGTCGTCGGTGATCGCCTCGGCTTCGGCCCGGTCCCGGCCGGCAGCGTGTCGGTGGGCGGCCAGCAGCGTGGGGGCGTGGAAGCCCTGCGGGGTTTGGACCGCGCGCAGCGTTTCGCGGGCGGGGGTGCCGGTGATGTGCGGCTGCCCGTGGCCCGGGTCGGTGGCGACCTGCTTGATGGTGTCCACCACCGGCACCACCGGAATCACCGCGCGGGCCCCGGCAACCAGCGCCGTGGCCACCTGGCGGAAGACCTCCGGCGGGGTCAGGGCGCGGGCCGCATCGTGGATCAGGACCCGTTCGGTTCCCGCGTCCAGGGCAGCAAGCCCGGCCCGGACCGAGTCGTTGCGGGTCTCCCCTCCATCGACGCAGCGTGGTTTCAGCGGATGGCCGGCGGCGCGTGCCGCCAGTTCCGTGTCGCCGCCGGGCAGGACGACAATGACCTGGGCTGCGCAGCCTGCCTGCTGGATGCGGTCCAGTGCGTGCTCAAGCAGCGACCGCCCGGCCAATGGAACCAGTGCCTTGGGGATGCCGAAGCCCAGCCTGGTTCCAGAGCCGGCCGCAACCACAATGATCGCCGTTTGTTGGATCTCTGGCCGGCTTAGAGAAATGGGGGAATTCACGCACCCAAGCCTAGCGGTGTTCGTTTCCCCGTCGGCGATGCCCGGCAGATGGCGGGTTAAATGCCGGTGGGGGTCCGGGGCTCCTTGCGGAGTCCGGACCCCCACCGGGGTTCAAATCAAATAGTGCTGGAAAGCTGCTAGGAAGCCAAGACCTCGTCGAGGACGGTTTCTGCCTTTTCTTCGTCGAGCTTCTTGGCCAGCGCAAGTTCGCTGATCAGGATCTGGCGTGCCTTTGCAAGCATGCGCTTTTCGCCTGCGGAAAGACCGCGGTCGTTGTCACGGCGCCACAGGTCACGAACGACCTCTGCCACCTTGATCACGTCGCCGGAAGCCAGCTTTTCCAGGTTCGCCTTGTAACGGCGTGACCAGTTGGTAGGCTCTTCTGTGAACTCGGCACGCAATACCTCGAATACGTGGTCCAAGCCCTCCTGCCCAACTACGTCGCGCACACCAACGAGATCGACATTTTCTGCCGGAACCTCGATGGTCAAATCACCCTGGGCAACCTTAAGCTTGAGATACATCTTCTCTTCGCCCTTGATGGTGCGCATTTTGATCTCTTCGATCATTGCTGCACCGTGGTGCGGGTAGACAACTGTCTCGCCAACCTCAAAAACCATGTGGATAAACCCCTTTCCCGTTAACCAGTTTATCACGATAATTGGTCAAAACGATTCGGGGCCCTCCCCTACTCCCTAGCAATGGCGCGGTTTTGGCCCTTCCCAAGCGGCCGATCTAGTGCTATGTCAAGCGGTCATTTCGGGTCGGTTCAGTGTCTTGATCAGCGCATTGATGACACTTACGCCGGGGGCCGAATCATACATTCGGAACAAAACCCATTAGGCTAGGGGACGAGAGTGGCTCCCTCGGGTGCAACCCGTGTGCCCACGAGCTCACCCGAACTCGAACCTGATTGAGGAGTTTGTGCCGTGATGACCGCACAGAAGAACCGTGGACGCCGCGTCGTTGCAGCAGCCGCACTGGCCATGTTGACCCTTGGTGTTACAAGCTGTGGCGCCATCAACGAACAAGCGACGACGTTCCAGTACGCCGCATCCGATGGAATCGTGCTCAATGTCGGCGAACTTGATGTCCGCAACCTGATGCTCGTCACCAAGAGCGCCACCGACGAGGCCCGCGTACTTGGCTCCCTGGTCAACAACACCGACACCGCCCAGTCCCTGGAACTGAAGCTGTCGACCGGCTCGGTCACCATTGCGGTCCCCGCCAAGAGCGCCGTCCAGCTGGAAAAGACGGAGAACGAAAAGCTCCTGCCTTCCACCGGAGTGGCCCCCGGAGCCCACGCCAAGGCAACGCTGATTGTTGGACCGAACTCCGATGAGGTCGGTGTCCCGGTGATCGACGGCACGCTCGAGGAATACCGCCAGTACGTTCCGGGCGGATTCGACCCGAGCGTCCTCAACCACTTGACCCCGTCCCCGAAGCCAGCCGAACACTAGGCGGCCCGGGCGCCACGGCGCCGACGGTGGAATTCAAGATTCAAAAGCGATGGGCCCGGAGGAATCCTCCGGGCCCATCGTTTTTGTCGTTAACCGTCGTTGGCCCCAGATGCCCGGGCGAAGCATGCGACGGACCCCGGCTTGGCAGCGCCAAGACGGGGTCCGTCGCACCGGCCGACTAGGCCTCGAACTTGTAGCCCAGCCCGCGCACCGTGACCAGGTGCACCGGGGCAGCCGGCTCCGGCTCGATCTTTGTCCGCAGCCGCTTCACGTGCACGTCCAGGGTCTTGGTGTCCCCCACGTAGTCCGATCCCCAGACCCGGTCGATCAGCTGCCCGCGGGTCAGCACCCGGCCGGCGTTGCGCAGCAGCATTTCCAGCAGTTCGAATTCCTTCAGCGGCATCGGAACCTCCGAACTGCGCACCGAGACGACGTGGCGTTCCACGTCCATGCGCACCGGGCCCGCGGCCACGATGTTGGATACCAGCTCGTCGCCCTCGCCCTGGCGCCGCAGCACCGCACGGATGCGGGCCACCAGTTCCCGCGAGGAGTACGGCTTGGTGACGTAGTCGTCGGCGCCCAGCTCCAGGCCGACGACCTTGTCGATTTCCGAGTCCTTGGCGGTCAGCATGATCACCGGCACCTGGGAGGTGATGCGGATCTGGCGAAACACCTCGGTGCCGGGCTGGCCCGGAAGCATCAGGTCAAGCAGCACCAGGTCGGCGCCGTGGCGCTCGAACTCGGTGACGGCATCCAGGCCGTTCTCGGCCACGCGGACCTCGAAGCCCTCCTTTTCCAGCAGGTACGTCAACGGGTCGGAAAGCGATTCCTCGTCCTCAACCAGCAAAATACGGGTCATCCCCGGCCTCCTTCCGGCAGAGCGCCCGAAGGGCGCGCGCCGTGTTGTATGTGATCGTTCCGCGAGGGAAGCGATCTGTCTTGTTCGCTGGATTCCTCGAGCATCGGAAGGCGCACCGTGAAGGTCGAGCCCTGTCCGGGCTGCGACCACAGGGTGATTTCGCCGCCGTGGTTGGCCACCACGTGCTTGACGATGCTCAGCCCCAGCCCGGTGCCCCCGGTGTGTCGGGAGCGTGCCGCGTCAATGCGGTAAAAACGTTCAAAGATCCGTTCCTGCTCGTCCGGGGCTATGCCCGGGCCCTGGTCGGTGACGGAGATCTGGATCAATCCGTCGCGCGCCCGCAGCCCCACGCCCACGGTCGTGTCTTCCGGGGAGTAGCGGATCGCGTTGTCGATGAGGTTGCGCAACGCCGTCATCAGCAGGTCGCGGTCGCCGAAGACCGCCTGTTCCACGGTGCCGCCCACGGAGATCTTGATGCGCTTTTCCTCGGCCGGCAGCTTGTTGCGGTCCACCGCCTCGGCGAGCACGTCGTTGAGGTCGATGGACTCTCCGGCCTGTACCACGTCGGTGCCCTGCAGGCGGGAGAGCTCGATGATGTCCTGGACCAACGCGGCCAGCCGGGCCGATTCCTTGTGCAGCCGGGTGGTGAAGCGGCGCACGGCAACCTCGTCGTCGGCGGCACCGTCGATGGCCTCGGCCAGCAGCGAGATCGCCCCGACGGGGGTCTTCAGCTCGTGGGAGACGTTGGCGACGAAGTCGTTGCGGACCGCGGCGGTGCGGGTGATTTCGGTGCGGTCGTCGGCCAGCAGCAGGATGTATTCATCCCCCAGTGGGGCGACCCGCACGTGCACGAACATGCTGGTGGCACCCATGGTGCCGCGCTGCAGCTCGAATTCGCGCTCGGCGATCACGCCGTCGGCGCGGACCTTGCGGGCCAGGGCGCGCAGCTCCTCATGGATCAGCGTGTGCCCGCGCACCAGTCCATAGGCATAGGAGGCGGGGTTTGCGCGCACCACCCCGTCGACCTCGTCGAGGATCACGAAGGCGCGGCCAATGACCGAGAGCACTTCGGCGGAACCTTCGGGCAGCGTTGGTTCGCCGACCACGGGCAGCCCGCCGCGGGAGAGCATCGAGCCGCGGTACGCCATGATGCCCACAATGCCCAGGGCCAACCCGACGAGGCCCGCAACCACCGATAGCAAGACATCATTCACGCCTCCTAGCCTAGCCGGGGTTCGAAGCCCGACCCGCGCCAAAGCGGGGAAATCGGCGACTCATTCACCAAACGTTCACCTCGTTCCCCCGGATGATTCACCCGGTGCTGTAACAATGGACATGAACAGTTCCGTCGTCCGTGCCGGACGCGGTGCCCCACCGTAGTGAAAGGACGCCCGCGTGCGTAAGGTTTTCCAGGCCGATCTGCAGCAAATCGGAGAAGAACTCATCGAGATGTCTCGTTTGGTGGCCTCGGCCATGGAACGGGCCTATGAGTCGTTTGCGAATGCGGACATCGAGTTGGCCCAGGAAGTCATCGGCGAGGACGCGAAGATCGATTTCCTGCAGAACCAGCTCGATGAGCGCGCCATCGACGTGCTTGCCCTCCAGGGCCCGGTGGCCTCGGACCTGCGCATGATCGTCGGATCCCTGCGCATGAGCGCCTCGCTGGAGCGCATGGGCGATTTGGCCCGCCACGTGGCCCAGTTGGCCCGCCTGCGCTTCCCGCAGCAGGTGGTCCCCGATTCCATCGCCCCCACCTTCAAGGCCATGGCCGAGCTGGACATCGCGATCGCGAAGAAGGTCGGGGAGTTGCTGGACAGCCGCGATCTGGCCGTGGCACGGGAAATCATCGAGCTGAACACCAAGATCGATGAATTGCATGTCTCGATCTTCAAGGCGGTCGCCGCCCCCGAGTGGAACCACTCCGGGCCGATGACCGCCGACGTCACCTTGACTAGCCGCTACCTGGAGCGTTTCGGCGACCACGGCGTCTCGGTGGCACGAAAGGTCTCCTACCTGGTCACCGGGGAATGGGATCCGGACATCACCGGCTTCTAGCCTTCAAGACGCGAAAAACGCGCCGGGATCGACCCCCACGGGGCCGGGCCGGCGCGTTTTTTGTGCTGCGCCTTGTGCGCTTAAACGCCAAACCGCCACAACCATCCCGCACGCGGACACCCTCGGCACCGAGGACCATTGGCCGTCGATGGGCGGGCGCCGTTGCGCGAAAAAGTGCAGCGGCAGAGCTTGGTGGGCGTTGGCTTCCTTAGCCTTCGCAGTCGCGGCAGTATGCCACGCCATTTGCCTCGCGCGCCAGCAGCGTGCGGTGGCGGATCAGGAAGCACGAGCCACAAAGGAACTCGTCTTCCTTCTGCGGAACGACGGTGACCGTCAGTTCCTCGTTCGACAGGTCGGCACCCGCCAGCTCGACACCGTCAGAGGTGTCTTCCTCATCCAGGTCTCGGGAGACGCTGCGTGCGTCGGGAGCGTTTGCGGACTTGACCGCTTCAAGGGAGGCCTTACGGGCCTCGGCTACGTCTGGCCGGACCTCGTCATAATCAGTTGCCACGAAATGCAATCCTTACGTGATTCAGGGGTACGTCGAGACGACACAGTACAGCATGAACCCGTGTGCGCAAGTGCCAATTCTTCTTTTTAAGCCCGTCGCGCACATTTTGTGATCAGACACACATTCGGGGCGCCTTGGCCCGCCGCATCCGCATGGCGCCGGACACAGTGGGCGGCCTTGCTTGCGGGCTCCGCAAACCGCCAAAAACGCACCTTCCGCCCAACGGATCGGGGCCGTGTCCCCCGCCCGCCCGGGCAGGGGACACGGCCCCGAGAATCCCCCTCGGAGGGGAATCTCGTGCTGGACCCTAGCGGCCCTGGTTGGCCACGGCCTTGATGGCGTCGGCCGCTGCGTCCGCATCCAGGTACTGCCCGCCACGGGTGACCGGGGTGAAATCCTCGTTCAATTCGTACACCAGCGGGATCCCGGTGGGGATGTTGAGGCCGGCGATGTCCTCGTCGCTGATGCCGTCCAGGTGCTTGACCAGGGCGCGCAGCGAGTTGCCGTGCGCGGTGACCAAAACGGTCTTGTGCGCGGCCAGGTCCGGCTTGATCTCGTCTTCCCAGTACGGAAGCATCCGCACCAGCACGTCCTTGAGGCACTCGGTGCGCGGTGCGTCGTCGCCCAGGTTGGCGTAGCGCGGATCGTTGATCTGGCTGAATTCCGAGTCGTCGGCCAGGGCCGGCGGCGGGGTGTCGTAGCTGCGGCGCCATTCCATGAACTGCTCCTCGCCGTATTCGGCCAGGGTCTCCGCCTTGTCCTTGCCCTGCAGGGCGCCGTAGTGGCGTTCGTTCAGGCGCCAGCTGCGCTTGACCGGGATCCAGGACAGGTCCGCGGCCTCCAGGGCCAGGTTGGCGGTGATGATGGCGCGCTTGAGCAGCGAGGTGTGCAGCACTGCCGGGGCCAGTCCGGCCTCGGTGAGCAGCTTGCCGCCTCGGGTTGCCTCGGCACGGCCCTGCTCGGTGAGCGTGACGTCGTACCAACCGGTGAACAGGTTCTTTTCGTTCCACTCGCTTTGCCCGTGGCGCAGCAGGATCAGGGTGTAAGTCATGAAACCCATTCTAGGACGCGTGAAGTGCCTTACTTTATTCCGTGACACGCGCGGGTCGCGGCACCGGGCACTTTACGCTTAAGCCAATGGTTCAGAAAGCGACTCGGCTCGGCGGACGGTCGCTGACCGGTCGCCCGCTGGGCAATACGACCCGTGGGACCACCAATCCCAACCGCATGCGCCGCGTGGACCGCTGGATGACCGGGCCCCAGGCCTGGCGCCTGCGCCCCGGAACCACCGGGGCCCCGCCCATTGCGGTGGATCTGGGCTACGGAGCGTCCCCTGCCACGGCCGTCGAGTTCTTCGACCGCGTGCGCTCCGTGTCACCCTTGGCCCAAGTGGTAGGCATCGAGATCGAACCCGAACGCGTGGCCCGCGGAACCGCCCTGCACCTGGAAGGGCTCGACTTCCTGCTGGGCGGCTTCGAGATCCCCATTCCCACGCAGGCCACCGTGATCCGCGCCTTCAACGTGCTGCGGCAATACGACGAGGAAGACGTGGCCGGCATCTGGGAAACCATGGCCGGGCGGCTGACCGAGAACGGCGTGCTCATCGAGGGCACCTGCGATGAGATCGGCCGGCGCAGCTCCTGGGTCGCCGTGACGAAAAACGGCCCGCAGACCCTGAGCATTTCCCTGCGCTTCGGCGCCTTCACCCGCCCCTCCGATGTCGCCGAGCGCCTTCCCAAGGCACTGATCCACCGCAACATCGCCGGCGAACGCATCCACGAATTCCTCGCAGCGGCCGATGCCGCATGGCTTTCCGCCGCACCGCTGGCCTCCTTCGGAAACAAACAGCGCTTCGTGGCCATGTGCCGGGCCCTGCGCGAGAACGGCTGGCCGATCTGCGACTCGGCCTCGCGCTGGCGTCTCGGCGAGCTGACCGTGAAGTGGAAGGCCGTGGCCCCGCGCACCGGCGCCCTGGCCTTGGCGGAACTGAACTAGCCAGCCCCGGATTTCACGATCCCCCGCGGGTGTGCAAAACACCCTCCGTGGCCCCATACTTGTGCCATGGCCAAAGATGTTGGGCGGCCCGGGAAACCTCTTCTGGTCCTGCTGTGCGTGATCGCCGCACTCGTGCTCGTTTCCGTTGTCGTCGTGCTCACTCGGGGAGCACCGAAACCGCTGGATGCCTCCACTCCGGCCGGGGTGGTGCAGGGCTATGTCACCGCCGTCATCGGCGGGGACGAGGCCGCCGCCGCACGCTTCCTCGAGCCCGGTGCGGACAGCCGGTGCAAGGGGTTCGAGTCGGTCACCCCGGAGCGGAACATCCGCGTTGCGCTCATCTCCACGACCCAGCGCGAGACCACCGCCGATGTCGCGGTTTCCATTTCCTACACCAACGTCGGCGGCCCCTTCTCCGGCCCCGAATACGCCAGCGAGGAATCCTTCGGCCTGTCCCGGATCGGTGACAGGTGGCTGATCTCCAACGCCCCGTGGCCCCTGCTCACCTGCCAGGACACGGAAGTCGGGCCGTGAGCGCCCCCGTCGCGGCAACCAGCCGCCCCGGCGCCCCCGCCCTGGGCACGCTGCGCCGCATCATTCTCTTTGCTCTCCTCTTCGTCTTGGTGTCCCTGGCCGCCTCCGGAGTCGGCGGGCTGCTGGGCAGGGTGTTCACCGCGTCCGAGACGATCGCGTTCAATGATTCTTCGTCGCTGGCGCTGTGGCTGGCCCTGGCCCTGGTTGGCGGACCGCTGGGTGCCGTGGCGTTCTGGGCCTCCTGGCGCATGCTGGCGGATCCGGCCGAACGCCGCGCCACGGCCTGGGGCATCTACGTCTCTGCCATGTATGTGACCTCCTTGGTGACCGCGACCAGCTTCGGCATCGGCGCCCTGGCTTCGCTGGCCGGCGGGGACACCGGTTCCTGGAAGTCCTCCCTGGCCCAGGCCCTGCCCTGGGCGGGGGTCTGGGTGTGGCACCGGTGGATCCTGGGGCACCGCAGCCGGGGCCCGGAGGCATTGGCGAAGGTCCCGCTCGTGCTGGGCACCGTCCTGGGCCTGGCAATCGGCCTGGGTGCCGGCACCAACGCGCTGGCCGTGCTCTTCGAGCGTGCGTTGGGGACCGACGGGGAACTGGCGGCCATCGGGGTTCCGTGGTGGCGGCCCGGGCTCGGCCTGTTGGTGTGGGCCGCCGGGGGCATCCTGATCTGGTGGTGGCACTGGGTCCGCGAGGGCGCCCGCGAGCTGCACACCAAGCTGGCCGGCGTGGGGCTGGTGGCAATCGGCGTCGCCGGGTCCGCGCTCCTGGCCCTGGGCGGGGCCGGGGTGCTGCTCTACGTGCTGCTGCGCCTGGGCCTGGATCGCACCGACCCGGTGCCGGCGATCCTGGAACCGGCACCCGAGGCGCTGGCCGCCGCGCTGCTTGGCACGCTGTCCTGGCTGTACCACGCCCGGATCGCGCGGGCTCGGCCCGAGCCGGTCCCGGCCGCGGCGCAGCTGGCGATCTCCGGGATCGCCCTGGCCGCCGCCGCCTCGGGGATCGGGGTCGTCATCAATGCCGCCCTGGCCACGGGCACCACGCGGCTGGGCGGCACCGACGCGACCGCGCTGCTGCTGGCGGGCCTGAGCTCCCTGGCCATCGGAGGGCCACTTTGGTGGTTCACCTGGCGTCCGGCCCGTCCAGCGGAACCGCACGGCCGGCGGATCTACCTGGTGCTGGTCTTCGGGATCAGCGCCGTGGTCGCCCTGGTCACGCTGCTGGTGATCGGCTTCCGGCTCTTCGAGTTCATGCTCGGGGACGCCGGCGGCACGGGCCTGCTCGAACGCGTCCGCGCACCGCTGGGCCTGCTGGTGGCCACCGGGCTGGTGGCCGGGTACCACTTCGCGCTGTGGCGGCACGACCGTGCCGCGGCCCCGGCGCCCGCCAAGGAACAGGCACCGGCAATCGGGGAGGTGCTGCTGGTCGCCGGCGCCAACGCCCGGGACCTGGCCGCGGCCATCGCGGCGCACACCGGCGCCGTGGTCACGGTGCTCCCGCGTGCCGAAGGCGGCACCACGGCCCTCGAGGCGGTGCTGCCGGCACTGGAAGGCCTGGAGGCCGCGCGCGTGCTGCTGCTGGCCGGGCCCGGGGACCGGGTCGAGGCCATCGAGCTGGATGCGGACACGGTGCGCTAGCCGCGAGCACCCAGAACCGGGAAACGCGGCCGGCACGCTCCCGCGAGGGGGCGTGCCGGCCGCGTTCGAGGCACCGGTGCGGCGGGTGCGGAACCCGCCGGATGCTCAGTAGTTGTAGTAGCCGCCCTTGCCGGACACCGCCGGCTTGACGTCCGCCAGGTACACGCAGGCGATGCAGGCGCCGATGAGCTGGAAGATCCCGCCGCCGCCGCCGGAGAGCACCGAGAGCACGCAGACCAGGGTCGCGGCGGCGGTCATGCCCATCCAGAACGGCTTGGTGCGCTTGTTTTCGCGCTGGTAGTTGGCGGCCGGGTGCCGCACGGCGTCAATGAGCGCCAGCAGGGCCAGCACCGCGGCAACGATGCCAAGGGCGAACAGCAGATAGTACTCAAACAAGTGCGCGTAGACCATGGGGTTCAGCTTAGCCGCCAACGCCCAGCGCGGCGACGAGGTCGGCGTGCAAGTCCTCGATGTTTTCGATTCCGACACTCAGGCGCACCAGGTTCTCCGGGACCGTGTCCGGTTCCCCCTGGTGGCGCCGGCGCCGCTCGGCCAGCGACTCGACCCCGCCCAGCGAGGTTGCCGGGGTCCACAATTCCAGCCGTGCGAGCATGGCGTCGGCCGCGGCAGCGCCTCCTTCGACCTCGAGGCACAGGATCGCCCCGAACCCGTCAAGCTGCGCCGCGGCACGCTCGTGCCCGGGATCGGTCGGCAGCCCCGGGTAGCGCACCTTGGACACCGCCGGGTGGGAGGACAGGCGCACGGCCAGTTCCATCGCGTTGGCCTCGGCCCGGTCCAGGCGCAGGGCCATCGTGCGGATGCCGCGCAGCGTCAGCCAGGCCTCGAAGGGCCCGGGGATCGCCCCGTGCAGGGTCCGCATGGTGTGCAGGCGGGTGCGCAGCTCCGGGTTCCCGGTCACCACGGCGCCCAGGACCACGTCCGAGTGCCCGCCCATGTACTTGGTGGCCGAGTGCACCACCACGTCGGCGCCCTGCGCCAGCGGSCGCTGGCGCAGCGGGGTGGAGAAGGTGTTGTCAACCACGGACAGCACGCCCGCGGCGCGGGCGGCGGCCAGCAGCACCGGCAGGTCGGCGACCTCCAGCATCGGGTTGGTGGGCGATTCCAGCCAGGCCATGTCGGCCCCGGCGAAGGCGGCGATCGCGGCCTCGGTGTCGGCCAGGTCCACGTGGCGCACCGTGAGCCCCAGGGTCCCCTGCAGCTCGGCCACCAGGGAGAGCGAGCCGTTGTAGGCGTGGGCCGGGATCACGATGGTGCCGCCGACCGGCAGCAGCGAAAGCGCCGCGGCCACCGCGGCCATGCCCGAGGCGTAGGCCAGCGCCGGCAGCTCGCACCCCTCGAGGGTGGCGATGGTCTCCTCCAGCGGGTCCCAGGTCGGGTTGGTGAAGCGCCCGTAGACCTTCTCCCCGGCTCCCGGGGCCCCCAGCGAGTGGAAGGTCGAGGAAAGCACGATGGGCGGGTTCACGGGCTGGTCGATGGCGTGCGGCGGGCGTCCGGCGGACACCACGACGGTGTCCGGGGCCCACGGAGCGGAAGCGGGGCGAGTCATGTTTTTCAGGTTACTCCCTGGCCCGGCCCGCGCCCCAGATGGTGACGCGCGCCGACGCCCGCTCGATGAGCCGACAGGGGCTCGGTGCGGATAGGCTAGAAGGCGTGAGCAACGCGCAGCCAAACCCCGTCAACGCAGGCCGCTTCATCGTCTTCGAGGGCGGTGACGGTGCCGGAAAATCCACGCAGGCAGCCCTGCTGGTCCAGGACCTGCGCCAAAACGGGCACACCGTGCTGCACACCCGCGAGCCCGGCGGCACCCCGATCGGCGAGAAGCTGCGTTCCCTGGTCCTTGACCACGGGCAGGGCACCGTCGATGCACGCACCGAGGCCCTGATGTATGCCGCGGCCCGTGCCGCCCACGTCGAACAGGTCATCCGCCCCGCCCTGGCCGCGGGCACCATGGTCGTCTGCGACCGCTACGTCGACTCGTCGCTGGCCTACCAGGGCATCGGACGGGAGTTGGGCGAGGACGCGGTGCGCTCCATCAACGACTTCGCCACCGGCGGGCTGGTCCCGGACCTGACGGTGTTGCTGGACGTCACGCCGGCCGACGGCCGCTCCCGGCGCACCGTTGGCGCCGACGGACAGCCGGTGGCCGAGGACCGCCTCGAATCCGAACCCGACGAGTTCCATTCCCGCATCCGCGATGCCTTCGTGCACTTCGCTTCCCGCGAGCCGGGCCGCTACCTGGTCCTGGATGCCGCCACCGGGGTCCAGCCACTGGCCTCCTCCATCGCCGTCGCCGTCGCCGCGCTGCTCGAGCGGCCGGGGGCCTAACGTGGAGGTCTGGGACGATTTGCCGGGGCAGGACAAGGCCATCACCGCGCTGCGCCGCGCGGTCGCCGAGGGCAACCCGGCGCACGCGTGGCTGTTCACCGGTCCCCCGGGCTCGGGGCGCTCGAACGCGGCCCGCGCCTTTGCCGCGGCCCTGCAATGCCTGGTGCCCGATCCGGCACAGCGCGGCTGCGGGCAATGCAAGGCCTGCGTGACCGTGCTGGCCGGAACCCACCCCGATGTCGCGCTGATCGCCACCGAGAAGGTCAACTACCAGATCGAGGACGTCCGGACACTGATCACCAAGGCCCAGGACCGGCCCTCCACCGCACCCTGGCGGGTGATCATCGTGGAGGACGCGGACCGGATGACCGAGCGCACCACCAACGTGCTGCTCAAGTCCATCGAGGAGCCGCCCCCGCACACCATCTGGATCCTCTGTGCCCCGTCCCCGGCCGACGTGCTGGTGACGATCCGCTCGCGCTGCCGCTCGGTCTCCCTGGCGGTGCCCACCCGCCAGGCCGTCGCCGAGCTGCTGGTGCGCCGCGACGGGCTCACCGCCGAACAGGCCGACTTCGCCGCCCGGGTGTCCCAGTCGCACATCGGCATTGCCCGCCGGCTGGCCCGCGACGAGGAGGCCCGCCGCCGCCGGGACCGGACCGTGCGCATGCCGCTGCGCATCCGCTCGGTCTCCGACGCCGTCATGGCCGCGGCCGAGCTGGTGGAACTGTCCACCGCAGAGGCCACCGCTTCGTCCACCGAACGTGCCGAGAGCGAAGCCGCGGCGCTGCGCACCGCCCTGGGCATGGACGCCGATTCGCCCATCCCGGCCCAGCAACGCGGCCAGTTCAAGGCCCTGGAGGAAAACGCCAAGCGCCGCGCCCGGCGCTCCACCCACGATGCGCTGGACCGCTCGCTGATCGACCTGACCACGTTCTTCCGCGACGTGCTGCTGCTGCAGCTCAACAGCGGCACCGAGCTGGTCAACGAGTACCTGAGCGAGAACCTGCACGCCTACGCCAACGCGTCGCGGCCCGAGGCCACGGTGGCGAAGATCGACGCGATCGCAGAGGCCCGCGCGCGCATCGGCGCCAACGTGGCCCCGTTGCTGGCCATGGAAGCCATGATGGTCGCGTTGCGCCCGGCCAAGTAGCGTCGTTTTCATCATTACCCGCCTTTCCCGCCCCGAGATCCCAGATCCGCCACCAAGGAGCCCGAAGCCCGCATGAGAGCACCCCGCCGCCTGTCCGTGATTGCCGTCCTGGGGTCGGTGGCCCTGCTGCTGGGCGCCTGCTCCACGGCCACCGTCGAGGCACCGGCACCGGCACCCGCGCCGGCCACCGCCCCGGCAGCCCAGCCTTCCGCCGGTGCGCCGGCGGACGCGGTCCCCGCCGGACTGGAGAAGTTCTACGCGCAGGAGCTGGACTGGAAGTCCTGCGGCGGGGTGCTGCAATGCACCGAACTGAGCGTTCCGATGGACTACGCGAACCCGGGCGGGGACACCATGACCCTGGCGCTGAACAAGCGCCCCGGCGCCAAGAACGCCGCAGGTTCCCTGCTGGTGAACCCCGGCGGGCCCGGCGCCTCCGGGCTCGAGATCGTCCGCGACGCGGTCCCCACGATGTTCGGACAAAAGCTGCAGCGCGGCTTCGATGTCATCGGCTTCGACCCGCGCGGGGTTGGCTCCTCCACCCCGGTGAAATGCGAGAACCCCGAGGAGCAGGACGCCAGCCGCGCGGAGCAATTCGACGCCACCACCGATGAGGGCCTGGCCGCCATGCGCAAGGCCAGCGCCGGGTATGCCGCGCTCTGCGCCGAGCGCACCGGAGAGGCCCTGGGCTTCGTGGACACCGTCTCCGCGGCCCGCGACATGGACGTGATGCGCGCGGCGCTCGGCGACAAGCAGCTGAACTACCTCGGCTACTCCTACGGCACCTCGCTGGGCGCCCACTACGCCCAGCTCTTCCCGCAGAACGTCGGGCGCCTGGTGCTGGACGGGGCCCTGGACCCCACGCTGGACAACAACGAAATCACCATGGGCCAGGCCGTCGGGTTCGAGCACGAGATCCGCGCCTACATGCAGGACTGCCTGGATTCCGGGGACTGCCCGTTCACCGGCGAGCTCGAGGACGCCCTGGACCAGCTGCGGGAGCTCTTCGATTCCGTCGAGGCCAACCCGATGGTCTCCAGCGACGGTCGCCGCGTCCCGATCATCGACTTCGTCAACGGCTTCATCATCCCGCTCTACGACAATTCCACCTGGCCCATGCTCACCGAGGGGCTGCGCAACGCAATTGCCGGGAACGTCGATGACATCTTGTACTTCGCCGACCTGAGCGCCGGGCGCGAATCGGACGGCAGCTACACCGGCAACGGCACCGCCGCCTTCACCTCCATCAACTGCCTCGACTACCCCACGGATGCCGGCATCCCGGCCATGCGCGCCGAGGCCGAAGCCCTGGTGGAGGCCGCCCCCACCATCGGAAAGTACCTGGCTTATGGCCCGGTGGGCTGCCAGGACTGGAAGTACCCGGCCACCGGCAAGCCCGGGGAGCTGACCGCCAAGGGCGCCGCCCCCATCGTGGTCATCGGCACCACCGGGGACCCCGCCACCCCATACGCCTGGAGCCAGTCGCTGGCCGAACAGCTCGAGTCCGCCTCGCTGGTCACCTTCGAGGGCCACGGGCACACCGCCTACGGCCGGTCCAACGGCTGCATCTCCGACGCCGTGGAATCCTATTTCCTTGACGGCACGGTTCCGGCCGACGGATTGCGCTGTTGAGCCGGGACCTGCGCCGGGCCGTTTTGACCGCTGCCGATAGACTCCTATAAAGTGTTCACTTGTGGTGCTTGCGCACCACGGTGCCTCCTTAGCTCAGTTGGTAGAGCGTTTCACTCGTAATGAAAAGGTCGCCAGTTCGATTCTGGCAGGGGGCTCGTTTTTTGGTTCGAGGGCCCGTCACCACCAGGTGACGGGCCCTCGTGCTTCCAACAACGATTCCCTATGGCTCGGTCCCGTGGATAAACGACCGAGCATGTTCCACGGCCTTCTTGAACGAGTCGTTGCGCAATTTGATTTCCTCCTCGTTGCGGGATTCGACGTAGTCGGTGACGCCCGGACGCAGGATCCAGATCCCACTCACGGGCGGCAGGTAGAGCACGGCGAAACAGCGGCGCCGCTCATCCACGGTCCACATCGGGACCACCGCCAGCGCTGCCCCGGTATCCGCGTTGACCCACTGGGCGCGAGGAACCGGCAGTTCGTGGATCTCGGGATCCAGGAACGGCGCCGTGCCCTTGCCCCATCGCGCCTCGAAACGCTCCAGGAACTCGGGTAGCAGCGGCGCATCATAGCGATGCCAGGCATTCAAGGCGCCCCCCTTTTCCGGGGCGGGACCCAAACAAGCGGCCCGGCCACCACATCCGGCTTGCCGACGCGCACTGCGTGCCGTCGCCGCACCGGCACCGAAGTCCGGTGGGTGGACTCCTGGTGTTCGCGGTCGTACGCCGATCGGGCGGCGGCGTTTCCCAGGACCGCATAGGCATCCATCACTGCCTGCAGCTGCAAGCGTTCCTGCAGGTCATGTTCTTCATTGTCCGGTCCCGCCCTGGTATCGGGGTGGTGCATACGCAATTGGGCGCGGTAGGCACGGGAAATCTCTGCGGCACTGGCCCGGGAATCCAGGCGAAGCACCGCGTAGGGATCGCGGAACTCCACTGCTATGCCTTTCAATTTTCCTGGCCCGGACCGGGCGGGGATGCCCGTTGGCGTCCCCGCCCGGCAGGCGTCTTCGGATTCCTTACGCGCTGATGGAAGGGCGGTCGGATTCCTTGCTGGTGATGGCGATCTTGCGTGCCTTCGCCTGTTCGGCAACAGGGATCCGCAAGGTCAATACGCCCGCGTCATAGCTGGCGTCGATGTTCGCCGTGTCAAGGTTCTCCCCCAGCACCAGCTGGCGGCTGAACACTCCCCGCGGACGCTCAGCGGCAAGGATTTCGAGGTTCTCTCCCAGTGCGCCGCGTTCGGCCTTCACGGTCACGACGTTGTTTTCAACATCCAGGTCGATCGAATCGGGGCTTACCCCCGGGAGATCGAACTCGACCTGGAACGTGTCGCCCTCACGCCAGGCGTCCATGCTCATGGCTGCCGGCCGGGTTGCGGTTCCCCATACCTGCTGGGCGAGCTTGTCGAGCTCACGGAACGGATCTGAGCGCATCAACATTGTTCTCTCCTTCACAGCTTTGACATCTGACGATCCCGCTGCCCCGCTTGGCTGCGGGTATTAATTTTTTAGCATCGCCACGCCACCGGCGCAACACTGAATTTCCTGGGAATCCGGTGAAATTCCGCACCGCACGCCGGCCGCCATTGCCCGTCTAGGCGAAGTCGCTGACGGCCGTGTAAAGCAGAGCCTTCGGATAGCAGGTGCGGGACGTACCGGTGGCAGCCGCGGGTGGATGCGATAGCGCTTTCGGCCGCAGCCGGTGAGGATGGCTTTCGCCCGCGACCTTGGAGTCGAGGTTGATGAAAGGAAACCGACCGATGCGCTCGGCACCCCGGCGGTGTTCAGCTCGGCCAAGGTGACGCCCACGAAGGCGGGCCTCTTCACGGCCCTGTGGCAACGCGACGAGAACGGCGTGACGAGGCCGTACTCGCTCTCCGACGAGGTCGAGAACTTCATCCTTGCGGCCAAGGATCTGCCCGACCACGGCATCCTGGCCTCGGGCGGCAAACCCGGGAAGCGCGGGTTTCGGCTCTACACCCCGTGGGACACCGGGTTGAACAGGAGCGCGAGCGCCACGTGGGCTTGGCAGCGCGCCTTCGTCACCATCGTGAACGGCTAGTCTTTTTCCATGGAAAGACTTTCGCTGGCCACCGCGAACCTGGAGCTTGTTCCTCCCGCACCCGATGATGCCGAGGCGTTTTTTACCGCCTGCCAGGATCCCGAGATCCAGAACTGGGTGCCGATCCCGGTGCCCTACTTGCGCGAGCACGCCCTGGAGTACGTCACCTCGCACACCGAGACGACCTGGGCCGAGGGCACCGAGCACACCTGGACAATCCGTTCGGCGGGCACCCTGGCCGGGGTCGTGGGCCTCTACCGGGTCGCCAACGGCTCCGCCGACCTGGGCTACTGGATGGCACCGGACTTCCGCGGCCGTGGCTTGCTGACCGAGGCCTGCAATGCCGTGCTGGACTTCGCCTTCGCGCCCGAGGGGCTCGGCCTGGCGCGGGTCGGCTGGAACGCGTACGCGGGGAACCTCGGTTCGGCCCGCGTCGCCCAGAAGCTGGGCTTCCGGTTCGAGGGCACCGCGCGCCTGGGAGCGGCGCTGCGCGGCCAATTGCGCGACGACTGGGCAGCCGGACTGCTCGCCGGCGACGACCGTTCAGCCACCCCTTGGGCCGTCCTGGACTGAGCCGGCTCCCTCTTCAACGACCGGTGGCCGTGGAATTCCGCAGGGAACTCCACGGCCACCGGCCATTGGACGTGCTCGGGCCCCGAAGGGGCCCGAATCATGGATCAGGCGAAGTCGCTGACGGCCGGGTCGGCGGCAATGCGGCCGGCGGCGCCCTTGTCCAGCGCGTTGATCGCGGCGATGTCTGCCTCGTCCAGCTTCACGCCCAGGGACGCGTGGTTTTCCACGATGCGCGAGGGGGTCACCGACTTCGGGATCACCACATTGCCCAGCGCCAGGTGCCAGGCGATGACGACCTGCGCGACGGTGGCGTTGTGCTTTTCGGCGATGGCAACCAGGGCCGGATCGGCCAACAGCTCGCTGCCCTGGCCCAGCGGCGACCACGACTGGTGCAGGATCCCCTTGGAGGCCTCGAACTCGCGCAGTTCGGTCTGCGGGAAGTACGGGTGGGTTTCGACCTGGTTGATCACCGGCAGCACCCCGGTGGCTTCCTCGAGCTCGGCGAGCGCCTCGACGGTGAAGTTGCAGACGCCGATGGATTTCACGCGTCCGGACTTCTGCAGCTCGATCATCGCCTTCCAGGTATCCACGTACTTGCCCTGCTTGGGCTGCAGCCAGTGGATCAGGTACAGGTCCAGGTATTCCAGGCCCAGGCGCTCCAGGGAGGCGTCGAAGGCGGCCAGGGTCGAGTCGTAGCCCTGGTCCGCGTTCCAGACCTTGGTGGTGATGAACATGTCCTCGCGAGGGACGTCGGTGGCGGCAATGGCGCGGCCGACACCCTCCTCGTTGTCGTAGATGCGGGCGGTGTCGATGTGGCGGTACCCGGCGGCGAAGGCCTGGACGACCACGTCGGCGGCCACGTCGTCCTCGACCTTCCACACCCCGTAGCCGAGCTGCGGAATGGTGTTGCCGTCATGGAATGAAAGTTCTGGGGATACAAGGTTGGTCATGTTTTCCATCCTGCCACCGTGCATTGACTGGAATTGGCGTCGGCGGGAATGATCAGCGCTGGGCGAAACAAGGAATTTCCTGGGTGCGTGTAACACTGCGCCCACCTGCGGACATAAGTGCAGTATGGAGGGAATGATGACACTACCGCGGCCGGCGCCAAGCGCCGAGGAACGTTTCGCCGCCGTGCATGCGGCCTGCCACGACACCGTGTACAGGTACCTGGCCCGGCGGATCCTTCCGGCGCACCTGGCCGAGGACCTGACCGGCGAGGTTTTCGTGATCGTCTGGGAGAAGGTGCTCGACGGCGCACACCCGCAGGTGCCCTACGTGGTGGCCATTGCCCGGAACCTGCTGCGCAACGCCTACCGGGTATCGGCGAAGGCCACGAAGCTGCGCACGGCCCTTTCCCTGGCGCACCAACGCCCCGCGGTGCAGAACCCTTTGGTGGCCCTGGGCCTGGCGGCCCTGAAAGAAACCGAGCGCGAGCTGCTGCTGCTCACCTACTGGGATTCGTTCACCTCCGAGGAGATCGCCGTGATCCTCGGGGCGAGCCCCGGCGCCGTCCGCGTGCGCCTGCACCGGGCACGCAAGTCCTTTGCGGCGGCCCTCGAATCGGAATCCACCCAGCACGGGCCCACTCGAAAGGCGGTACGGCCATGAACACCCTTCCAGTCCCCCCAGCCAACGACGAGCTTGATCCGTCGCTGGCAGCGCTGCTTCGTGGCTCCGACCCCTGCGGCGCGGAGCATGACAGTGCCCTGGCCCGCAGCCGCGCCCAGACCGCCGCCATCCCCGGCGGCGACTATGCGCCGGTGTTTTCCAAACGTCCCTCCCCAGTGGCACCGGGGACTGCGAGGGGCACCGCACTGGCACGGGAAACCGGACGGCACCCCCGGTCGAGGAACCTCCGGCGGGCGGTGGCCATCCTCGCGGTTGCCGCGGCCGGTGCGGTTGTAGCCGGGGTCGGGGTGCTTGGTCCGTGGGGGGATGCCCCGCAGCCTGCTGCTCCCCCGGCCGTGGCACCCACTCCCACACCCACTCCGTCGGAAAGCTACTTCAACCCGGACGACAACGCGAGGCTGAATGCCTTCTCGGAAGCCGGCGGCGTGCGCATCACCGGATGGTTGCGACCGGCGTTGCCCTCGGACGCGCCCGTGGCACGCAGCACCGGCTGGCTGCTGATGCCCTCCGCCGCCTTGGGCGAGGGCGAGGCGTTGTTCCAGGCCACCGATCCCTGGCTGCCGATCGCGCTGGATGCCTCCGACGCCGCCGCGCTGGGCGATCAGGCAGGGGAAGGGATGCTGGTGGTCGTGGCCAGCACCGATGCGAAGCCGGGCCTCATCACCCCGGTGCCGGGACCCTACGGCGTCTTGGTCTCGGATCCTGCGCGGCTCGCTGCCGACTCCGTGGGCGAGGCCAAGAGCCTGAAGACGCTTGACGGGACCTACCTGCAGCGCCCCGACGTCGAATACAACGGCACGGTGCTTGCCCAGTTCGCGACCTTCAAGATGATCTACGCCTACACCGGCAAACCGTCGGGCACCACCGAGCGATTCAAGGCCAAGGCCTTCCATTCCCACACCGATGCCCAGGCCCGTTCCTGCATCGCGGCCTCCACGCGCCAGGGAGTCAAGATCCTGTCGTTCCCCGAGGGGTCCACCGCGTCGGCGTCGATTGCAGAGTTCGCCGGACAGGAGAGCCCCGTGGCCGGGTACCCGTTGCGGATCATGCCGCGCGACGGGTGGCTCGGCGAGGGAGACGATTCGACGTTCATCTTGGACACCGGGGACACGCCCACTGCCGAATTCACGGGATTCCCCACCGCCACCAACGGAACCTGCGGGGAATACTCCGGGGAGGTCATCCAGTTCGAGGCACCGGCCAAATAGCCTAGTGTCCCGCGCCGGTAGTTCGTTGTAGAAGTCGCCCGAGTGATCCGAGGATGTGTGGACCGATCACGTTGTTGCGCCGGCAGGGAGTAGAGGGTGGCTGAGGCGCTACCTGTCGACGCGCGCGTCAAGCGGACAGTGCCAACAGGGCCGCGGTCGGCGTCCAGATGGCCCGCCCTGGCCAGGAGGGAGAGATGCCGTTCACGACTGCGCCGACGCCCATGAGGCCGGCGACCCCAGTGAGAAGTCGTCGGCGCAGTTGCACCGGCGTCCGCGTGCTCACCACAGCCCACGACAGTCCGGAATAGAGGAGTGTGGCACCGGCGCTGACGACTCGGAGGTGGTCCGGCAGTACTCCGGGATGCGCGCCCCCATAACTGGCGCGACCCCACGGGGCGCCTGTCGCGAGTGCCAGTTGGAAGAAGGCGAGCCCGCGCAGTCCRACAGCGGTGGCTCGACGTCCGACCGAGGGCACGTGTCGTTCTGCAGCTGTTCCATGCGATCGCAGCTCGTTCATGGGTTCATCATCTCAACACTCTCTATGGCCGCCGACCGTGCCTATGGCAGCGCCATCAGCTTTGGCCGTGTTGCTCTTCAACCTTGGATGCGGCCGGTCTCGTGAGCCCACATGGCCACCTCGACGCGGTTGCGGGCGCCGAGCTTGCGCATCAGGCTGGCCAGGTGGGTCTTGACGGTGCTGGGACTGATGTGGAGATCAGCGGCGATCTCGTTGTTGGTCTGGCCCCGGGCCACTTGGACGAGGACTTCCTCTTCGCGGTCGGTGGGCGGTTCGACCGGCTGGGCGGGAGCTCCGGTCGATGAGTCGGCGAAGGCTGCGAGCAGGCGGACGGTGACGCTGGGTGCGATCAGGGCTTCACCGTCGGCTGCAGCGTGGATTGCCTGGGTCAGTAGCGCGGGTCCGGCGTCCTTGAGCAGGAACCCGCGGGCACCGGCCTTGAGCGCCCCGTGGACGTACTCGTCGAGGTCGAACGTGGTGATCACCACGATCGGCATTGGGTCGGCGACGTCGGGGCCAGCGAGCTGACGGGTGGCTTCGATGCCGTCCATCAACGGCATACGGATGTCGAACAGGCACACGTCGGGGCGCAGTTGACGGGCCAGGCTCACTGCTTGGAGCCCATCGGCGGCGGCGCCGATCACCTCGATGTCGGGTTGGGCGTTCAGGAGCATCGTCAGGCCGGAGCGCACGATGGCCTGGTCGTCGGCGATGAGCACCCGAATGCTCATGCTGTGTCTCCGATGCGGGGCAGCATCGCCTCGACCCGCCAGCCGCGGGCGGCGGTCGGGCCGGCCTGGAACGTTCCGCCCAGCAGTGTGGCTCGTTCCCGCATACCGACCAGGCCGTAGCCACCCGTGGTGCCACCGGCCGTGCTGGGGTCCCCATCGTCGTCGACGGTCAGCCGCACCCGCTCGGTGTCACCGTCGACATGCACGGTGACCAGGGTCGCGTGTCGGGCGTGTCGTCGTGCGTTGGTGATCGATTCCTGGGCCAGGCGGTAGAGTGTGGCCCCGACCGCGGGGCTGAGATCGTCGAGCTCACCGGACAGCTCCACGTCGACCTGTGGCCCTCCCTCGGCTTGACCGGCGAGCCGCCCGAGGTCAGCTACGCCCGGGCGTGGCGCGAAGTCCGCCCCCTCGGAGGCGCGCAGGACACCGACCATGGTGCGCAACTCGGTCAGCGTTCGCGAGGCCGCGTCCTCGATGACAGCAAGGACCTCAGTGGCACGCTCGGGGTGCGACGTTGCGACGGCACGCCCGGCCTGGGCCTGGATGACGATGCCGGAGACGTGGTGGGCGACCGTGTCGTGGAGGTCACGCGCCAGCTGCTCGCGCTCCCGGGCCTTGGCCACGTCGATGTCGCGGATGCGCGTCTTCGCGTGGTAGCGGATTGCGGCGCCCAGGGCTGCGGCGAACAGGAAGAAGCTGTAACCGGCAACCTTCTCCGCAGGTGAGGTCGGGTCCACTACGAGGGTGACGGGCAGCCAGATGAGGATGATGCCGAGTCCGAGTGCAGCCTCGCGACCTGCCCCCCAGCGCAGGAGGGCGTAGGGCAGCACGAGCACCCCGGCGATGCTCTGCAGGCCGGTGGCATCGACGGCCACGATCCTCGCTATGTCGAAGGCAAGCAGGGCTCCGAAGGCGACGGCGACCGCGGCCAGCGGACTCGTGCGCCGCCACAGCAGGCACGCTGCCACCACGAGGCTGACGCTGACGACCAAGGGCGCCCAGGCTTTGTCCTCGCGCAGCAGCATCTCGACGAACGAGCCCGAGACGAGAACCGCCACGACAGCCCAGTCTCGCCACACCCGCCGCGGAGGGTTCGCCGGTCGAGTCTCGGCCCACAACGAGCGCAGCGCCTTCGTCACCATCTGTCCAGCATAGCGACAGCGCGGCAGCGGCGGATCAGCCGAAAGTACGAGACAGAGACCGTGCAATCGGCCAGGCGAACGCCGGCCTCCGGGCCGATGTGCCCGCCACCGGGCTCAGCGATAGTGGAACCACCGATCCTCACTACAACAACGGAGCCCACGATGAGAACACGTCAACCCACCACCACCACACTGGAAGACCAGCGGATCCCAGTGCAAGCCAAGCTCGCCGCAGCCTGGACCAGCTTCATGTTCTTCTACATCTACGTCGACTACTTCCACCTCTACAAGGCCGGCGTCATCGACGACATCCTCGCCGGCAACGTCTTTGTGTTCGACATCAGCGGGACATTGTTGACCATTTTCCTCGCGCTCGTAGGGATCCCGGCCCTGATGGTGATGCTCTCCATGACGTTGCCCGCCCGGGTGAACCGCGCCACGAACCTTGTCGTGGCGTCGCTCTACATCCCCGTCACGGTGTTCAACGCGTCAGGGGTGTCCTTGGACTGGGCCTCCTTCTACGGCCTCTCCATCGGACTCGAGGTGCTGCTCCTGGCCTTCATCCTGCGCTCCGCCTGGAGCTGGCCCCGCACCGCACCGTCGGCGACCATGCCGACCCGCCGTGAGGCCGATCGCGCCCAGCAGCAAGCGTGAACTCAAGAGCAGTCCCCGTCCCGTTCGGAGCCATCTGCCTCGGTGCCGCAGTGTGGGCCTCCTGGCGGTTGGACACCAACTACCACTGGGACGCCGGTAGGGGCCTTCCAAGGCCCCTACCGGCAGGTCCCGGTCATCGCATGCGCACACAGGCCCACCGAACCGTCGGCTACGCTGTCATCCCCATCGCGGCGGCCGCCGTCACGCTGCACCGACGCGACGCCTGACGCCCTGCATCCCCCTACCCCAAGGAACTGATCACTGTGACCGCGGAGATCCGGGCCGCCACCGAGCATCTGGTGCTGCGCCGAATGACCAACGACGACGACGCACTGGCGGCGTACCGAAGCGCCCCGGCGCAGGCCCGCTACCAGTCATGGGAGACGCCATACACCCTCGACTGCGCCCGGGTGCTCATCGCCCAGATGCGCAACGTGCGATTCGGCCAACCCGGTGTGTGGCTCCAGACCGGTATCGAGACCGGTGGGCGGCTCATCGGCGACATCGCGGTCCGCGTCGAAGGCGACCAGGCCCGCCAGGCCACCGTCGGGTTCACCCTCGCCGCTGACGCGCAAGGCCGCGTGTTCGCCACGGAGGCCCTGGGCGCGGTCATGTCGCTGTTGTTCACCGAGCACGAGGTGCACCGGATCTCCGCCGCGTGCGACCCCCGCAACGACCGCTCGGTCGCACTGCTCGAACGCATCGGCATGCGCCGCGAGGCCCACCACCACAAGTCAGCCTGGTGGAAAGGTGAATGGACCAACGAGTACGTCTACGCCATCCTCGCCGAGGAATGGGCAGACAAGAAACCACGGAGCAGACCCACGACCGCCGAACACATCCTCGGATCGCTCGGACGACTTCTACAACGAACTACCGGCGCGGGACCCTAGCCGGCCAAGGGCCCCTGGTGCCGGGCCAGCTCGGCCTCGGCCGCGGCGATCCCGTCGGCGACCAGGTCGGCGCGCATCGCGACGTTCTCCAACCCCGCCGACGCGTAGCCCCAGCGCTCGCCATCCATGCGCGACATGGCGGCTACCTGCGCGGTGGTGGCCAGGTCGTTGGCGGCCTTGGACAGCAGCCGGTGCACCTCGTGGAGTTCGTTGGGGATGTTCTGGTCGTCGCTGGGGCATTGGGCCTGGGCGGCCACGCACACCGTGCGCACCCTGGACTGCAGGTCGGCCAGGTGGTTGGCGATCAGGACCAACGCGTTGTGCAGGTCGTCGTCTTCGATGCCCTCGAGGATCTGGTGCACCCGGTCAAGCGAGCGCCCGAACCTGTCGTAGGCCCGGCGCCAGACCCCGTCGCCAAGTTCCTTGTTGTCGCGGCGTGCGCTGCGCGCTGCGGAGAACAAACCCATCTACGTGTGTGCCTTCGTTAATGCCGCGGGAGTTGTTCCCTCGTGCAAATCCAGTCTAGAGGTATTGCCCAAAACCGCCGTCGCCCTCGGTGCCCTGGCCCTGGGTGGGTGACTGCGGGCCCGGTCCGGTGCCGTGGCCGGGTGCACCCATGCGTTCGGGTTCGCCCTGCTCGTTGATGACGATGCCCGGGGCCACCTGCGTGCCCGGGGGGAGCTGGCGCATGGCCATGCGCTGGGCCAGCTGCTGGTTGGCCAGTTGCTGGGCTGCCATCGCGGCCTGCAGCCCGTGGAAGACGCCCTCGAGCCAGCCCACCAGCTGGGCCTGGGCCACGCGCAGCTCCGCGGCCGAGGGGGTCTCCCCGTCGGCGAAGGGCAGCCGGATGCGGTGCAGTTCCTCGGCGAGCTCCGGGGACAGCCCGCTCTCCAGTTCGTGGACGGAGCGTTCGTGGATGTCGGCCATGCGGGCGCGGGCTTCGGCATCCAGCGGCGCCGAGCGCACCTCGTCGAGCAGCTGCTTGATCATCCCGCCGATGCGCATGAGCTTGGCCGGCTCCCCGATGCTCACCACTTGCACCGCGTCCTTGCCCGGGGCGTGCTTGCCCTCGGCGCCGGGTTCGCCGGGCCGGGCCGCGGGGCCCGCCGGCTGGGCGCCGGGACGGGTTCCGGCCGCGGCCGCCGCCAGGTTCGCCCACGACGCGTCGTCGGGCTCGGAAGCGTTGGATGCGGCGTGGGGATCGGGGATCTGTTCACTGTGCTCGCTCATGGCTCCATCTTGCCATGTGATCCCTGCGCCCGGTCCGAAGATTTCTCCGGTGGTTCCGGGCACGTCACACGCCACGGGCCGGCGGACCTGTGGTCCACCGGCCCGTGGCCTTCATCAAGCGGTGCGACCCCCTGGGGGATCAGCAGCACCGACCTTGCGGGTTTTTCTCCTGCCAGTCGGTGTAGTCGCGCCAGAATTCGCGCTCGCCCATGGGTTCGACGCCCGGATGCGTGCGGGCCTGGTGTTCCAGGTAGACCCGGTATTTGTCCGCGCCCAGCACCCCCTCCAGGTAGCGCCCCAGGCCGCGGGCCGCGTTGCCGACGGCGCACAGCCCGCGCACCAACGCGGAGGTTCCGGCACCCTGCGGGGTTGCCCCTGCGGTGTCCATGTTCAGTGTCCTCCTCGTGCGATCCGGTGTTCCGGGGCAACCTGCTTCCAGGCCTTCTCCAGCTCCTTCTCCGCCGGGGAAGAAACCAGGCCGGCCGGTGCGTAGATCCTTGAGGGGATCTCCGGGTCCTCGGTGTTCTTGCCGCCGCCGTTGGGGTAGGCCCGGATGGTGGCGATGATCGCCGCGATGATCACGATCACCGAGAGCACCAGGAAGATCACCGAGAGCCATCCCTGCACGCCGGTGTTGCGCACCACGGCCTCCATGGCCTCGACGTTCTTGGCGGAACCGAAGCTGGTCTCCCCGCGCTCGAGGGCGCCCTTGTGTGCGTTGTGCTGGGCGAAGTAGCCCACGGCCGGGACCGTGGAGAAGATCTTCAGGAACGAGGCGTACACGGTGACCACCGTGGCGAAGGCCAGCGGCAGCACCACGATCCACAGGTACCTGAAGTTCCCGCGCTTGGCCACGATGGCCATGACCACGGCCAGCGCGATGGCGGCCAGCAGCTGGTTGGCGATGCCGAAGAGCGGGAAGAAGGTGTTGATTCCGCCCAGCGGGTCGGTGACGCCCAGGATGAGGATGTATCCCCAGGCCGCGACCATGATGGCGGTGCACGTCCAGGCCCCGGGACGCCACGAGGTGTCCTTGAACCTGGGGATGAAGTTGCCGATGGTGTCCTGCAGCATGAAGCGGGCCACGCGCGTGCCGGCATCCACCGCGGTGAGGATGAACAATGCCTCGAACATGATCGCGAAGTGGTACCAGAAGCCCATCAGGTTCACGCCGCCGAACCACTGGTGCATGATGTGCGCGATGCCCACGGCCAGGGTCGGTGCGCCGCCGGTCCGTGAGACCACCGATTCCTCCCCCACGCCCGCGGCCAGGTCGGTGAGCATGCTCGGGGTCAGGTTCACACCGGTCAGGCCCAACGAGTTCACGAACGCCACGGCGCCCTCCACGGTGCCGCCGGTGGCGGCCGCGGAGGAGTTCATCGCGAAGTAGATGCCGCGGTCGATGGAGATCGCCGCAACCAGCGCCATGATTGCCACGAAGGACTCCATGAGCATGCCGCCGTAGCCCAGGAAGCGGGTCTGTCGTTCCTTTTCCACCATCTTCGGGGTGGTGCCCGAGGCGATCAGTGCGTGGAACCCGGACAGGGCGCCACAGGCGATGGTGACAAACAGGAACGGGAAGAGGTGCCCGGCAACCACGGGGCCCTTGTCGGAGCCCGCGAACTCGGAGATCGCCGGAACGGTGATTTCCGGGCGCACCACGAGGATCGCGATGGCCAGCAGGCCGATGACACCGATCTTCATGAACGTGGAGAGGTAGTCGCGCGGGGCCAGCAGCAGCCACACCGGAAGCACCGCGGCGATGAAGCCGTAGATGATGATGAACCAGGCCAGGGTGGTGCGGTCCATGTGGAAGAGCTCGGCACCCCATGCGGATTCGGCAACCCAGCGTCCGGAGATGATGGCGAACATCAGCAGCGCAAAGCCGATCACGGAGATCTCCAGGACCTTGCCCGGGCGGATGAAGCGCAGGTAGACGCCCATGAACAGGGCGATCGGGATGGTCAGGCCGACCGAGTAGACGCCCCAGGCGGATTCGCCCAGTGCGTTGACCACGACCAGGGCCAGGATGGCAACGATGATGACCATGATGGCCAGGGTCGCGATCAGTGCGGCGGTGCCGCCGATGACGCCGAGTTCCTCGCGGGCCATCTGTCCCAGCGAGCGCCCTCCCCGGCGCATCGAGAAGAACATGACCAGATAGTCCTGGACGGCGCCGGCCAGCACCACGCCGATGATGATCCAGATGGTGCCCGGAAGGTAGCCCATCTGGGCGGCAAGGATCGGGCCGACCAGCGGCCCGGCACCGGCGATCGCGGCGAAGTGGTGCCCGAAGAGCACGCGGCGGTCGGTCGGCATGAAGTCGCGGCCGTTGTTGTTGTATTCGGCCGGGGTCGCCCTGAAGTCATTGGGCTTGGCGATCTTGCGCTCGATGAACTTGGAGTAGAAACGGTAGGCCACCAGATAGGTGCACACCGCGGCGAACACGAACCAGATCGCGTTGATGGTTTCCCCGCGGGAGAACGCGAGGATGGCCCAGGCGACGCCGCCGAGCAGCGAAATCGCCACCCACAGGGCGATCTTGGCCGGCGTCCATTTGCGTTCCTCGGCATCCGCGACCTGCGGATCCACACCTGCCGGGGGAAGCTCGGGAGCAGAAGGTTGAGACGTGCTCATGTTTTCCTCTCAAGTGACTGTTGGATCGGACGATGCGAGTGGTCCTGTGGGCACATGCCGCGGATACTTGTGGTCCGCGACACCACCCCATGTCATACACCGTAGCCCTTGGGAAAAACAGATTCAGGTCTTTACGATGATTTTCCCCGTGTGCTTCCCCGAATCGAAGTATTCATGCGCCGAACGGGCCTGGGTGAAGGGGAAGCAGCGGTCGATGGACAGGGCAAGGCGTCCGTCGGCCAGCATCGGCAGGGCGTGGTCCTTCACCGCCGCGACGATCTCCGCCTTATGTTCCAGCGGCCGGGCACGCAGCGTGGTGCCCACGACACGGGCACGCTTGGCCATCAACACCCCGAGGTTCAGTTCCGCCTTGGCTCCTCCCTGCAGGCCGATGACCAGCAGGGTCCCGTCCTTGGCCAGCGCGCGCACGTTGGCCTCCAGGTACTTCGCACCCACGACGTCAAGGATCACGTCCGCACCGGTGCCGTCCGTGAGATCCTTGGTGCGCGCGGCAAAGTCCTCTTCGCGGTAGTTGATGCCCGCCGTCGCACCAAGCGCCAGGCAGTGGGCGATCTTTTCCTCGCTGGAGGCGGTCACCAGGACCTTGGCCCCGGCGGCCACGGCCAATTGGATGGCCATGGATCCGATGCCTCCGGCTCCGCCGTGCAGCAGCACCGTGTCGCCGCGGGCCAGCCCGGCTTCCAGGAAGAGGTTGGACACCACGGTGCATGCGACCTCCATGAAGCCCGCGGCGTCAACCAGGTCCACGGTCTCGGGAACCGAAAGGACCTGCCCCGCGGCAACCGCCACGTACTGGGCGTAGCCGCCGCCGGCCAACAGGGCGCAGACCCGCTGGCCCACCGCAAGTCCCCCGGTGCCCTCCCCCAGCGACTCGACGGTGCCCGAAACCTCGAGCCCGGGAATGTCGCTGGCACCGGGCGGAGGCGGGTAGACGCCCCGGCGCTGCTGCACGTCGGCACGGTTCAGTCCGAAGGCCGCCACCTTGATCAGCACTTCCCCGGGCCCGGGGACCGGCATGGGCCGATCGACTTCGGTGAGAACCTCGGGGCCGCCGGCACCGCGGTATTCAATGGCACGCATCATCGTCATGGTCGTCTCCCGACTTCGTTGGCTTCGCTTGCGGGCATGGCCCGGAGACCGGTGTTTCAGGGTCCCTGCGCCCGTTTCTTGTCTTGCTGGGGTCACTCTAACCCCCGGGGAATTCCGGCTCCCGTTTGTGACTGCCGGGGCGTGGCGGTCCGGCGGCGCCTCGGGGCTGGCGTATACTTTTTGGGTCTGGATGGTTGTCCGAGCGGCCTAAGGAGCTGGTCTTGAAAACCAGTGTGCGGTAACCCCGTACCAAGAGTTCAAATCTCTTACCATCCGCTCACGGATAAGGCCCCGGCCTCCCTTTGTTTACAAGGGGGCAGGGGCCTTTCTTGTGCCCGAAAACAATCACTTTGGGCAGAAGTCATCTTGGGACGGCGGCATCCAGGGCCATGGCAACGGCGTCCAAGTCGTCATCGAACGGCTCTGCCTAGAGGTCCAGCGTCTGCACGGCAAACACCACGTCCTACAACCTTGACGGAAATGCCGGAATTGGCAGTGGCTGGCCGCAATGCCGGCTCAGCCTTGGATAGCAGGAGTTCTTGGACTACAGCCGCTAAGCGCCAATGCGTCCCGCCGGATCTTACGATCCGGCGGGACGCTCTGGCAGGTGAATTAGTGGAGTCCATTGATGTCAGCGCGCTGGGTGTCCGCCCACATCGAGCCGTCGTGGGAAGTGACGCGGACCAGCTTCAAGCTGTGGTCTGTCCAGCCGGCTTTGCCCATCATGTCGAAGGAGAGAGAACGGAGGTACTTTTCTTCCCAGTTGTTGCTCGACAGCACAACTACCAGGACACCTTCTTCAGGAGAAGACCAAGAGTCGATATTCCGGTGCGGAGTTCCTTCCAGGAATCCCCGGAAGCTTGCCGCGCCGTAGCCGTTCAAGAAGTGGTTGATCTGGGCGTCCGCCCATTTCTGTGAGAGGTCTTCATTCACTGGCGCGACGGAGTGGGTCCGATGAGGCTCAGACGATACTTCCATACCTGAGGTGCATCCGGTCAGTGCGAGGGCCGCAGCGAGCAGCGCAGCAACCTTGTTACGCATCATTCAAGTCCCTGCGGATGGAGACTACCGCGAACCCGAGCGTTACCGCGCAAACAGCCCAGATGATGCCGAACGCTACCGGGTAGGTGGAGCTGGGAACGTAGATTCCGGCCGCTATCACGACGGCGAGTACCGCCAAGCTGATTGTTAGTCGGTGCTTCAGTACGCGTTTCATGCTGGATTCCTAACTTGCGAGCGATTGATTCGAGTGTAGGCAGGCGGGGCGACGAATGGCGAAATGCCCATCATTTGCCCACGTCATGCATCAAATGTTGTTACCTGGAGTGATGCAAATCCAAGTGATTATAGGATTTTTTCGACTTCCCATAGCACTTTAAAGAATTCAAATCTCTTACCATCCGTGCCATTCAAGGAGTCGGTTCCCGTGCCAACGGGAACCGACTCCTTTCGTTAACCCGCAGGCCATGGTCAGCACCGGGTGCGGCACGTAGGATTCATGGCAACCGGGCAGGCAGGATTGCCGGTTCACGAACCAACGGCAACCCCAAGATTGGAAGCGTTCGAAAATGCCCCTGCGTGATACCACCCCCGCCGGAAACCCGGTCTGGACCGACATCATGAGCTCGGATATCGATGCGAGCAAGAAATTCTATTCGGCCCTCTTCGGCTGGGAGTTCGATGAGCCCGTTGCGGAGGAGTACGGCGGATATCTCAGCGCCCGGCGCGACGGGCGGCTGGTGGCGGGAATGTCTCCGCACAATCCGGATTTCGGTGGCATCCCCAACATCTGGTCGCTGTACCTAAAGAGCGATGACATCGCCGCCACCGAGGCCAGCGTCCAAGGCGCGGGCGGCAAGGTCCTGATGCCGCCGATGCATGTGGCCCCGTTCGGGCACATGGGCATCTTCCTTGATGCCGGCGGCGCCGCGTTCGGCGTGTGGCAGCCCCAGGAACACCAGGGCTTCGGTGCCGACTCCGAGCACGGCACCCCGGCGTGGCACGAGCTGTACTCGAAGGACTATCCGGCGGCGGTGGAGTTCTATTCCAAGGCCTTTGGCTGGGACACCCATGTGATGGCCGATTCCCCGGAATTCAAGTACACCACCTACGGGCAGGGCGACGATGCCAAGGCGGGGCTGATGGACGCCTCCGGCTTCCTGCCGGTCGAGGTCCCCGGATTCTGGGTGACCTATTGGGGCGTGGATGACGTGGATGCGGCTTGCGCGACCGTGGTGGCCAATGGCGGCACCGTGACCGAGGGCCCGCAGGATTCCGAGTTCGGCAGGGTTGCTGCGATCACCGATTGTTGCGGGGCCACCTTGAAGCTGGTGGGCGTGTAGCAGGGCTTGGAAATTCCCTGCGCGGGGAGGGAACTGGCCTTGGCGTCCGGCCCCTCCCCTTTGGCCATTTCGTTCCATGGCCCGGGGCCTGTTTCTCAGCGCGGCTGGTTCAGGTCCTGGACCTGGCTCAGGCGCAGCAGTTCCCGGGCAATGTCCTGGGCGTCGCCCAGGGTCCGGGCCGCACCGTCGAGCGCGGCCCCGGCCTGGGCCGCGATGGCGGTGCCCCATTGCGCGGAGGACAGCTGGAGCCCGAGCACGAAGATCGCCCGGTGCGCCACCCCCTGGGCATCAACCATCCGGTAGGGCTCGCCCATGACCTCGAGTCCCGAACCCGGGAACGGTTCTCCTTGGTCGTTGCGCATGTGGAACGCGGTGGCCAAGCCATCGTCGAGCAGCTGCCGCAGCAACGGCGAGGCAGTCTGCAGCACGCGGTTGGCCGGCATCATGGCCTCAATGAGCGTGCGCGCCGTACATGCCGGGGCATCGACCCACGGCGATGAAGCGGTGAACACCCCGGAAGGCCGGTCAATCTCGAATTCCGGGTCCGGGCCGATGAACTCCACGATGTTGGCCCGGGCCAAGGCTGCGAGTTCCTCGATGCGTTGCAGCGGAGGACCGGAGGCCAGACCCTCGACCAGCGGTTCAAACCATCCCTGCACCTCGCTCTGTCGCGACTCGTCCGAGATCAGTCGCTCGGTGATCATCTTCTTGACGACCATGCGCCCGGCGTTCAAGGTGGCAATGGCCATCTTCAACGGGTCTTTCTCGCCTTCCACCGAAGAGATCGCATCGAACTCCAGGTATTCCATGACGGCCTTCTGGTATTCCTTCAAGGAGGAAAATCCGCGTTCGGCGAAGGGGTGGCCCAGCCGAGGGACATCAAGGAACCCCAAGACGGGGGCCTGCTCGTCCACGAGTCGGCGAGCGCCCTCCAACCACACCTGGGAGCCTGCCTGGTGTTCGGCGTCGAGCACCGCAACCAAGTTGTCCACGAATTCATCCGGGTCCACCTCGAAGCGGGACGGGTGTCGCTTGGCCGCGGTGCGGTAGTAGGCCAGCAGGACGTCGCGGTGCAGCAATGGCCAGACGTGCGCGTCAAAGCGGACGGCTGCTTCCGGGTTCAGTGCCCGGGCCTCGGCAACCTTCTGGACGATCACGTCGAAGTCCAGGTAGCGCAGGCTCACGGAGTCCGGGATGAACTCCTCGATGCAGGATTTTGCGCGGTACGGCGTTCCGCGGCGGGAGGCCGCCGCGATCCGTGGTTCCCGGCCCGAGGGCCAGTATTCCAGGGCACGCCCCGGGCCCCCGTTGATTTCATTGAACTGTCCGCCGCGCCCCACGGTCAGGGCGATCATCACGTCAAAGAAGTTCAGTCCCAGGCCGCGGACCAAGACGGTTTCCCCCGCTGGAACCTTGTCCCAGGCGACGTCCCCGGGAACGTTGGGACCCTGGTAGGCCAGACCGGCCTCGTCAGCGGCCTGGGCCATTGCCTGCTGTGCCGGGTTCAGGTGTGCCGGAACGTGGCCCAATGCCAGCACCACGGCGTCGGCACGCAGTTCAAGGGCATCGCCGGAGTGTGGTGTTTGTGCGCCGGTGCCATCGATCCGGTGCCCGGTCAGCAGGTAGTCGGCCGCGCCGCGGTGCAGGGCCGTGATCTCGGCGCGCTCCACACGCACTTCCATCACGGCAGTGTTGGCGCGCAGTGCCGCCACCGACCGGTCAAAGACGTGGCGCAGATACCGTCCGTAGAGGGCCCGTGGCGGGTAGGTTCCCCGGCCCATCCGTTCCAGTTCCTCGGCTTCCACGCTGCTGAGCACCGCGCCGTCGCCGCCGGCCAGGCGCCATTGGTCGAAGCTCAAGCCCGGTTCGCCCGGGGCTTCCCGTTCCGGGGCAACGGTGGGGAATCCTGCCGGGGTGTTCATCAGGAAGAGCCTGGACTGGGACGTACTCCAGACATGCCCGGCACCCGGGTCGTGGACATCGAAGACGACCACGGTGATCGCGCGCGAATGGTTCAGGGTGCGCCCCAGTTCGGATGCCAAGCGCTCAAGAACCGAGGTGCCACGCGGTCCGGCTCCCACAACGGCAATGACATACGGTTCTCGACCGGGATTCTGCTGCTCACTCACGGTTTCAGCCTAGTCGCCCTGGCAGCGGGATCGCTGCCCGACGCCGAAGTGGTTTCCCGGTGCTGCATGAGAGACTGTGCCCATGAGCACTTCTTATCCTTCTCAGTCCGTTCCAAACGCCCCTGAATCGGTCGAAGCGGCCGTCCTGGGCTCCGGCATCCCAGCGGCTCCCGCCCCGATTCAGGCCATTGGTTCCCCTGCCGAGAACACACCCGAGGACCCATTCCTGTGGCTCGAGGAATTGGACTCGGAACGCGCCATGGACTGGGTGGTCGGCCAGAACGACCGCACCGAGGAAGAACTCTTCGACGCGGATTTCGCCGCCACCAAGGGTGCCATCCTCACGGTGCTGGACGCCGCCGACAGGATCCCCATGGTCACCAAGCGCGGGGATCACTACTACAACTTCTGGCGCGATTCGCAGCACCCCAAGGGATTGTGGCGGCGTACCAGCTGGGAGTCGTACCAGCAACAGGAGCCGGAGTGGGAAATACTGCTGGATGTGGATGCACTGGCAGCGGCCGAGGGAATCGACTGGGTCTACTCCGGGGCGCAGATGCTCCGCCCGGCAGCTGGCACGGAGTACACCCGGGCGCTGGTCAAGCTCTCCCCCGACGGCGGGGACCAGGTGCGCGTGCGGGAATTCGACCTGCCAACGCTGGCCTTTGTCGCCGGAGGCTTCGACTTGCCGGTCGCCAAGACCAACGTCTCCTGGGCGGATGAGGACACCTTGTTTGTCGCCACCGATGTCGGGGAAGGATCGCTCACGCTGTCCTCGTATGCCCGCACCGTGCGCCGCCTGTCGCGCGGCCAGGCGCTGGCCGAGGCCGAGGAAATCTTCGCCATCGACCAGTCACACGTCCTGGCCTATGTCTCCCATGATTCGACCCCGGGGTTCGAACGCGACGTGGCCCACGACGTCATCGATTTCTACAATTCCAAGACCTACGTGCGCAGCGGCGATGAATGGGTGCACCTTGACGTCCCCACCGACGTCGGGGTCTCGCTGCACCGCGACTGGGTGATCTTCTCCCCGCAAACCCCCTGGACCCGCAACGGGGTCACCCACATTCCCGGATCACTGGTACTGGCGGAGCTCGAGGGGTTCATGGCCGGCACCGGGGCCCTGCGCGAGATCTTCGTCCCCACGGACTCCGCCTCCCTGCAATCCATTGACTTCACCGCCAGCCACATCCTGCTCAACGTCCTGCAAGACGTCTCCTCCCAGATACTTATCTGCGATCCCGCCCGCGACTTCGCGCTTCGCACCCTGAACGTCGGTGCCCCGTTGCACAGCTTCAGCATTTCGGCCGTGGACGACGAGGATCCCGAATGCGGCGAGGATTTTTGGCTGACCCTCACCGGGTTCCTCACGCCCACCACCCTGGCACGCGGTACCGTCGGCCCGGACGCGGCCAACGACCCAACCCCGCTGCCGGTGAAGAGCGCACCGGCTCGTTTCGATGCCGAAGACTTCGAGGTCACGCAGCACTTTGTCGTTTCCGATGACGGAACCCGCATCCCCTACTTCCAGGTGTCACCGCACGAGCTTCCGCTGGACGGGAAGAACCCGGTGCTGATGAACGGCTATGGCGGGTTCCAGGCCAGCCTGACCCCGAGCTACCTCGGTGCGTTGGGTCCCGGCTGGCTGGTTCGCCGCACGGAACAGGGCAGGCGCGGCAGCTACGTGGTGGCCAACATCCGCGGCGGCGGCGAGTACGGGCCGCGCTGGCACCGGGCTGCGCTGCGGGAAAACAGGCACCGCGCCTACGAGGACTTCGCGGCCATTGCCCGCGACCTCATCAACCGCGGGGTCACCTCGCGCGAACACCTGGCCGCGACGGGTCGTTCCAACGGCGGGCTGCTGATGGGCAACATGATCACCGGCTACCCGGAGCTTTTTGGGGCCATCTCCTGCGGTGTCCCGTTGCTGGACATGCGCAGGTACACGCGTCTGGCCGCCGGGCATTCCTGGATTGCCGAGTACGGCGACCCGGAGGTGCCCGCTGACTGGGAATTTGTTCGCACGTTCTCCCCGTACCACCGGCTCGACGATGCACTCCCGGAGGGGACCGCCTACCCGGCCTCGCTGATTTGGAGCGCCACCAGCGACGACCGGGTCGGACCGGTGCAGGCCCGGAAGATGGCGGCGAAGATGATGGACATGGGTGTCGGCAATGTCCGTTACCACGAGTCCCTTGACGGCGGGCATGCCGGGGCCAGCGACAACGGCGCAACCGCAACCATGCTGGCGACCAGCTACGAGTTCCTCTGGCGGCACGTCGCCGACTGATTCATCTTCCGGTGCGCGTGCCGCCCAGGTCGTTGAGTGCGGCATCGAGGCGCTTGAGCAGACGGTGGCTCAGTCGGACTTCGTGGGGCAGCTCGCGAAGTTCGGCGGGGCCGATGTCGAGATCCAGTTGTTCCAGGATTTCACTCAGGGATTCCCAATACTCCGTGGCCATCCCTTCCTTGTCTTGGTCCTCAGTCGGGGCATCGGGTCCCATGAGATCGAATGCTCTCTTTTCGATGTCGCCAACCGATGCGTCCGCCCAGTGCTGGCTGGTCGACCACCCGCGGTTGTCGAGCAGCAGAACGCTGCCGCCGTCCTCCAGCAGCAGCCCAAGCCGGGCCGCGACCGAAACACGGGTTTTGTCGGGCGAGCTGAAGTCGAGGTCAGCCACGGTGACCAATTTGGAAGCACTTGCCATGCGGCCAACGTTAGCGCGTCGGGCCTCCGATTGGCGGCGGCAGTCGGTCGTTCCCGCGCGGTTGTTGCGGCCCTTTCGGGCTCGTTTTGTGCGGCGCGCCAGCTTTGGGTAGTCTAGGGGAGCTGGAAACAGCAATATGGACACGTGCCAGAGCGGCCGAATGGGCTTCACTGCTAATGAAGTGTCGGGGTTATACTCGACCGGGGGTTCAAATCCCCCCGTGTCCGCTGAAACAGCCTCGATTTTTCGGGGCTGTTTTCGTTTAACCTGCAGGAACCGCCGCTACGGGAAATTTGCCTCGGCAAAGACAAAACCGCGCATACCCGACCCCTTCGGGGCTCCAGGTGCACGCGGCCTCAAGCGGTCCCCTTGGGGATCCCGCTAGGGGATCTACTTGTCGCCGTCCCCGAATGCGTTGAGCAGGGTTCGCACCATCTCATCGGGCAGGCCCGTGTGGCGGACGACAATGGTGGTTGCTTCGTCCAGCTCGCCCAAGCGCAAGTGGTCCAGCAACTCCGAACGTTCGGGTTCCACCAGGTCGTTGATGCTGAACTTCACGGCGCCGTCCGGTCCCTGCCCCTCGAAGCTGAAGTCGGCAATGTTCGCGGTGGAGGCTTGGCCTCCACCCAGCGGGGAAGCCGCAAGCATCTTCAGGATCTCGGCCTGTTCCAGGCCCGAATGCTTGGCGATCAGTCCCGCGGCCCCGGGCAGGTCGTTGTCCCGCACCAGCGACAGGAACTGGTCGTATTCGGCAGGCGGAAGGTCCTCGCTGGCGAACTCCCGGGATTCCCCGTCCACCAGGTAGGAGACCTTGAACTGCGTGGAGGTCCGTTCCGCGTCGCTTCCAAATTCCTCGGCCCATTCACTGGGCACCACCCATGCGTCCTCGAGGTTCTGCTCATTCGCGGAAGCCGGAGTGGAGTCATGGGGCGGGACGGGCTCGCTCGGGATGCCGGTCGCCGCGCTGGGCTCCTGCACCTGCGGGACCTGGGGCTCCGCGGCCTTGGCCGCCTCGCGTTCCGCGTCGAGCTGCTGGGCAATGGTGGGTCCGAGGTCTGGTTCCTTGCGGACCTGCGGGAAACGTTCCAGGCTTCGCACCGCGATGATGCTGGCCTTGTAGCCTTCCCCGGTCATGGCCTTGTAGTTTTGCACCGCTGCCATGAAATCGCCCTGGGCCAAGGACTTGTAGACGGCTCGGTGTCCTTCCCCGGTCAGCTGCGTGGCTGCGGCCTGCGCCGATTCCGGGGTGATTGCAGCAGAAACCTCGGCCGAGTTCTTGATACGCAGCTTCTTCAGTCCCATCCACGCAAGTCCGAGAATGAGCAGCGGGACGACGACCCAAAGCAGAATTTCCATATCTCTAGCGTACGGCCCGGCGAGACCCAGCGCTAAGTTGCACGGACCAAAGATTGTCCCTGCCCGGACCCGCAGGCCATGTTCCATCGGCCGCTTCCACTCAAATACGAGAGCGCTCCGAGGCGGGCGTCCGCCTCCAGGTCTGTTCAAGTGACAATCGGGTCGCGTTGCCGCTGCCAAGCCCGCGGCAACGCGACCGATTCCCCCCCTATTCACTTTTGCCGGTGGACCGGTACTCCTTGTGGTCCTTGTGGCCGCATCAGGGTTCAGACCACCAGCGGCACTGCGTAGATCTCGTCGGCCAGGTGGCCGGCCCGCTCGTGGACCCGTTGGACCGCCTCCGCGGAGGGGCCTTCGGAGAGGCAGAAGATCTTCCCGCTGACCGGGTCGGCCCACGCCTTCTTGAATTCCACGCCTTCCTCGCCTTGGAGGGCGAGATCAGCCTCGTGCGCAGCCTTGAGGTCCGCTGCGGACAAGCCCTGCATGTGGTTGTGGACATCCATGAATTCAGCCATAGCGACACTTCCTTGGATTGTGGCAAACGCATTCATGACTCTGCGTTGGCCCCATTCTAGGAGCAGCTCGGACGCATAAACATAGCTGCCGGCCACGAATCTTGCCGCGGGCCGCCACCCTGCCGGCACGGCCCGAAACCTTCGGCAAGCGTGCCGCCTTGCGAACGCCGTTAGCCGGCCACGCCCAGCACAAACGGAAGCACCCCGGGGGCCCCGGCCTCGCGCAGGATCCTGGCCGCCTCGGTCATCGACCACCGGCTGTCCGCCAGGTCGTCGAGGAGCAGGATCGGACCCGGGGCGCCGGCCAACTTCTCGGCCATTTCGGCGGGAACCACGAACTGGTCCCAGACCGCAGCGAGCCTGAAGGCCGAGTTACCGCCCGAGCCGCCGCGCGGCCCATGGTCCCGGTATTCCAACTGCCCCAGGTAAGGCAGCCGGCCGATGGTGGAAATGCCTTGGGCGAACGATCCGACCAGTTGCGGGCGGGAGCGCGAGGGCATGGAGACCACCGCGACTGGCCTGGTCGACCATTTCCACTCGCTGAGCACCTTCACGCAGGCATCGAGCATGGCCTGGGGCATCGGTGCATCCGGCTCGTCCGTGCTTTCGAGCAGGGCACGCAACCGGCCGCCCCAGCCCAGGTCGGTCAGCCGGGCCAGGGCCCGTCCGTCCTCGGCCTGGAACTCGGGCTTGATCTTGCCCTTGAGCGGAACACCCAGTTTTTCCATGCCGCCGGGATACATCCGACGTGCCTCAACCAGGGCCCCGACCCTGCCCAGGGCAGTTTGCGCCGAGTCCTTGGCGGAGGCCTGGATGTCATCGCTGAACCAGACGCCCGCGCAGTTGTCGCAGCGACCGCACGGGGCAGCGGCCGGGTCGTCAAGGGCCCGGGACAGGAATTCCATGCGGCAGGTCTTCAGGTTTTCGTAATCGAGCATCGCGTTCTGCTCGGCCACGCGGGCGGCAGCCACCCGGGTGTAGCGTTCGGCATCGTAGAACCACTGGGCGCCCGAACCGATCCACCCTCCGGAGACCCGTTCCACGGCGCCGTCCACGGCCAGCACCTTCAGCAGCAGCTCAAGCGGCGTGCGCTTGATGTTGACCCGGGCCTCGAGCGCGGGCACCGACAGCGGCCCGGACGTGGCGGCGAGTTCCTGCAGCACGGCGTTGGCCTTCTGCTGGTCCGGCATGGAACTTGTGGCGAAGTATCGCCAGATCTCGCGGTCCTCCGGGCCCGGAAGCAGCAGGACGTCTGCGTTGATGCTGCCGCGGCCGGCGCGGCCCACCTGCTGGTAGTAGGCCACCGGGGAACTGGGCGCCCCGACGTGGATGACGAAGCCCAGGTCCGGCTTGTCAAAGCCCATGCCCAGCGCGCTGGTGGCCACCAGCGCCTTGACCTCGTTGTTCTTCAGCGCGGTTTCGGCACGGTGGCGTTCCTCGGTGTCGGTGCGACCCGAGTACGCGAGCACCTTGTGCCCGGCCTCGGCCAGGAGCCGGGTGATGTCCTCGGCCGCGGAGACGGTCAGCGTGTAGATGATGCCCGAGCCGTGGAAGTCGTTCAGGTGCGTCAGCAGCCAGGCGAACTGCGAGCGCGGCGAGGCCAGGCGCAGCACGCCCAGGCGCAGGGACTCGCGGGCCAGCGAGCCGCGCAGCGTGAAGACCTCGGCGCCTCCCACGGCCAGTTGCTCCTGCACGTCGTGGACCACCCGCTCGTTGGCCGTGGCGGTGGTGGCCAGCACCGGGACGTTGCCCGGCAACGCCTGGATGAGGTCCTTGATGCGGCGGTAGTCGGGACGGAAGTCATGGCCCCAGTCGGAGATGCAGTGCGCCTCGTCAATGACCAGCAGGCCCATCCGCGCCACCAGCGCCGGCAGCTGGGTATCGCGGAAGACCGGGTTATTCAGCCGCTCCGGGGACACCAGCAGCACGTCCAGCTCGTCGTTGTCGAGCTTCTGGGCAATCGACTGCCAGTCCAGGGCGTTGGCGGAGTTGATGGCCTCGGCCCGCACCCCGGCCCGGGAGGCGGCGGCGACCTGGTCGCGCATCAACGCCAGCAGCGGGGAGACGATCAGCGTGGGACCAGCTCCCCGGGCCCGCAGCAGCAGCGAGGCCACGAAGTACACCGCGGATTTTCCCCAGCCGGTGCGCTGCACCACCAGTGCCCGGCGGCCACCGGCCACCAGGGCCTCAATGGCCTCGAACTGGCCGTCGTGGAACTGCGCATCGTCCCGGCCGACCAGGGAACGCAGGATGGAAGTGGCAGCGGAGCGCAAGTCCGAATCAATGCTGGGTGTATAGGCGTCCATGGCCCCCAGTATTCCAGTGTCCACCGACACTTGCCCCCACCGGCGGCAAACGCCGCCCCTATGTCGCTACTCACCTTCATTGCGCCAATTTCCCGGCGGGACGGACCAACCGGATAAGCTCATGGGTGTGAGTGTGGAAATCGATCTTTCAGAGTCCTTCAAGGCCTACGACGTGCGCGGCATCGTCGGGGCCACCATTACCGCAGAGGCGGTCGAGGCCATTGGCGCCGCATTCGTCGACGTGTTGGGCCTGGCCGGACAGGACGTCCTGGTCGGCGGGGACATGCGCCCCTCCTCCCCCGAATTTTCCGCTGCCTTCGCGCGCGGTGCCGCCTACCGCGGCGCCAACCCGAAGATGCTCGGGTTGATCTCCACCGACGAGCTGTACTTCGCCGCCGGTTCGCTGGGCTGCGCCGGGGTGGTGTTCACCGCCAGCCACAACCCCGCCGCATACAACGGCATCAAGATGGCCAAGGCCGGTGCCGTCCCGGTCTCCTCCGACACCGGGCTCTTCGACATCCGCGACCTGGCCCAGTCCTACCTGGACGAGGGCCTGCCGGTGTCCACCGAGGCCCCCGAGGGCACCGTCACCGAGGCCGACGTGCTGGCGGACTACGCCGCCTACCTGCGCGAACTGGTCGACCTCTCAAGCATCCGCCCGCTGAAGGTCGTGGTCGACGCGGCCAACGGCATGGGCGGGCTCACCACCCCCGCGGTGCTCGGCGACACCTTGCTGCCGGGGCTGCCGCTGGAAATCATCGAGATGTACTTCGAACTCGACGGCACCTTCCCCAACCACCCGGCCAACCCGCTGGAGCCGGAAAACCTACGCGATCTGCAGGCGGCGGTCATCGAGCACGGCGCCGACATCGGGCTTGCCTTCGACGGGGACGCGGACCGCTGCTTCGTGATCGACGAAAAGGGCGCGCCGGTCTCCCCCTCGGCGMTCACCGCCCTGGTCGCGGTGCGCGAAATCGCCCGGGCCCGCGCCGCGGGCGAGGACACCCCGGTCATCATCCACAACCTGGTCACCTCCCGCGCCGTGCCCGAGGCCGTCACCGCCGCCGGCGGCCGCCCGGTGGTCACCCGCGTGGGGCACTCCTTCATCAAGGCCGTCATGGCCGAGCAGGGCGCGGTCTTCGGCGGGGAGCACTCCGCCCACTACTACTTCCGCGACTTCTACAACGCTGACACCGGCATGCTCGCGGCGATGCACGTGCTGGCGGCCCTCGGCCACCAGGACACCCCGCTGAGCGAGTTCGCCGCCGAGTACGAGCCCTACGTTTCCTCCGGCGAGATCAACTCCGAGGTCCAGGACAAGGCCGGGGCCGTGGCCCGCGTACTGGCGGAATTCGCCGACGGTCCGGTCACCGTCACCCGCATGGACGGCACCACCGTGGCCGCCGTCGATGGGTCGTACTGGTTCAACCTGCGCCCCTCGAACACCGAACCCTTCCTCCGCTACAACGGGGAAGCAATAGACACCGCGACCATGGAATCCATCCGCAACCAGGTCCTCTCAATCGTCAGGAGCAACGCATGAGCACCCCCGAAAACAAGATCGCCGAACTCGACGAGGCCGCCCAGGCCGAGCTGAACAAGGTCCTGGGCACCGCCCTGGGCGTGGCCCGCGAACAGCTGGAGGAACAGGGCGTCTTCCTGCCCTTCGCCATCGCCGTGGAACCGGCCACCGAGGAAAATGCCGAGCCGGAATTGCGCCTGCTGGCCGTCCAGCCCACCGAGGACCTCGACGACCCGGAAGCCGACATCGACGCCGAGGTCATGATGGCCGATCTCGTCCAGCTGCTGCAGGACCAACGCGAATCGTTCAATGCCGTGGCCTTCGTCTCGGATGTCACCTTGCTGGATGACGCCACGGACGCCGTGCACGTRCTGGCCGAGCACCGCAACGGCGGTTCGGTCGCCATCGTGCAGCCCTACACCGCACCGGATCCGGAAACCGGGATCTGGGAGTTCTCCGAGCCCAGCGCCGAGGGCGGCCAGATCCAGGTCTGGGCCTAACCCCCCGTTTGCCTTTCGGCCTGTGGCCCGGAACCGGTTCCCCGGATCCGGGCCACAGGTCTTTGAACGGCTGCCAGGTTTCCGCCCCGAGCGGGAGGTTTCCGGTATTCGGCTCCACGGCGTGAACCGGGGCCGCCCGAAGCCGAAGGCGGGGCAGGATCACCGGGGGCCGGGAAAACGATCGAAGCGGTTGCGGGAGCAATACCGGGCGGGCGCCGGCTGCCGGAGGCATGGATCACTGCGCAGGATTCCAACACCTGCGAGAATGGAACACGTGAAACTCAGCGCCTATGCAGACGTGTGCCTGCGCACCTTGATGTTTCTCGGCTCCCGTCGCGACCAGCAGGTCACCACCAAGGACATCGCCGAGCAGATCGGCGTGCCCTACAACCACGTGGCCAAGGCCGTCGTGGAACTGCGCAACCGCGGCGCCCTGGACGTGGCGCGCGGGCGCTACGGCGGATCGCAGATCACCGGCCGCGGCCTGGAGCTGCGCGTGGGCACCCTGATGCGCGATCTCGATCTCCGCGAGGATGTTGTCGACTGCATCTCCGAGGCCGGTGTTCCATGCCCGCTGCTTGCCGGATGCAAGCTGCGCAGTGCCCTGCGCCGGGCGCGCGAAGCCTTCTACGCAGAGCTGGACCTGCTCAGTATCGAGGATCTCACCCCTGTTTCCACCAAGGCACCGCTGTCTTTCCCCTCCATGCCCTGACCATCAGGGCCCCGAACTCAGGGCCCGGTAACGGCCTCAGGGGCATTGCGCGGGCGCCGAGGCCCAGGGGTTTGATGCCCCAAAAAGACTTCCTCCTTCACGAACCCAGCGGGCCGATTTGCATCAACCTTCTACGCCCTGTAGAAATGAAGTATCAATCTTGCATGAAAGATGCAAGATAAGAGCCACCCTTCGTCAAGGAGCCACAAGATGCTTTCCGACAAGTCCCGCCCGGTCATCGAAGCCACGCTGCCAATCATTGGCGAGCGGATCTCCCACATCACCCCGAAGTTCTACGACCGGATGTTCGCGGCCCGCCCGGAACTCCTTGACGGACTCTTCTCCCGCGCCAACCAGAAGAACGGTGCACAGCAGCAGGCCCTGGCCGGATCCATCGCCGCCTTCGCCACCCACCTGGTCAACAACCCCGGAACCCTGCCCGAGGCGGTGCTTTCCCGCATCGCCCACAAGCACACCTCGCTGGGCATCGTCGAGGAACAGTATGCCATCGTCTACGAGCACCTTTTCGCCGCCATCGTCGACGACCTGGGCGAGGCGGTGACCCCCGAGGTCGCGGAGGCCTGGTCCGAGGTTTACTGGCTCATGGCCGACGCCTTGGTCAAGATCGAAAAGGGCCTCTACGCGCAGCAGGCCAACGACAAGATCTGGACCGACTGGAAGCTCGTTGCCAAGGAAGCCGCCGGGACCGGTTCGGTCACCTTCCGCTTCGTCCCGGCGGACGACACCCCGGTGACGGTGGCCAAGGCCGGCCAGTTCGTCTCGGTGCGGGTCCCGCTGCTGGACGGACTGCGCCAGTGCCGCCAGTACACCCTCAGCGATTCGGTCACCTCCACGACCGAGCGCGTGATCACCACCAAGTTCGACGGCGGCGGCGAGGTCTCCCCGTTCATGCACCAGCACCTGAACGTCGGGGACGTCATCGAGCTTTCCAACCCGTACGGCGACCTGGTCATCGACACCACCGGCGCCCCGATCATCCTGGCCACCGCGGGCATCGGCTGCACCCCGAGCGCCTCCGCGCTGGCCACCCTGGCCGCGGCGGGCTCGGACCGCCAGGTCATGGTGCTGCACGCGGAGGCCAACGAAGCTGCCTGGGCGCTCAAGGAGCAGATGCTCGAATCGGTCGATTCCCTGCCCAACGCCGAGCTGACGCTGTGGCTCGAGGACATCAACGCCAAGGCCGAAGGCACCGAAGCCACCGAGGGCTACATGTCCTTGGCCAACCTGGAGCTGCCGGCCGATGCCCGCCTGTACCTGTGCGGCCCGCTGCCGTTCATGCGCGCGGTCCGTTCGCAGGCCATCGAGGCCGGCATCCCGGCCACCAACATCCACTACGAGGTCTTCGGACCCGACCTGTGGCTCGCAGCCTAACGGCCCGGAAGCCGCGGGTCCCGCGACGGTAGGCATCTCAGCGGAACCCGCTTGGGGGGCGAAGGCCGCCACCGATCACTCGGTGGCGGCCTTCGCGTTTAATTTCAGTACCCCACGGGAACCACGTCGCCAAAGACCTCGGACTCGGTGATCCTTGCACCGTTGTATTTGAATGTCCTTAGAACGATCCGCCGGTCATCGATGGTCAGACCGGGAACGGCACGCAGGATCTTGCGCTCGATGGCTAACAAATCGGCTGGGCTGTTAAGCCAGACCACCATGTGGATGTTGTGCGCGCCGGTCACAGCCATCATGATCCGGAGTTCCGGTATTTCAGCCCCGAGATCTCGGTCAATAAGAAGCATGGTCTCCGGCGTCATGGTTCCCCAAAACACGGCACTGACGTTGCGTCCCAGCCCGTGACGCACCAGATCGCAGCGCACATTGATGAAGTTCCCCGCTATCAGCCGGTTGACGCGTCGGGCCGCGGCCGGCGCGGAGATTCCGGCGCGATCGCCAATTTCCCTGAAACCCATCCTCCCGTTGGTACTCAAGGAACGCGCCACCTCGCGGTCGGCTTCATCCATCACAACGCTGCGGTCTTCGCGAGCGGAACCGGCGCTAGAGGAAAGGCTTCGAAGCGTGCGCACCGTAGCCGCCGGCAATGCACGAAAATGCCATTTGCTGGCTTCCACCAACTGACCGGTCACCGTGCGCACCGAGTAGTGCAACACTCCGTCCATGGACCCAATGGTGGCGATCAGGAAGTCCGCCAGTGAGCCCCCGGGAGCGGCAACCGTCACCAAGAGGTGAGCAGACCCTGCAATGAACTGGACGGTCATGGCCCGGTGGTCCATGAAAAGCTCGTTAGCGACCTGCGTGACCTGACTGTTTCTGCATGTCAGCTCGACGAATGCCATTTCCAGTTGCGTGGCACTGCCATGGCCCGGGGAGGTGGAGATGCGAGCCAGTCCGGCCTCCGCGATGCGGTCCCAGCGGCGTGAGAGTGTGGTTGCATGCACATCCAGGACCATCGACAGCTCGCTCCAGCTGGCTCGCGGTGCCAGCTGGAGGGCGTTGACAAGCTCCAGGTCACTTTCGGAGATGCCATCAATTTTCTGCAAATTTTTTGCCATAATATCTTTTTCCTGCATTCTGGAGAAAAGTCATGTCTATCTCCTTACGTTTAGTTGAAATTATGACACAGCGCACATGGAGGAAAGTTGCAGCAGCTGCAAACGGTATTTGAACACGTCACCCTTATCGATGGCACGGGGACTGCCCCGGCCGAAATGCACACCGTCGTGGTGCGGGGCCGCGAGATCGAATGGGTTGGCCCGGACGCACATGCACCGATCTTCGATATCGATGCGATCCGCATTGACGGACGTGGACAAGTCCTTCTCCCGGGATTCATCGATTCCCACGTCCACTTGGCCATGTCCGCCGGCCAGTTCAGCGGAACCGAAATGCTGCACCTGCCTCCGCGCTTTGGTTACTACGCAGCGATTCCGCTGCTGCGCGCCACCCTTGACGCCGGGATCACCACCGTCCGGGATTTGGGCGGCATAGACATGGCAACCGAGGTGGCCGTCGAGCGCGGACTCGTCGAGGGACCGGAAATCATCTTCGCTTACCGTGCGCTGGGACCCACTGGCGGCCACGGCGATTTTCGCACCTGCTGCGGCTTCAACCAGGGCTCCGCGATTTCCCCGAACGGGGACATCGGGTTCCTGACCGACGGGACGGATGAGGCCTTGCGCAACACCCGCGAGGTCATGCGCCTGGGCGGAAAAGTCATCAAGGTGATGGCCAGCGGCGGCGTGTGGTCCCCGCGCGACACCCCATGGCACGACGGCCTCAATATCGCCGAAATGCGCACGGTGGTCGACGAGGCCGGAAGCCACGGCGTTCCAGTTGCTGCCCATGCCCAGTCGGCTCGTTCCATTTCCAATGCCCTGGTCGCCGGTGTGCGAAGCATCGAGCACGGCTATGAGATCGATGAAAAGGCGATCGAGCTGATGCTCGATAAAGGCAGCTTCCTGGTGCCAACCCTCAGCACGGCAACGGTCCCAGCCGACCCGGCGACTGCCGCTTCCTACGCTGTTGAAAAGAAGCAGCGCCTACAGAAAAGCCTCTACGGCTGCGTTTCGAATGCCATATCCGCCGGAGTCAAGGTGGCCATGGGAACCGACGCAGGGATTTCCCCGCACGGCACCAACCTCACCGAGTTGGGCCTCCTTGTGGACTTCGGCATGTCGCCGATGGACGCCCTGGTCGCCGGAACCCTCAACGCGGCACGGTTGCTGCAGGTGGAGGACCGGGTCGGCTCTGTCGAGGTCGGCAAGGAAGCGGACTTGGTCCTGACAAGTATTGATCCCTTGACGTCCATCCATGCCTTAGCCAATGCCAAGAACATCGAGCTCGTCATGGCCAAGGGTCGCATCGTCAAGGACAGCCGCGTCGGTGTGCCGGCAGAGGCCGTGGCATGAGCACCCTGATGAGCAAGAAGCCACCAACCAAGCCCCGGGCCGGAAAGAAGAAGTTCGGCGCAGGGGCACTGGACCATATAGAACGCGTTGGCAACAAGCTGCCCGAACCCTTCGCGCTCTTCCTTTACCTTTTCCTGGCCATCGGGATCATTTCCACCGTGGTTTCCTGGTTCAACGTGAGTACCACGCTGCCGGGAGCCGAGACACCAACCTTGGTCAAGGGGCTTTTCACCGGCGAAGGCATCGTGTGGCTCATGACCACTGCCGTCCAGAACTTCATCGGGTTCCCGCCCTTGGGCGTTGTGGTCACCTTGTTGTTGGCGGTCGGGGTCGCCGAGCGCACCGGGTTGTTGATGGTCCTGGTCAAATCGACATTGGGCCGCGCCCCAGGTTGGGCACTGCCATACGTCATGGCGTTGGTGGCGTTGTGCGCCCACATCATGTCCGATGCCTCGATCCTGGTAATCCCGCCCATAGCGGCCATGGTTTTCCGCGCCGCAGGGCGCAACCCAGTGGCAGGCCTGCTCGGGTCCTATGCCATCGGGCTGGCGGCATTCAGCTGCACCCCGTTCGTCACCTCCACGGATGCGTTGCTGGCAGGCATCTCCAATGCCGCAGCCGCTCCGGTCGCGGGCATGGTGCTGCCGGTGACGGCAGTGTCGAACCTGCTGCTGAACGTCGTCTTGGCCGGCGTGCTGACGATCGCTGGAGGTCTGGTCATCGACAAGGTGCTCGAGCCACGGCTGAACCGCGCAGGAGTGGGCGTGAATTCGATGGTCTCCGAGGACGCGAACACGGAAGTCACCGCCGCCGAGAAATCCGCACTGCGGTGGGCAGGAATGGCCCTTTTGGCCGTCGCCGGACTGGTCCTGGCTCTAGCTCTTCCCGAGGGGGCACCACTGCGTAACGAGGCCGGCGAATTCCTGCCCAAGTCGCCGCTGCTGAGTTCGGTCATCTTCATAGTGTTCTGCGTATTGCTGGCACCGTCGATCGTCTATGGGGCGCGTCTTCGATTGATAACCAATATCCAGTCCGTCGTGGAAATGATGGGCCAGGCCGTAAAGGACGCGGTGTCCTTCATCATCGTGGCGTTCATCCTCGCCCAGTTCCTGGCGTTGTTCACATGGTCCGGTCTTGCCTCATGGGTTGCCGTTAACGGGGCCCAGATGCTGAAGGACATGAACTTCACCGGTTACGGCGCCATCATCGCATTCATCGTCGTCGTCTCGATTCTAAACCTCCTGATCAGCTCAGGGTCTTCTCTGTGGACGCTGATTGCCGCCGTGTTCATCCCGATGTTCGCCCTAATCGGCTACGAGGCCGGTTTCATCCAGGCAGCTTTCCGTGTCGGCGATTCCGCAACCCAGGTGTTGACTCCGTTGAATCCGTATCTGGTGGTTGTCCTTGGGTTCCTGCGTAGGTACGAGCCGGAAGCAGGCATTGGGTCCATCATTGCCCGTCTTCTCCCGTTCACGCTGGTCTTCTGGGTGCTTTGGGTGCTGGTATTGACGGTGTTCTTCTTGACGGGGACCGGCACCGGCCCTGGCATGGACATCATGATCGGCTAGGGAACCCGTTTCCCCGGAGGCCTAAGGACCGGGGTCGTTGCAGGGAGCTTCCCGCAACGACTCCGGCCCTTCTGTTTCGCGCTTGCGTGCCGTCTATTGCCTTGGCTCCTGCAACCGCGGGTGGGCGGTTCCCTTTTCGACCCAGGCGCGCACGGTCGCGTTGAAGAGGATCGGGTCCTCGATGTTCCACTGGTGGTGCATGCCGGCAGCGGTGCGGAACCGGGCCTGCGGCAGCGCGCGGGCCAGCACCGGGAAGGACTTGGCCACCAGCTTGGGTTCCTTGCCGCCGGCAATCACCAGCACCGGGCCCTTGTAGTCCCCGAGCTTGGCCGGGACGCCACCGGGGTCGACCTCGTCCATGATGGCGCGCATGTTGTCGGCCCGCAGGTGCGTGCCGTGCTCGGTGAACAGGTCCTTCTCGTCGGCAACCATGCCATAGGCGCCGGCCTGGAAGCGCCAGTACCATTCGCTGCCGAAGAGGCGCAGCTGCATCCGGCTCATGGTGCGCATCGAGGCCGAGACCCCGGCAGCGGGGACCCCGGAGATCAGCAGGGACTCGACGAGCTCGGGGTGCCGGGCCAGCACGCGCAACGCCACGACGCCACCCAGGGACAGGCCCACCAGGTGGGCGCCGCCGTTGGAGACCTCGTCGGCAATGACCGCGGCCACGTCGTCGGCGGCGCTGTCCAGGCCCGCCCAGTCTTCCTGGGCGCGTGCTCCGAACCCGGGAAGGTGCGGGGTGAGCACCTCGTAGTCGCCGAAGGCCCGCACCTGCGGGTCCCAGGTCCAGTTCGCCACGTTTCCGCCGTGCAGGAACACGATGGTCTGGGCCGGCTTGCCGTCGCGGCGGGCACGCGTGGGCGCATGGAACTCCGGGTAGCCGCCCGGGTCGCGCGGACCCGCGGGCTTGGCCGAGACGCTGGCTGCTGCCGCTGCCGCAGGGTCCTGCGGCTCGGTGCGGGCATGCGGGACTGCCGGCCGGGGTTGCCTTGGCGCTTTGGCCGGGCGCGCGGGCTTTTCCTTGGCGGGAACCTGCGGCCGGTGCTCCGGGGACTTCGGGTCAGCCGGGCCGCCGGCCGGAACCCCGGCCGCTTCGGCTGCGGGCTTCGCCTCGTCCTTCGCTGTGCCCTTGTCCTGCCCGGGTTCCGGGCGGGGCCGATGGTCCTTGGGCGCGCGTTTCGGGTTGGCCTCCCGGGTCGGCTTGTCGGGCCGGGGCCCCTGGCCCGCCCCGCCCTCCGGGGCGGGGCCCGCAGCCTCGTCGGACAGCGAGCGGTCCACGAATTCCTCGTCCGTTCCCGCGTCGCCGCCGGAGGCGCCCTCGTGCTGGCTCATGGCAGGTACTCCGTCACGGCATCCAGCCATTCAAGCTCGGCGGCCGCATGCCGGATTCCGTTGTCGAGGGTTGCTGCCATCAGGAAGCTGCGGCGGTCCGCTGCTGCGCGCATGTCGATGTCCTCACGCTGGGAGAGGTAGTCGTCCAGCACTTCCTGCGTGGCCTCGCGCCGGGCGCGGATCAGTTCGAGCACCGACTCTCGGTCGAGTTCGGCGGCGAAGAACACCCGGGCCAGGAACGGCTCGCGGGGCGTGTGCGCGGTGACCTCGCCGCCCAGCCATTCCACCAGGGCCTCGCGCCCGGCGTCGGTGATGTGGTGTTCCTGGCGGTCCGGGTAATTCTTCTGGGCAACGGTGGTGACGGTGGCGTGCCCGTCCTTCACCAGTTGGGCCAGTGTGCGATATATCTGCGCCTTGTCGGCATTCCAGAAGTGATTGATGGACGAGTCGAAGTGCTTCTTCAGTTCATACCCGGTCATGGGCGCCAAACTCAAGAGCCCGAGGATCAAACGCGCAAGAATCATGCTTTCATCCTGACACATCCCCTAGGGGATTGGTCCAGCAGCCACGCATTTTGCTGTCGAAACCGTGCCCGACCACTGGCGATGAGGCCGACGCCGGGACCCTGGAAGGGGAAACGGAAGGGCCCCGCCGACCATCCCCAGCCATCCCGTAACCGGGTGGCGGGTGATGGCAGCGGGGCCCTTCACGAAGGTTGCCGTGCCGGGAACGCTAGGCTCCCAAGCGCTCCTTCAAGCCATCAAGCTCGGCGCGCAGCGAGGCGGGAAGCGCCTCGCCGAACTTGGCGTACCACTCCTCGATGCTTGCCAGCTCGGTGGCCCATTCGCCCTTGTCGACGACCACGGCGGCCTCGACGTCGGCCGGGGTCATGTCCAGACCGGTCAGGTCGATCGAGTCGCCGGTCGGTACGAAGCCGATCGGGGTCTCCACGGCGTCGGCCTTGCCCTCGATGCGCTCGATGGCCCACTTCAGCACGCGGGAGTTGTCACCGAACCCGGGCCAGGCGAAGCCGCCGTCGGCGTTGCGGCGGAACCAGTTCACCAGGAAGATCTTGGGCAGGCGCTCCGGGTTGGCCTTGGACTCGATCGAGTCCCAGTGGTTCAGGTAGTCGCCGGCGTTGTAGCCGATGAACGGAAGCATGGCCATCGGGTCGCGGCGGACCACGCCCACGGCACCGGCTGCAGCGGCAGTGGTTTCCGAGGACAGGGTCGAACCCATGAAGATGCCGTGGGCCCAGCTGCGGGCCTGGGTGACCAGCGGGATGGTGGTCTTGCGGCGGCCGCCGAAGAGGATCGCGTGGATCTCCACGCCGTCCGGGCTGTAGTACTCCTGCGAGAGCATGTCGACCTGGTCGATCGGGGTGCAGAAGCGGGAGTTCGGGTGTGCCGCGACGCGACCGGACTCAGGGGTCCAGTCGTTGCCCAACCAGTCGGTCAGGTGTGCCGGGACCTCGTCCGTCATGCCCTCCCACCACACGCCGCCTTCGTCGGTGAGTGCAACGTTGGTGAAGATCGAGTTGCCCTTGGTGATGGCGTTCATGGCGTTGGGGTTGTTGGACCAACCGGTGCCCGGAGCCACGCCGAACAGGCCGTATTCCGGGTTGACGCCGCGAAGCTCGCCGTCCTTGCCGATGCGCATCCAGTTGATGTCATCGCCCAGGGTCTCGGCTTTCCACCCCTCGATGGTCGGATCCAGCAGGGCCAGGTTGGTCTTGCCGCAGGCAGACGGGAAAGCTCCGGCAATGTTGTAGCTCTTGCCTTCCGGGCTGGTCAACTTGAGGATAAGCATGTGCTCGGCCAGCCAGCCCTCGTCGCGGGCCATGACCGAGGCGATGCGCAGCGCGTAGCACTTCTTGCCCAGCAGAGCGTTTCCGCCGTAGCCCGAACCGTAGGACCAGATGGAGCGCTCTTCCGGGAAGTGCACGATCCATTTGTCCTCGTTGCACGGCCAAGCCACATCCGCCTGCCCGGGGGCCAGCGGGGCGCCGACCGAGTGCAGTGCGGGGACGAAGAATGCGTCCTCTGCCTCGATCTGGCGCAGGACCTTGTCGCCGATGAGTGCCATGATGCGCATGGAGGCGACAACATAGGCCGAGTCGGTGATTTCCACGCCGTACTGCGGCTGCTCGGCATCCAGCGGGCCCATGACGAACGGAATGACGTACATGGTGCGGCCGCGCATGGCGCCGTCGAACAGGCCCTTGAGCATCGACTTCATCTTGACCGGGTTTTCCCAGTTGTTGGTGAAGCCGGCGTCCTTCTCGTTTTCCGAGCAGATGAAGGTGCGCTCCTCGACGCGGGCAACGTCCTTGGGGTCGGAGAAGGCAGCGAAGGAGTTGGGGAACGAAGGGTCGGTCAGCTTCTTCAGCGTTCCGCTCTCAACCAGCTCGGCGGTCAGGCGATCGTTTTCCTCCTGCGTGCCATTCACCCAATAGACACGGTCAGGCTTCGTCAGTTCCGCGACTTCCTGCACCCAAGCGGCTAGCTTTGCGTGCGTGGTCGGTGCTGCGTCGATGACCTTCTGGTCCGAGCTCTCGCTCATGTCCATTCCCTCCATTGGGCTGAATTTGCAATGATTCGATGCTATTGGGCGGAAATCCCGGGCCCATGTGACCCGGATCCCAAAAATTTCGCAAATTTGGTTTAGCTTCAACGAAAAGCCCGGCTTCACGGGCATTGCCCCTCCCCCATCAAACCACAAAAGTGACGAAGGACACGTAGACCGGTATACTTCATGCAACGCCACTCGAAGACAGCCCACCGTTCACTCCCCCGAATTTTGCGTGGCAGGCATTCGTCTGTATAGTTATTCGAGGTCGAACCGCGAGGTTGGTACCGAAAATAGAATATGCGCCCATAGCTCAGCTGGATAGAGCGTCTGTCTACGGAACAGAAGGTCAGGGGTTCGAATCCCTTTGGGCGCACCAAGAAGAAAGGCCACGAGAAATCGTGGCCTTTCGCATTTCCTCCAGGCCGGCCATTCCCCGGGCGTTGCCGACCCAAGTGGCGCTGCTGCCCTTGCTTCACAGGCCCTTCTGGATCGACTCGATTCCACCGCACCCGTGCGCGACTTGCCTCACGGTCAACTGCGGGTCGAAAGCGGTCCGTGGCGCCACTTCGAGGGCGGCCAATGGCTTCACGAAAAGGCCGCGGACACGTCCGAATCCAACTCATGGAGTCGGATTGCCGGGGCCGGGGCACCGGTTTCGACCAGCCAGTGTCTGGGCGTTGACGTTTCTTCCGGAGGCTCGTGGCCTACCACCTGTTGTGCATTTCCCCGGCCCAACCGAGCAGTCCGTCAATCCGGACCCGGCGCTCCTCGACCAGCACCGAACCGGTGAAATGCCCAAAGCATTGGTGGCCGCGGCTGGCGACGAGCAGCTGCTCGGTGCGGCTCGTCCTGTCCCGGAACGACGTGAATTCCAGTTCCACGTTCTGCCCGGAGATCCGCCAGGGCGCCAGCCAATCGGCAGTATCGTGGTGCCAGTCGAGTTCCTCGCTGGTCTTGTGCCGCCGGCCGGAAACTCTAGTGCGATCCGCGCTTGATCAGCTCGGTGGGGATGATGGTCCGTTCCGGAACCTTCCCGCCGGAGATCAATTCCACGAGCAGCTTGGCCATGGTTGCACCCTGGCGCTCGGCGGGCTGCGCGACGGTGGTCAGCGGCGGGGACGCGCTTTGCGCATAGGAGTCGTTGTCCACCGTGGTGATCGAGACGTCCCGGGGCACCAGGATCCCGCGCTCATGCAAGACCTTCAGTGCACCGAAGGCCATCTGCGCACTGGCGATGAAGATCCCGTCCAGCGGTTGCCCGCGCTCGAGCAGCGCCGTCATGGCGGCTTCTCCCCCGGACGGGGTGAAGTCCCCGAACTCCACCAGGTCGGCATCCAGCCCTGCGGAATCGAGGGCCTCCCGCCAGCCCCGCAGGCGATCCTGCCCGGCTCCCATGTTTTGCGGACCGGCAATCGTGGCCACCCGGCTGCGGCCCGATTCCAGGATGGTTCGCGTTGCGGTGGCGGCGGCGGCAACGTTGTCCACGTCCACCACGTGCACGGGGCCGGTCTCCTTGCTCATGGGCCTGCCGCCAAAGACCATCGGCAGCGATCCGGCCAGTTCCACGTAGGAGCGGTCGTCGCTGTGGTGGGAAAGGATCAGCGCGCCGTCGACGTTCCCGCCGCGCAGGTACCTCCCGGTCTTGGCGGGATCGGCCTCGGTGGCGATGAGCAGCGTGAGCGTGAATTCGGTGTCGGCCAGGTACATCGCGGCACCCTGGATGACGGTGGCGAAGTAGGGGTCGGCGAAGAACCTGGCGGCGTTCTCCGGGATCACCAAGGCGATGGAATTGGTGCGTCCGTTGGCCAGCGAGCGTGCTGCCCGGTTCGGGACGTAGTTGAGTTCGGCGATGGCCCGGTTGACCTGCTCGATCACCTCGGCCTTGACGTTGGGCGATCCGTTGACGACCCGGGAGACGGTTGCGCGTGAGACCCCCGCCCGCGCCGCCACGAGCTCGAGGGTCGGCTGCTGCTTGGCTGGATCGCCCATTGCTGCTCCCATGCCCCTTCCATGACAAGTCCGTGTCCCCGTCGCGGCGACGGAGAGGTGCCGCGGAGCGTCAAGCATCCGCGGCACCCGGTTCATGCCAGTGTACGGCTCGCCGCTATCAGCTTGGCGTAGGCGAGCCCGCTGTCCTTGATGGTTCGCTCCTGCGTGTCGTAGTCGACGCGGACTATGCCGAAACGCTTTTCATACCCCCAGGCCCATTCGAAATTGTCCAACAGCGACCAGACGAAGTAGCCCCGGACATCGGCTCCGTCCGTGATGGCTTCGGCAACGGCCCCGATGTGCTCCGTGATGTAGCCCGAACGCCGGGCATCGGCCACGCTCCCGTCCGGTTCCACCGCGTCTTCGAAGGCCGCACCGTTCTCCGTGATGTACAGCGGCGGCAGGTTCGGGTAGTCGGCCGTGAGCCGGTTCAGCAACGTGCGCAGCCCGGCGGGGTTCACCTCCCAGCCCATGGCGGTCAGCGGCAGGTCGCGGGCGGGGAAGGAGACGTGTTCGCTGCCGACAAAGGGCGAGCTCTTGGGCCGGTCGGTGGGGACCACCGCGCCGGCCGCGTCCGCGCCGGCCGGATGCCCGCTGACGTTGTCGTCGTGGTAGTGGTTCACGCCCAGGAAGTCGAGGGGCCGGGCGATGGTTTCCAGGTCGCCGGGCAGGATCAGTTCCGCCAAGCCGTGGTCCTTGAGGTCCTCGAGCAGGTCGGCGGGGTAGGTGCCGCGCAGGATCGGATCGAGGTACATGCGGTTCCACAACGCATCGATGCGCCGCGCGGCGTCAAGGTCCACCGGGTCGCTCGGGTCGTGGGGCACCGCATTGGTGAGGTTCAGCGTGATGCCGATCTTTTCGACGCCCGCCTCGCGCAGCCGCGCGGTTGCCAGTCCGTGGGCCAGGTGCTGGTGGTGCATCGCCGCCAGCGCAGCGCGCGGTTCCCTGCGGCCCGGCGCGTGCTCGCCCGCCGCATAGCCGATCAGCGAGGAGCAGAGCGGCTCGTTGAAGGTCGTCCAGTGCGTGACCCGGTCCCCCAGGGCGCCGTGGACCGCCTCGGCATACTCCACAAAGCGGTGGGCGGTGTCGCGGTTGGCCCAGCCTCCGCGCTCCTCCAGCGCCTGCGGCAGGTCCCAGTGGTAGAGGGTCAGCCATGGCAGGATTCCGGCCTCCAACAGTTCATCGACCAGGCGGCTGTAGAAGTCCAGGCCCTTGGCATTGACGCTGCGCCCACCCGGGACAACCCGGGCCCAGGAGGTGGAGAACCGGTAGGAATCCAGGCCAAGGTCTTTCATTATGCCTACGTCCTGGGCGTACCGGTGGTAGTGGTCCACCGCCACTTCCGGGTGGTCGCCGCCGGCGATGGCCCCGGGGACCCGGGCGAACGCGTCCCAGATGGAGTCTTCCTTGCCGTCCTCGTGCGCGGCTCCCTCGATCTGCGCGGCGGCCGTGGCCGATCCCCACAAAAAGTCTCGGGGCCAGGAAAAGTCGTGAAGTTTTTTGATGTCCATTAGCCTTTTACTGCTCCTGCCATGATTCCTGATACAAGTTGTTTGCCGGCCAGCACGAAGAGCAGCAGCAGCGGGATGGTCGCCATGACGGCTCCGGCCATCACGATGGTGTGGTCCACGTACTTGGCCGATTGCAGTTGGCTCAAGGCCACCTGCAAGGTGGGGTTTTGCGGGGCCACCAGCAGTGGCCAGAGGTAATCGGTCCAGGCCGTCATGAAGGTGAACAGCCCCAGGATCKCCATGGCGGGTCTCGCTGCGGGGACCCCGACGTGCCAGAAGGTCTGGATCATGGATGCCCCGTCGACGCGGGCGGCCTCGACCAATTCGTCGGGGATGACATCAACCAGGTACTGGCGCATGAAAAACACCCCGAACGCTGTGACCAGCGTGGGGACCATGACAGCCCCGATCGATCCGGTCCAGCCGAATTCCTTCATCATCATGAACAACGGGATGATGCCCAGCTGCGTGGGCACCGCCAGCGTCGCGATGACAAACACCATCAGTCCGGATTTTCCGCGGAAGGGCAGCTTGGCGAAGGAGTAGCCGGCAAGCGTGGAAAAACCGACCACCGAGATCGTGATGACGCTTGAGACGATGACGCTGTTGCCCAGGGCGGCCCAGAAGTCGATGGTCGAAAAGACCTCGGCCACGTTGGAGAGGAACGCGTCTCCCGGAAAGAGCGGCGGCAGCGGCCCGGCGAAGGCACCGGTGGAGCCGGAGCCGGTCACAAACGACCACCACAGCGGATAGGCCCCGCCCAGGAAGAAGGCGATCAGCAACCCGTAGGTGAGGAATCCCGGCCGCCTGTCGATGCCAAGGGGTCGTTTGCGCCGGGTCTTGGCGGGCGCGGTCCGGGTACCGTGCCCCGGGGACAACTCGGTTTTGGTGCTCATGACGGATCCTCCTTCGAATCATGGGCGGCCTGCCCGTGTGCGCGCCGCAACGTGCGCTTCCGTGCCGCCCGGCGGGCCGCCCGGCGGGCCGTCCGGCCGGATTTGGCGTGGTGCTTCGCATCGGCCGAGGCGATCGAGCGGGAGATGAAGAAGTTGAGCAGTCCCACGCCGATGATGATCAAGAAGAGCAACCAGGCCACGGCCGAGGCCTTGCCGAAGTCTCCCCGGTTGAAGGCCAGGTCCCAGAGGTAAAGGACGGTGGTCTGGTATTCGCGGTTGGGCCCGCCGAGGGTCGAGCTGCTGGGGTTGAAGAGCTTGGGTTCGGTGAAGATCTGCAGGCCGCCGACGGTTGCGGTGATGATCACGAAGATCATGGTCGGGCGGATGCCCGGCAGCGTGATGGAGAAGAAGCGGCGCAGGGCCCCTGCGCCGTCCAGCGACGCCGACTCGTGCAGGTCCCGAGGCACGGCCTGCATGGCCGCCAGCAGGATCAGCGCGTTGTAGCCGGTCCAGCGCCAGTTCACCATCGAGGCTATGGCCAGGTGGGAGGGCAGGACCTCGGACTTCCAGCCGACCGGGTCGATGTCGAGCATCTGCAAGAGGTTGTTGATCAGCCCGTATTTCTCGTCGAAGGCGCTGGAGAAGATCAGCGTCACTGCCACAGGGGTGACCACGTAGGGTAGCAGGACGCCCATGCGCCAAAAGGTCTTCGCGCGCAGGTTCTGGTCAAGCAGGGCGGCAATGAAGGTTGCCGCGACCAGTTGCGGGACGGCTGAAAGCAAGAAGATGCTGAAGGTGTTGAAYAGCGAATTCCAGAAGTAGGGGTCGGTGAGCTCGGCCGCGTAGTTCTCCAGGCCCACCCATTCCCCGGCACCCGAAAGCAGGTCCCAGTCGTTGATCGAGACCACGAAGGTGTAGACCAGCGGGAAGAGTCCGACCAGGGCGAACAGGATGAAGAACGGCGCAACGTAGAGGTAGGGCGACGCCTTGACATCCAGGGCCCCCAGCCTGCTGCGCAGCGCGCTGCGGGGGCGTGGGGCTTCCGCGGCATTGGGTGTTACCGGGGCTCTCCCGGAGCGTGGGCCATGCTTTTGCGCCGGCCCCGAGGGCGGGCTGAGGGTGCTGGTCATTGGTTTCTTCTCCCAGGGGTCCGGGCTCGGCATGGTGCCCATGCCGAGCCCCGAACCGTTCGGTGGCCTATTTCAGGTCGAGGTTCTTCAGCGTGGCCAGTGCGTCGTTCCACGCGGTGGTCCCGTCGGTTCCCTTGTCCAGTGCGATGGTCGCCGGGCCGAAGACCTGCTCCTGGATGACCGAGTCGTTCGGGCCCTTGTACTGGGCCTTGACTCCCTCGGCACGCGAGGCCAGGATCTCCCCGACCGGGGCGTCGTTGAAGAACTTGCTCAAGGCGTTGCTGCCGCTGACACCGGGATCGCCTTGGGCTGCCGTCACGCTCGGGAAGGTTCCGGCGGCCTGGAAGGCGGCCACCTGGGCCTTGGCGTCGGTGAGCCACGCTGCGAGTTCGGCGGCCTCGGCCGGGTGCTTGGACTGGGTGGGCACCGTCAGGAAGGTTCCGCCCCAGTTGGTGGCGCCGCCCGGGAACACGTCGGCGAAGTCCCAGCCGGAGTCCGCGTTTCCGCCGGCGGCCTCGACCTGCCCCTGGACGACCCCGAGCATCCAGCCCGGGCAGACGAAGGTGGCAAAGGAACCGTCGACAAATGCCTTGCCCTTGCCCCAGTCCCATTGGGTCTGGCCCGCAGACAATCCGGCCGCGGCCCCGCCGGCGAGTTCGCCCCAGCGTTCGGCCAAGGCCGCGTTGCCCTCGACGTCCAGCGTTCCGTCGGCCTGGTAGTAGCCCTCGGGCAGCTGGTTGACCATGGAATTCCAGACGAAGCCCGACTGGTCGTACCAGGCGTTGCCGGTGGCTTCCTTGTACTTCTTGCCGGTCTCGAAGTAGTCGGCCCAGGTGGAGTTGTCCCCGCCAAGCAGCGAGGCGACCTCGGCCCGGTCGGTCGGCAGGCCGGCCTCCTTGAACAGGTCCTTGTTGTAGCAAAGTCCCACCGGTCCGATGTCGGTGCCGTAGCCGATGACCCGGCCTTCCGGATCGGTGGCCTGGTCCATCTTCCAGGACACCCAGCGGTCCTTGATGTCGGCGGCGCCATACTGGCCCAGGTCAGTGAAGGCGTCGGAGACCGCCATGACCTGCCCCAGCCAGCCTTCCTCGACGGCCTGCACGTCAGCGAGTCCCGAGCCCGCCGCCTGCTTGGTCTTCCAATCGGTCAGGGCGTTTCCGCCGGTGTCGATGTTGGTGGCCTCGATGGTGATGCCCGGGTGGTCGGATTCGTACTGCTTGTAGAGGTCGCCAAGACCCATGGTGCCGAAGGTGGTGACGGTCAGGGTCACCGGGTTGTCCGACGAGGCGGGCTCCGCCGAGGAGGCGCCTGTTGAGCAACCTGCGGCCAAAAGCGCGAAAGCTGCTGCCCCGGCGACGGCCGCGGCGGTTCTAGTGTGGCGTGAGAACTTCACGTTCACTCCTTTGAGTGCGTTGGTGGTGCTGCGAATACATGGTGGTGGAACTTTGTTGAGAGCGCTCTCAATTTGCGCCGACGAGCACCCTTCGCAAACCTGGCCGGGGATTCGTCGAACCTGAGAGCGCTCTCAAGCCTGAATGTGAGCGCTCTCACGAACTTTCTAGATACAAGATTCCACGGCCCGGTACAAATGTCAACGCCCCGGGTGCAACGCATCCGGCTTCGGCCCGGCCATGAATTGCGGCGCCACCGGTATCGCCGCCGGCCATCACGCGGCTTTCCCTGCCGGCGATCCAGTGATGGCCGTCCGAAACGGCAACCTAGAGCCCGACCCCGGCACTGCAGATTCCCCCCATGCGGCCCATGGTCGGACACCTCGATCCGTCCACACCCGATCCACCGCTCCGGCGGGCCGGGCCCCCTCGGATACGCACCGGCCGGCTCCGAGCCGTCCGGCACCCGCCCCCGACTCGGTTGGTAGACACAGGACGGCATGTCCCGATGGGCCGGGATTGCGGGCCCCGGGACCGATCTCGTTGCCGCGCGGTCGGCGCGCAAAGCGTGAGATCGCGCACGATTCGACCTCGCGGATCGACCATCCAGCGAAAGCTATGTATAGTTGTTCGAGGTCAAGTCGCAAGACTGGTCCGACAACTGCATATGCGCCCATAGCTCAGCTGGATAGAGCGTCTGTCTACGGAACAGAAGGTCAGGGGTTCGAATCCCTTTGGGCGCACCAAGACGAAAAGCCGCGAGAAATCGCGGCTTTTCTGCATTCACGCCGGAATCAACGCCCGTACCAGCGCCGGGAAAGCAACGCGTTCGCCCCGTCGATGGCCCCCAGGGCCAGCGCAACCAGGGCCAAGGTGCACCAGGCGGGCAGGGCCCAGCTGAGCAGGCAGGCCACGAGTGGCAAGGCAATTCCCAATCCCAGCACCAGCAACACCCGCCGCCACGGGCGCCCGAGTCGCAGGGCAATCAACGCGTTGGACAGGTAGTAGCCGCCAACACCCATCGCGAGCAGGGCCCTGGATTCCAGGTCCAGCGGATCCTGCGCATGCTCCACGGCAATGCCGACGGCCGCCGAGACAAATGACAGGGCAGTGACCACGAGGAAGGGCAAATACATCACGACATCGCGCATGACCCCATAGGATTGCGCCAGGCGGGCGTCCCCCAGTCCCGCGGCCGCCGTCGGCACGCCCCAGTGGAAGAACGCCCGGGCCAGAAACGCGCAGGCCACGAATCCGGAGAATGCCGCCGCGGCTCCACCCCCGCTCGGATGCTCGATCAGCCCGGTGACACCCAGATACACCGCCTCGCCGATCACGATGACAACAAAAAGACCGATCCTCTCGAGCAAGTGGGGAATGGAGACCTGCTCATACACCTCGTAGGCGAACCCGGCACGCAGCACCAGCAGCAGCATCTCGGCGAGCACGGCGAGGGCCCACATCCAATAGCGGTAGGGAGCGGGCACGGCGATCGACCCCAACCACAGCGCGGCGGTACCCACGTTGTACCCCAGGGTCCGCCATAGCGGCACCCGGATCGCCCCGCGGACCGTGGCCGTCATCCACATCAGCAGCAGCACCAGCCGGATCCAGACGGCACCGAGGGCGTAAAGCCAGGCATTGCCGGAGATTCCTCCCGCGACCGCGACGGCCATCGCCGCCGGACCCGGCATGGCGGCCACCACCAGCATCCCGATGGGGGCATAACGCCGGCCATAGAGGTTGTTGGTGACCATCAAGTTGACCCAGGCCCACCAGAGCGGAAAGAACAACAGCACGAAACCGGCCACCGTGCCCGGCGTGGGCCCATGTTCGAGCACCTCCGCCGAAACGGCAATGACCACCACAAAGACCAAGTCGAAGAACAACTCGTACCAGTCGGCGGGGCGATGCTCCCCGGCATCCCTTCCCGGAATTACTGCTCGGTGCGGGTCGGATTCCGTGGAAGACACCGGACACCCATCTCTTTTCCCTCACCGGCAGCGGAAAGCCTGACAGCCCATTATGGGCACCCCGGGGCCCCGCGGACCAGAGTACGGCCCGGCCCGTTCAGCGGCCGGCGGCCAGTGTCGCGACCGCGTCGCTCACGGCGGCCAGCACCAGCGGATCCTTCAACGTCCGGAAATGCCCGGACACCGGCAGCCGCACATTCGTGCCGCCGGCCAAGGCGCTGCCGCCGGGGATATGCGGGTCGAATTCAGGGAAAATGGAGGTGATCCGCCCATTCGCCTCCACCTGGGCCTGCAGGGAGAGCAGGACAGCATCGCCGGGCGAGAACTGCCGCAGGGCCCGCGGGAAGAGGTACCTGGCGTAAACGGATCCGGCAAACGGGGTATTGATGGCCACCATCCCCCGGATCTCGGGTCCCTCCGGTCGGAGTGCCGATTCCGGCGGCAGCAGGGCATCGAGCATCGCGTGCTTGCCGATCAGCCCGCCCTTGCTGTGTGCCAGCAGCAGGCATTGCTCCACGCCGTGCGTTTGGCCCAGTTCCACCAGGCGCCGGCGCACCCGTGCGGCGGACTCGGGCACGGAGCGGTGGTTGAATCCCAGAGCAGGAACGGTGAAGACGCGGTACCCGGCCCGCCGAAGGCCCTCGGCCGCGGGTTCGAGGAACAGCCATGTTTCGTACACGCCGGGCAGCAGCACGACGGCCGGGAGCCCCGGATCCCCCGCGGCGAAATCCCTCGGCGCGCTCCGCCGAAACACCGAACGGGCTTGGACCTGCGCGGCATGGGAATAGTCAAGCAAACGCCACCACGGGTTTCCCGGGCGCATCAGGCAGCCACGCTACACGTCCACTTGCGCTGCAATGCAGGTGGGGCTTTCCAGCGCCAGGGAGCTGAGACGCCGGTTGGGCAGCCCGTCCGCGGAGTCCAGCCCGATGGCCTCGATGGTGTTCGAAAGCTGGTTGGCCACCAGCAAGGAGTTGCCGACGTGCACGTGGTGCCGGGGCCACTCCCCCGCGCACGGTGCACTGCCCAGGAAGACCGGACGCCCGGCGTTCAGTCCCAGCACCGCGATCACCCGGGCACCCCGGACCCCGACGTAGAGCCGGTTGGTGGGCAGGTCCAATGAGATCTCCGCCGGGAAATGCTCACCGGCCCGGATCGATTCACCCAGCGTGCTCCGGGAGACTTCCCCGTAGTGCCCGGCGGCATCGGCGCCCAGCGCGATGACCTCGGCGCTGTGTTCGGTCACCACATAGATGAGTCCCGAGGGATGCTCTACCAGGTGCCGCGGGCCGTCCCCCTTGCGCAATGCAACCTGCTGGCGCAACTGCAGCTCCCCTGCGACCAGGTCCCAGATCCGCACCGAATCATGGCCCAGGTCGGTGGTGATGACCCGGCCCGAACGCAGCACCGTGCTTTGGTGCGAGCGAGAGGCGCGCCTTTGGTGCCCCGGCACGGCAAAGGGGTCGCTCGAGGCCGGTGCGGTCGCCGGTCCCGCCAGGGACCCGTCGGGGTTGATCGGGTAGGCGAGCACCTTCCCGTCCCCGTAGCAGCTGGCAACCAGTGTGCCGGATGCGGCCGCGACGGCCAGATGGCACACCAGCTCCCCGGCCGGCACGGGCCTGCCCAGGGGTTCGAGCCGGTCGTCGCCGAGGATGCGGTAGGCGGCGACCTCTCCGCGGTGTTCGAGCGCCGCATAAAGCACCGGCAGCGTCGGGTGGGTTGCCAGCCACGACGGCGAATCGGCGGCGTGGGCCAGGCCCAGGTCGTTCAGCACGCCGTTGCGGATCCCGATGGCCCGGATGCCAAGGCTAGTTCCGCCGCCGTCGGGCGAATAGCCGCCAACCCAAAACCGCTTGTCCATACCCCCAATCCTCCCCCGCCGCCCCGCCCATGTGGTGGTCAGCGATGAAATGTTGCCCGATCGTGTCGTTGGGCCCGTTGTGCGCCACACCCCGAGGTGGGGAATCCGACATCCCCACTATTTGTACTGACCGGTCAGTTCGGTTTACGCTTTAGACGTGCTCATTGCCGATAACCTGGCCATTGCCGGACGCCACCTGCCCCTGCTGAAACCCACAAGCCTTGCCGTTGCGCGCGGCGAACTCCTGCTGGTGGCGGCCGAACCCCAGCCCACCCGCACCGCGCTGGCCCTGGGCCTCAGCGCGCGCATGCGACCCGGCGAGGGCACCGTGAGCTGGTCCGGGACCACCGCCCTGCGCTCGGTGCGGCGCATCAGCGCACTGGTCGACTCCCCGGAAATCAATGAACCCGAGGCGCACCTGAAGGTCCGTGACCTCGTGGCCGAGGACCTGGCACTGCAGCCCGGACCGATTTGGCGGCGCAGCGGCATCGACGCCTGGATGAACAAGCACGGCATGGAATCGCTGGCCAACCAATGGCTCGACGCCATCGACCCGCTCGAGCGCCTCACGCTGCTCACCCATCTGGCCCTCGAGGACCGCTCCATCGAACTGCTGGTCTTCGACTCCCCCGACCGCCACGGCATCCCCGGGGACGACTGGACCGGCTACCTTCAATCCGTGGCCACCTCCCGCCGCGCGCCGGCGGTCGTCGCGGTGGTCCAACGCATCCCCGAAAGCTGGGAAGGCTCCAGGACACACGCGGGCCAGGTCCAAGAGAAGCTGGCCGTGGGCCGGGAACGGCCACCGGCGCACCCCACCGAAGCCGGGCCGCGCTCCGAAACGGCCGCTGCGCCCGTCGAGGCCGCGGAGAACGCATGGGCCCCGGCATTCTCCCCCACCGGGGAAACCCCGGTCCCCGAGGATTCACCTTCACCGCAGGAACCCGAAATCGCGCACGCGGACGAGCCCGCAACCGGCCCCGCCCCGGACCAACCCACCGTCTCCCTGAGAGCACCGAAGGAAAATTCATGACCACGTTGCGCCTCGCCCTGTCCGAACTCAAGCGCATGACCTCCGGGGCCCTGCCGCGGATCGCGATCATCGCCATGTGCCTGGTCCCGCTGCTCTACGGCGCCTTGTACCTCTATGCCAACTGGGACCCATACGCGCACCTGAACAACGTCAAGGCGGCCATCGTGAACCTCGATGCGGGCTCCACCAAGGACGGCAAGGAACTGAAGGTCGGCGACGACGTCACCACCGAACTGCTTGAGGACGGGACCTTCGGTTGGAGCGTGGTCACCTCCGAGGCCGAGGCCAACGCCGGGGTCGCCTCCGGCGACTATGCATTCTCCATGACCATCCCGAAGGACTTCTCCGCGAACCTTGCCTCCCCGGGCGACTTCGAAAAGGCCAAGCAGGGCATCTTGAAGATCACCACCAACGACGCCAACAACTACATGGTCGGCACCTTCGCCGACAAGCTCGCCGGACAGGTGCACAACACCGTGGCCAAGGAGGTCGGCACCCAGACCGCCGACGCCCTGCTGACCGGCTTCTCCGACATCCACACTTCCATGTCCAAGGCCGCCGACGGCGCCGGCGAACTGCACACCGGAACCGTCAAGCTCTCCGACGGGGTCACCACCCTGGCCAACGGGGTGGGAAGCCTGCATGACGGGGCCACCAAGCTCGACACCGGCACCGCGGATCTTGCGGACGGAGCCGACACCTTGCACGGCGGCACCGGCTCATTGGTGGCCGGGCAAGGGAAACTGGTCTCCGGCGCCGACCAGCTCGCCGACGGAGCCGACGCCCTCGCCCAGGGCACCTCCGAGCTGGGCACGGGGATGGGCGAACTGAAATCCAAGACCTCCTCCCTTCCGGCCAAGACCGCGCAGCTCGATGGCGGGGCGCAAAAAGCCGCCAACGCCTCCCAGCAGCTTTCCTCCGGTGCCGCCCAGGTCGCCGCGGGCAACAAGGCCCTGGATGACAAGGTCACCCAGGCGGCCGACACCCTCACGGCCTTGGAGAAGGATGCCGAGACCCGCATTGACTCGGCCACCAACACGTTGGATGCCCGGCTGGACACCTTGGTCAAGGACGGGGTCCTCACCCAGGACCAGGCACAGAAGCTCCGCAGCGACGTCAAGGACGCCGCCGCTTCCAGTGGCGTGGCCAAGCAGGTCGCCGACACCAAGAAGCAGCTGACCACCGCCAAATCGCAGATCTCCGCGCTCGCCGACGGATCGGCCCAGGTCGCCGCGGGCGCCAAGGAACTCTCCGGCGGTCTGAGGACTCTCGCCAACGGAACCCACCAACTGGCCGGGGCCATGCCCGCCCTGAAGACGGGCATCTCCGATGCCGCTGCCGGCGCGTCCAAGCTCAACAGCGGCGCCCACACCCTGGCCACCGGGGCGGGCACCTTGGCCGACGGGCAGCACGACGCACTGGCCGGGGCCAGGAAGCTCGACTCCGGCGCCGGCTCGCTGGCCAAGGGCGCCGACACCCTGCACGCGGGCACTTCCTCGTTGGTTTCCGGGGTCGGCGAACTGCGCGACGGCGTGGGCGAGCTGGGCGACGGCGCCACCGAATTGCGTGACGGCTCCGGGGAGCTGTCCACCAAGCTGGCCGACGGCACTTCCGAGGTGCCCAACCCGGATGCCGCGGCCCGGGAACAGGTCTCCTCGGTCATCGGGGATCCGGTGGACATTGCCCGCACCGACCAGGCCAAGGCCGGGGTGTACGGCGAGGGCCTGGCCCCGTTCTTCATGACCCTGGCCATCTGGATCGGCGCGTTCATCCTGGTGCAGATCATGCGCCCCATCACCAAGCGCGCGCTGGCCTCCAACGCCGCGAACTGGAAGATCGCCGTCGGCGGCTGGTTGCCGTTCCTGGGCATCTCGATGCTCCAGGGCACCATCCTCTACGCCGTGGTGCTCTACGGGCTGGGCCTGGACACCGCCCATCCGTGGATGACCTGGGGGCTGTTCCTGCTGGCCTCCATGGCGTTCACCGCGATCATTCAGGGCATCTGCGCGCTGGCCGGGACCCCGGGAAAGATGGTGGTGCTGGTGCTCATGGTGCTGCAGCTGGTCTCCTCCGGCGGCACCTTCCCCTGGGAAACCACCCCCGAGGCGCTGCACGTGGCGCACCGCTGGCTGCCCATGGGGCACGTGGTCACGGGCCTGCGGCACCTGATGTACGGGGCGGACCTGTCGGTGCTCGGACCGATCGTTGCGGGCCTGGTTGGCTACACCGTGCTGGGCCTGGTGGCCAGCACCGTGGCGGTACGATTGCACAAGACCTGGTCCCTGAAAACCCTGCATCCGGAGTTGAGCGCATGAGCGACCCAAGCGCCCCGCGCACCCGCGTGCGGGCCACCGATTCAAAGCACCGCCTGTTCACCGCCTCCATGGAGCTGATCGGTGCGCGCGGGCACCACGAGGTGAGCGTCGACGAGATCGCCAGGGCCGCCGGGGTCTCCAAGGGGACGGTCTACTACAACTTCGGGTCCAAGTCCGAGCTAATCGGCGAGCTGCTGAACTACGGCGCGGCGATCCTCTTTGAGCGCTTCGAGCGGGCCGCCGAGGTTCCCGACGCGGCCGACGGCCTGCGGCTGATGATCGCCGACGCCCTGGAATTCATTGCCGAATACCCGTCGTTTGCGCAGTTGTGGATCTCCGAGCAATGGCAGTCCGACAGCGACTGGGCCAACGCCCTGGCCACGCTGCGCCACGAGGTGATCGCCCTGGTGCGCAGCGCCCTGGCCCGGATGGCCGCGGACGGTCCGCCGGCCCCGGGCAGCCCGGAGGCGGACCTGGACACCCTGGCCACCGCGATCTTCGGCGCGGCACTGATCCTGGGCCGGGACCGGCTGGTGTTCCACCCCGAGCGCGGCATCGAAAGCTGCGTGGAGGCGGTCATGGCCTTCACCGCGCCGCTGCGCTGAGCCGCTCCGTGCCGTCGGCCGGCGCCTGCGGGCCGTCCAGGTTCCATTCCCGGTAGCCGGAGCACCAGTCGGCACCGGAGCCGACGACCACCACGCCGCGGTACCCCTCAAGGATGGCCTCCAGCTCGAGCCGGGCCGCGGCGTCAAGGTGGGAGTCGATGTCGTTGAGCAGCAGCAGGGCCGGGGAGCCGAGCATGGCGCGGGCGACCATGAGCCCTGCGCGCTGCGCGGCATCCAGCGGCATCCCGCCGCGGCGCAGCTGCGTGTTTTCCCCGTGCTCCAGCCGGGCGGTGTCCAGTCCCAGCCGCGCGGCCAGCGCCAGCGCCTTGGCCGGGCTTGCCTCGGGGCGCCGGTAGCGCAGCGCCCGGAGCACGGTCCCGCGCTCGGGCAGCATCGAGCCGAAGGCCGCGCCGATGAGCCGGCGGCGCTTCTTCTCCTCCACGGCCGCGGGAATCCTCCCGGCCACCACGTATCCGGCAGTGCGGTCCGAGGCGGCGGTGCCCAGGTCCCCGAGGACCGGGCCGCGGGGAGTGCGGGCCGTGGCCAGCACGCCGAACAGCTGGGCGCGCAGCCGCGCGTCGCCGCCGGTCATCCGGATCCTGGCACCGGGTTCGGCGAGCAGCTCGGGGACGGGGCGCCCCTCGAGGGTGATGCCGCGCAGCCACACCCCGGACACCCGTTCGGCCTGGATCCGTGCCGCGGCGTGCCGGGCGTCCTCGCGCAGAGGCGGAGCGGCCGACAGCTCGCCCTCCTCCTCGAGCAGCGGGGCGATGATCCGCGCGGCGGCGCGGTGGTTCTGCCGGTACTCCACGATCCGCCCCCATTCGCCCACCGGTGCCGCGCACAGCCCCAGCAGGGTCAGCGCCGTGGCGATCTGCCCGGCATCCAGCAGTGCGTGCCGGGCGAGCAACACCACCAGGGCGGTGGCCAGCAACGGCATGCCCAGCGAGAGCGCACGCAGCACCGCGGCCAGTCGCGCCCGGTGCACCGCCGCGTCCACGACCTTTTGGCCGCTGGCCTTGACCCGGGCCAGTTCGCGGGCCACCCCGCCGGCGGCGACCACCGCGGAGGACGCCGCGACGGTGTCGGCGATGCGCGCGGCCAGGTTGCCGCGGTGCCGCCGCAGGGTGCGGGCCCGCTCGAAGGCGGGGCCCGCCAGCAGCAGCAGGGCACCGGCCAGGGCCAGCACCGGGAGCCCCAGGGCGAGGGCCAGGACGGGGTGCAGCATCCAGAGCCCGGCCATGGAAATGGCCACCAGCGGGATGCCGGCCAGCATCGGTGCGATGCCCTGGGCCACCCAGTTCCGTACCGAGGAGAGGTCGTTGCTGGCCCGGGCCACGGTGATCCCCAGCGAGGGGACCTTGCTGGCCAGCATCGAGTGTGAAATCAGGCCCACGCGCAGCTGCGCCACGTAGTGCTGCCCGAGCTTCTCGGCCAGCACCCGCTCCTGGTAGCGGCCGTAGCCCAGGAGCAGCACCAGTGCGGCGATGCCCATGGCGGCCGGGAGCACGGCGGCGCCGTTCACCAGCCGGCCGACCTGCAGGGCCACGAGCAGCCCGAGTCCGGCGCAGCCGACGGCGATGGCCAAGAGCGCGGCGAAGAGGGCCCGGCGCGATCCGGTGACGAGCTTCGGCAGCCGCGGGGCCGGCGCGCGGTCCTTCACCGGCACGGCGGGAACGATCTCCAGCGGTGCCGTGACCGGGGCCTGCTGCTCATTCATCAGCGCGTCGAGGCCGCTCACAGCGAGTCGGCGCGCACCGGGATCAGGGCGGTGGCGACCTCGGGGTTGCACAGGGAGTAGGTGTCGATGACCGGGACCTCGAGCCGGGCCGCGGCTTCCGCGGTGGCCAGCGGGGAGGCGGTGAGCAGGCCGGAGACCGCGGCAACCGGCACGGCGGCATCCTGCAGCACGTCGAGCCCGGCACGGGCACCCAGGGCGTCCTGGGCGGAGAACACCACGGTGTCCACACAGGCGGCGAAGAGCGGGTCGCGCAGCAGCCGGGAGGTCTCGCCCTGGTACAGGCCATCGGCGATCTCGATGACGACCACGTCCGCCCCGGAGGCGGCCTGCTCGTCGATCATTGCGGCCAGCAGGTCGCGGACTTCTTCGTAGGCGAGCTTGAAGGTGGTGGGGTAGCCGAAATCGGTGAAGTCGCAGACCGGGAAGGCTCCGGCGTCGATGAACAGGTTCGGGTCGTTGCCCGCTCCGGTTCCGGTGGCCTTGCCCGCCGCGACGTGCAGCCCGGCGTTGGCCAGCCCGTTGACCAGGCAGCCCAGGGTGGTGGACTTGCCCGAGTTCATCGAGGTGCCCAGCACCGCGATGACCGGCGGGCGCACGGTGCCCACGGCGCGGACCACGGCCAGCGACGGGGTGCCGACCTGCAGCGGCGCGAAGTCGCGCAGGTTCACCACGCCGTCCTTGGTGGCCAGCAGGCCGATCGGCTCGATGGCGGTGGCCGCGTCGATGGAGGCGTGCATTTCGGTCACGTAGCCGGCCAGCCCGCCGCCTGCCACCAGGTGGCAGGGCTCCAGGGTCTCGGGCACGTGGGCCAGGAACTGGTCCGGGGCGTAGCGGTTGCCGTAGGCGACCATGATCTCCTGGCCGACGAACATCAGCTGGCGTCGGGAGACCGGGGATTCGAGGCGGGTGTGCTTGCCAATTTCGGCGACGCGGGCAATGACCACGTCCCCGGGCCGCGGGGTGACGTCGGCACCGGCGATCAGGTGGAAGTCCTCGGGGCGCTTGGAGAACTCGGTGGCAACGAAGCGGGTGGTGTAGGCGGCACGGATATCCAGCGCCCGCCGGGCCCCGAGCGGCAGGTGGCGCAGCTGGCCTTCGGCGGCCGGGGCTGCATCGACGGTGCGGGTTTCAAGGCTGGGGCTGATGCTCATGGGGACAATCCTTTTCAAGGCCGGGAATCAGGTGCCGCGCTGTCGCGGCCGCAAGCCTCGGTTGCTTGCGTTGCTCCTAGTCAAAAGCCCCAAAGTTAGCAAAGGATGAACAATCCATGAGGGCGTTCTCATAATCGGTCCATCCGCTCTCATGTTCGTGGTGGCGCACCGCGGAAAGCCGGGGTTTCGGCCCTGCCCAAATTCTCATCGAACTATTTGCGGCGCCCTGCCGGACCTCAGCGCGGGACCACGAAGTCGGTCACCCGCATGTCGCGCCCGTCGATTTCCGCCCACGATTTCTCCGTCTGCAGCATGGTCATTCCCAGCGTCGGGTAGTTCATGGCCAGCTCGTAGACCGCTTCCTCGTCCGAGTCCGCCGAGGCCAGGCGCATGGCCAGTTCCTGCAGCACCGGCTGGTGCCCGATGACCAGCAGCGTGGTGACGGTGTCTGGGGTTTCGTTGATGATGGAGCACAGCCTGGTGCTCGAGGCGCCGTAGATGCGTGAATCCATGTAGGGCGTGGGGGCCTTTTCGCCGAGCTCGCTGATGACCCACGCGCAGGTGGCGCGGGTCCGCTGGGCATCGGAGAGCACGATGTAGTCGGGGACCACCTCGTGATCGCGCAGCCAGGCACCGGCGGCGGGAGCCTCACGGTTGCCGCGGGCGGCCAGCGGCCGGTCGTGGTCGGACACGCCCAGCGGGTAGTCGCTCTTGGCATGGCGCAGCAGCACGAGCCGCTTCAGATGATGTTCGCTCATGCCTCCAAGCCTAAGGCGCGCGGGGGCATCCGGCCGCCTGAGCGGCTTAAGCGACTGCGGGGCCCGCATCCGTGGATGCGGGCCCCGCAGGGCGTAAAGGCAAAAACTAGATGGTGTATTCCGGGGCGGCCCAGACGACGACCTCGGGGTGCTCGTAGAATCGGTAGCCCTGGCCGCGCACGGTGCGCACGGTGTTGGCCAGGCGGCCCAGCTTGGAGCGCAGGCGGCGGATGTGCACGTCGATGGTGCGCTCGTTCGGGACCTCTTCGGCGTTGCGCCACAGGTTGGTGAGCAGCTCGTCGCGGCCCACGGTGCGGGTGCCGTTTTCCACCAGGTAGTTCAGCAGCTCGAATTCCTTGAACGTGAGGTTCAGGGTCTCGCCGTCCAGGTGGACCTCGCGGCGGGACAGGTCGATCAGCACGCCCGAGGGGCGCGGTGCAGCGGGGCGGGCGTCGACGCGCGGGCGGCGGTTGACGGTGGGGTCTCCCAGCGCCTGGCGCACGACGTCGATGTTTTCGCCTTGCGCGCTGGCCGGGGCCAGTGCGACGGCGGCATGGGTCTGCGCATCGGGGGAAAGCGTGGCCAGGAAGGCGCGGACCTGGGTTGCCAGCTTGCCCAGCGAGGTTCCCTGCGCCTGGGCCACCGACTCGTCAAGACCTACATAGAGCACGAAACCGCGTGCGGTGGTGTCACCCGCCACCGGCTGCGGGCCGGGATTTCCGCTGGGAGCCACAATGGGGGTCGGAGCAGTCATCGGTCGAGTCTCATGGGCCGCCGGGACCGCATGGAGCTGGCGATAGCCGGCAGGGGTGTAGCCGCCTGGAGCAGTGTTGCGCTGCGCTGCCGCGGCGCGGGACTGGGCGTTGCGGATTGAGACATGGACGTATCCGGACGTTACCGACATGCTTCTTTACCTCTAACTCGTGTGAATGCCACGGAATGGCGCGAATACCTAGGTGCTCCGCTCGCCTCGCCGGTGCGAGGGGCGGGAGCGATGCGAGTGTCACTGAGCGTCGAAAGGGTTCCGACACTCAGCTGGGCATTCGACAATGACACTGGCGATGAGTCATCGCCACGCCTTCAAAAAGGCTTCGAGGTGTCATTGCTGCGCTATTCACAAATACTAGTTTCCTCGTAATATAAGGAACCCGCAAGTAACAAACTTCGATAGTGTCCACCATGTGAGACATAAAGCGCTTGAAGTGATGATCATCACATTGCGCAGATATGTGATGTGATGGCCTTGAGCAATGCGGTATGCCCTGTGATTTCCCATCGGGCAAGCAATTTGATCAATGGCCCCGATCCATAGCTTCTATGCGTCCAGACTTACACCCGAAGCGGGCTCCAAGCAACGGCTCGGCCAAGCATCGGCGCCGCAGGCACCGGACCCGCGGCGTTTGCAGGCCGTAGGCTTGGTGGAGCAGGCCTCACAGCCCGCGCACAGCCGGACCACAGGGCCGACCCACACCACGGAGGGAAAGTTAGAAACATGCCAAGCTCCCGATTTTCTCCCACGCAACTTCCCCGACTAACCCACCCGGACGGAACGGCCATCAAGGTGCTGGTCGTCGACGACGAACCGTCGCTGGCCGAGCTGGTTTCCATGGGCACCCGCATGCTGGGTTGGGAAGCCACCGTGGCGCATGACGGGCCCTCCGCGGTTGAAGCCGCCCGGAAGTCGACACCCGACGTCCTGGTGCTTGACTGGATGCTGCCGGGCTTCGAGGGCCCGGAGGTCCTGCGCAAGGTCCGCACCTTCCTTCCCGAGGTCCCGGTGCTCTTCCTGACCGCCAAGGACGCGGTGGAGGACCGCATCGAGGGCCTGGGCATCGGCGCCGACGACTACGTCGCCAAGCCGTTCAGCCTCGAAGAGGTGCTGCTGCGGCTGCACAAGCTCGTGGAACGATCCGGCGCCACCGCCGCGGACGGCGCCGAACTGGTGGTCGGGGACCTGGTGCTGAACTCCGATTCCCACGACGTCACCCGGGCGGGAGTTCCCATCAACCTCACGGCCACCGAGTTCGACCTGCTCTCCTACCTGATGGTCAACGCCCGCCGCGTGGTCTCCAAGACCCAGATCCTGGACAACGTCTGGCACTACGACTTCGGGGGCCAGGCCAACATCGTCGAGCTCTACATTTCCTACCTGCGCAAGAAGATCGAGGCCGACGGCCCGGCCATGATCCACACCGTGCGCGGGGCCGGGTACATGCTCAAGCCCGCGTCATGAGCCAGGCTGCACGCCCGTTGCTTCCATCCGACGCGCCGGAACCGCAGCCGGACGAAGAGTCCCGGCCCGATGGCGAGGATGCCCCGACCCCCGAGGCAGCCTCGTCCGAACCCGGCGGGCCCGGGCAGGTTCCGCTCAGCGCACGGCTGAGGCAACGCTTCGGCCGGCTCACCCTGCAACGCAAGCTGCTGCTGGCACTTATCGGGTCACTTGCCCTGATCTGCACCGTCATCGGGCTGCTGCTGAATGCCGGCATGCGCCAGGCCATGGCGTCGCAGCTGCACGAACAGCTGGATTTCGCTTCCGAACGCGCCGCAACCTACTCCGCCCAAAACGGACGCGACGCGTCATCCGGCCCCCTTTTCGCCCCCGGCCAGGCCTCCGGCACGCTCAATGCCCGGCTCGTCCCCGGCTACCTGATTTCCGGGGCCGTGCTCGACTCCAAGACCGGAGAACGCAAGGACATCACCGACGCGGACGTGCTGCCGTTGTCCTCCGTCACGGTCGATGCCCCGCCCGTGGTCAAGCACCTGAGCATCGGCGACTACCTGCTCTCGGCCCAGAAGGACCCCGGATCCGGAGGCGTCCTGATCACCGGACTGCCGCTGGCACCCAACGAGCGGACCCTGGCCGCACTGGGCGTCCTGACGCTGACCATTTCGCTGGCCGGGCTGATCGCCATCGGCCTGGTCGGCTCGATGATCATCCGCCGCTCGCTGGCCCCGCTGCAGCGGGTCTCCGCCGTGGCCTCCTCGGTGGCCAACGCCGAACTCGAATCCGGCACCGCCGCGCTGGAGGCACGTGTCGCCCCCCGCGATTCGATCCCCGGCACCGAATCCGGTGAGGTGGGCAGGGCGTTGAACGCCCTGCTGGACAACGTGGGCTCCGCCTTCGCGGTGCGCGAGGCCTCGGAGACGCAGATGCGCCAATTCGTTGCCGACGCCTCCCACGAGCTGCGCACCCCGCTCTCGGCCATCCGCGGCTACACCGAGCTGATCAGTGCCACCGAGCACTTCTCCGACGACGGGCAGCGCTCGCTGAACCGGGTGCTGGAACAGAGCACCCGGATGAGCTCGCTGGTGGAGAACCTGCTGCTGCTGGCCCGGCTCGACGAGAAGCACCACGTCAAGAAGGCCCCGGTGGACCTGGGGAAGCTGGCGGCCGAAATCACCGAGGACTTTGCCATCACCGCCCCGTCCCACCACTGGATCCCCCAGGTCCCGGACACCCCGTTGGTGGTCTCGGGCGACGCCTCGGCGCTGCGCCGGGTCATCACCAACCTGTTGGCCAACGCCCGCAAGCACACCTCCGAGGGCAACACCGTCACGGTCTGCGTCGCCCGCGATGCGGCCACGCACCAGGCGGTGCTGCGGGTTGCTGACACCGGGGAAGGCATCGCACCGGATTTCCTGCCGCTGGTGTTCAAGCGCTTCACCCGCGCCGATGCGGCGCGCTCCGGCGCGGACGGCACCACCGGGCTCGGACTGCCGATCGCCAAAGCCATCGTGGAGTCGCACGACGGAACCATCGATGTCACCTCGGCCCCCGGGAACACGGTCTTCGAGGTGCGCCTGCCGCTGCCGCTGCCGCTGGTGGTCCCGCCCAAGCCCTCGACCCCGCCGAAGACTGCCTGAATCCAGCCCCCAACACAAACGCCGCCGCGGATCGGAACCTTCGTTCCCATCCGCGGCGGCGCCGCAAAAAAATGTCGCTGCTAGTGGGCCACGCCGTAGAGGCGGTCCCCGGCATCGCCCAGGCCGGGAACGATGTAGGCGTTCTCGTCCAGCTTCTCGTCCAGGGCGCCCAGGACCAGATGGACCTTCTCGTTGTCCCCGTAGGCCTGCTCCAGGCGGGCCAGTCCCTCGGGCGCGGCGATCAGGCAGATGCAGGTGACATCGGCCGCGCCGCGGTCGAAGAGGAACTTGATCGATTCGATCAGCGTGCCGCCGGTGGCCAGCATCGGGTCCAGCACGAAGACCTGGCGACCGGTCAGGTCCGAAGGCAGCCGCTCGGCATAGGTGATGATGTCCAGGGTTTCCTCGTTGCGGGCCATGCCCAGGAAGCCGACCTCGGCGGTCGGTACCAGTCGGGTCATGCCCTCGAGCATGCCCAGGCCGGCGCGCAGGATCGGCACCACCAGCGGGGTCGGCTTGGCGAAGGCGATGCCGGTGGTCGTTGCAACCGGCGTCTCGACCTGGACCTCAACGGTCTTGACCTCGCGCGTTGCCTCATAGGCCAGCAGGGTCACCAACTCATCGGTCAGCTGCCGGAAAACCGGCGACGGGGTGTTCTTGTCTCGAAGGACCGATACCTTGTGGGCCACCAACGGGTGGTCAATTACCTGTACGCGCATGCACCAAAATCTACCAGCCGATCGCGCCCTTGGCCGGGTTTTCACATTCCGTCCCCGGGTGATTCCCACCATGGGCGCCGTGCTGCGGCCAGGCGGCCGGTAGGCGCGCGGACAAACTAGCATGGGAGGCACGATGATCGATTCTTCCCACCTGCCGCTCATGGACCTTGCCCTCGCCGAGGCCCGGGCCGCCCTGGCCACCGACGACGTCCCCATCGGCGCGGTGGTCCTCGGCCCCGACGGCAACGTGCTGGCCGCCGGCCGCAACGAGCGCGAGGCCCACGGGGACCCCACGGCGCACGCGGAACTGGTGGCGATCCGTGCCGCGGCCCAGGCCCTGCGCGATGCCGGGAACGGCGACGGCTGGAGGCTGGAGGACTGCACCCTGGTGGTGACCCTGGAACCCTGCGCCATGTGTGCTGGGGCGATCGTGCTCTCGCGCATCCCGAAGGTCATCTTCGGCGCCTGGGACGAGAAGGCCGGTGCCGTCGGCTCGGTGTTCGACATCCTGCGCGAACCGCGGCTGAACCACTGGGTCGAGGTCTACCCCGGGGTCCGCGAGGAGGAATGCGCCGCGCTGCTCAGCGACTTCTTCCGCGCCCGGCGCCGCGACTGATCCGCACCCGCTGCCCTACCCTGCGCGCAGCGAGTCGAGCCTGGCAATGTTCTTGGCCCGCGACTTCGGCGAGTCCAGGGAGAAGGACCTGAAGTCCCCGAGGTCCGCGGTGATCCAGTGCTCGACCTGTGCAATGCGCGACAGCACCGCCGCGCTCGCCGGATCGAACGTCCACCAGGCAATGCGGGTGTTCTCCGGGTCGTATTGCCACAGCCCGATGATGCGTCCGCGGTCAAGGATCGGGTGGTCCAAGAGGTCGGCGGCCAATGCCGAGCCGCTCATTCCCTCCACCGCCGTGGCCCCGGTTTCGTCGAACAGGTCGGCCGAGTTGCGGCGCAACAGCACCAGGGAATCGGACCCCGACAGCAGCTGGATATCCTCGGTCTCCGGCGCGTTGAATCCGGCCAGTTCGTTCATGTCGTCCGGCAGCATCCACAGCACCTCGCCGACGGCGGTGGGAACCTGAACGGCGCCGGTTGCCTCCAGGGCCTTTTTGGACTGGGCCACGGTGAAGGCCGTGAACCAGCGGACCTGCCCCAGCGTGGCGCCTCCGGTCCAGCTGAGGAACCGCTCGAGCATCCGCGCCCTGACCGCTTCGTCGTCTTCCCCGCTGCCTTCCAGCTCCCAGGCCACGTAGGAGTAGCGCTGCTGGTCCAGCCGCCCGTTCACCGGCACCCGGCGGATCCGCCCGTCCGCCTGCAGCAGCCCGAGCGCGGCGGGCAACGTGGTGGAGGCACCCTTCTTCTTGCCTTCCTCGCCCATGTTGCGGACCTTGTCCCCCAGGACCTTCTTGAGGCCCTGCGGGTCCAGTGCTTCTCCGGCGGTTCCCCGTGCCTCAAGCAAGACCTGCAGGATGTCTTGGGCCAAGGCCTCGATCTCGGCCCGTTGGACGCCCAGGCGCTCGAGCACCTTCACCGAGGCTTCGGCCGAGGCATGGCCCAGTTGCAGCCCCCAGGCATAGTCCGTGGCCGGCAGCACGTAGGTGCAGCCCCGGGCCGTCGGCAGCTCGTGGATTTCCCGGGCGGCGGCCGCCGCGTCGACCTCGGCCCGGAGCATGCCGGCCCGGGAGAACAGTGTCAGGTAGATGTTGGCCCCACCGATCGACCGGCCCCAGCCGACCCGGTCCAGGACCTCTGCCGCTCCCCTGGAAGCCAGCGACCCGTCAAGGCCCTGGCGGTGCCAGGACCACGCGCGCAACAACTGCGCGTCCAATTTCACCGGCGGGATCGGCGTCGTTTCATGCTGCGTGTTCATGGGTACATTGTGCCTCGAAAGATCCCACGTTTTTGCTGTGGACCATTCTTCCGATAGAGTATTCAGGTCTGGAGACGTGTCCGAGCGGCCGAAGGTGCAACACTCGAAATGTTGTGTACGGTAACCCCGTACCGAGGGTTCAAATCCCTCCGTCTCCGCCAATGAAAACCCCTGGTTCGCCAGGGGTTTTCTGTTTTTCGACATGCAGTCATGCTGCCTGTGAGGTGCGCATTTCGCCGGGGCGCGGCAGTGCGGGCAGTGCGGCCGTCACCACGCCGGACCCCACGCTCGTGGCCGGGGCCACCCCCGAGCCGCCTGTCCCCATCGGGCAGGGCATCGCCGACAGAGCACGCCCCCTCGCCGACTATCCGGTCACATGGGCCCCGACTGCAGCGGTGCACCCCGCAGCTCAGGCGCTCGCAACCGTCCCGCCGTCAGGGAAGAAGCAAGACCCCGTGATCGCATTAACCACGCAGGTCCCCCGTCCGGATAAACCAGGCCGGCCGGCCGGCATCAGTCCGAGGCCCCGGCCCTGACCTGGCCGCGGTAATTGCTGATCGCCAGCCCGAGGGCCGTCAGCAGCAGCGCTCCGCCGAGCAACCATCCGGCGGCTGCGTAATCAGTGAACCGTGGAATGCGGGGCGCGTTGATTGCGGCCACTGCGAGGAAGAGGAGTGCCGCGACGGCGCCCCTCCTTGCGGATGTTGCCTTGCCTCGTTCTGCTGTCATTGGCCATTCCCTTCCTGCGGCTACCGGCTCGGGCGTTGCTTGGCGCATGCTCCTGCCGCGGCGGCGGCGGCACAGGCGATGCATCCTGCTTCCACCGTAGCAGCGCAAAAGCCGCTCGGGCGGACGCGGTTGCCGGGGCCGGCGACGTCGAGATGCCCAAGTCCCCCAGGCCCTGGATCATGGCGGTGCCGGCCGCAGAGGTGCCTACCGGGTGGCTGCCGTCGGCCCCTTTCTTGAGGTCGGCAAACAGCGCCGGAGCGAACGCCGCAGTCGTGCAGCGGACGCACGGGCACAAGTCGGAGAGGGTCACGTTCGACACGTGCGCGATGCCGTTGCCCAAGGCTCCGGGCAGCGCCGTCAATGCAACGATGCGGACGCCATCCAGCGTTTAAGGCTCGGTTGCGCGAAAGCACCCTATGGTGAGACTGCATCAGGAATTCGGTCGCATGAGCGGCGGATTGAGCACCGCACGGACCGGCTCGCCCGCCGCGGAACGGGCCTGGGCCGCAAGCCGGAAAAGTGCCGCGGGGCGCCCGGCGTCGCCCGCGGTCATCCGCCCGGTGTCCTCGAGGAAACCGGGGTTTCCCGTGGCCTTGCGGTGGAAGTTCCGGGGATCCAGGCGGGTGCCCCACACCGCCTCGTACACGGCGCGGAGCTGCGCGATGGTGAATTCCTCCCCGCAGAATGCTGCCCCCAGCGGCGAGTACTCGAGCTTTGACCGGGCCCGCTCCACGGCGTCGGCCAGGATGCGGCCATGGTCGAAGGCAAGTTCCGTTGCCCCGTCCAGGACGTGGCCGACCGGGTACCAGGCGGCATGCTCGGCGTCGCTCCCGGCAGAGAGCACGGGAAAGTCGGGAGCCAGCAGCAGGTGGGCCACGGTGAGCACATCCCCGCGCGGGTCGCGCCCCTGCGGTCCGTAACTCTGCAACTGTTCCAGGTGCCCCGGCACCCGCTCGACCCCGGTTTCCTCCGCCAGTTCGCGGATCGAGGCCTCCTCCAGGCCTTCTCCGGCCAGCACGAACCCTCCCGGCAGCGCGAGCCTGCCGCGGAACGGCTCGATGAGGCGTGTAATAAGCAGGACGTTCAGGGCATTGTCGCGGACCGTGAGGGCGACGATGTCCACCGTCACCGGGAAGCGCGTGGGTGCCTGGGGCGAATCGGTCATGCACCCATCATAAATACTTATCGTCATATTGACAATAATTCAGGAAGCCTCCTAAGCTGTTGTTATCGTCAAAGCGACGATAACTTGAGTTCTTGAGGAGCACCCCACCATGGCCACCATCAAGCGCTACCCCTGGATCAGCCACTTCCTGGGCAGCCCCACCGGCTACGTCGTCCACCTGCAAAAGGGTGCCGTCAGGCACCGCGGCGTGGGCCAGGCGTTTTGGTTCCGGCCGGCGGCATCCGTACTGAGCGAAGTGCCCGTCGACGACCAGGAACTGCCCACGCTCTTCCACGCCATCACCCGAGACCACCAGGACGTCAGCATCCAGGCAAACGTCACCTACCGCTTCGTGGACCCGGTGTCCGTGGCCAGCCGACTCGACTTCGGCCTTCAGCAGGCCGGCCAGGCAACATCCGGCGGCAAGGAGCAGGTGGCCACCATCATCGGCCAGCTCTGCCAAAGCCACGCGATCGACCACGTCGCCACCACCACGCTTGCCCAGGCACTGGAACGCGGGGTCAGTGAGCTGCGCCAGCTGCTCACCGAGGCCCTGAGCGCCGACACCCGGCTGGCGTCCACCGGCATCGAGATCCTCGGCGTGCAGGTCCTCGCCGTCCGGCCGGAGTCCGAGGTCGAACGGGCCCTGCAGACACCGGTCCGCGAACAACTGCAGGCCGAGGCCGACCGGGCCGTGTACGAACGCCGGGCCGTCGCGGTCGAACGCGAACGGACGATTTCGGAGAATGAGATGGCCAGCCAGATCGAACTGGCCTCCCGGCGCGAACGCCTCGTGGCCCAGGAGGGGGCCAACGCCAGGCGCGAGGCCGAGGAACAGGCCGCTGCCGGCCTGGTCCAGGCCAATGCGGAGGCCGAACGCCGGGGCATCGGCGCCACCGCCGAGGCCAACCGGATCCGCCTGGTGGGCCAGGCGGAAGCAGCCCGGGAAGCCGCCGCCATGGAGGTCTACCGGGGCATGGACCAGGCCACCCTGCTGGCGTTGGCGGTCCGCGAGGCCGCCGGCTCGCTGCCGAACATCGGCAACCTGACCGTCACCCCGGACCTGCTCAGCGGGGCCTTGGCCGGGTTGATCCGGGAACCGGGCGCCGCGGCCGCCGGCGGAAAGTAGGCCCGGCCGTGGCAACACCTCGCCTCGTCATCGTCCATCGCCGCACCGAGCTGGCCGAATTGCTGGACCGGCACGCCACCCTCGGCCAGGCCGAATTCTTCCTCCGGGTCCGCGGCCGAACCCTTGCCGCCGTCCAGGAGCGCCATGAGCTGCTCGGCACGGCCCTGGCGACCATCCGCGCCACGGTCCCGCCCGACTGGCGCCTCGCCGAGGTGGAACGGAATGACCTGAACAGGTTCATGTTCACGCCCGAGGACATCATCGCCGTGGTGGGCCAGGACGGACTCGTGGCCAATGCGGCCAAGTACCTCGCCGGCCAGCCCGTCATCGGGATCGACCCGGAACCGGGAATGAACCCGGGCATACTCGTCCGGCACACAGCCGCGGATGCCGCACGGATGCTGCTGGGCCTCGCCCAGGCCAACCAACGACAGGCATCCTTGCCCTGCCGGGAGCTATCCATGGTGAGAGCAAGGCTCGACGACGGTCAGGAGCTGTCGGGGCTCAACGAGATTTTCATCGGGCACCGGACCCACCAGTCGGCCCGCTACCGGCTGACGACGCCCGACGGCCGGAGCGAGTCGCAGTCGTCGTCCGGCCTCATCGTTTCCACCGGGACGGGCGCCACCGGGTGGTGCGCCTCCATCGCGCAGGACCGCGGGGGACGAACCCTGCCGGCCCCGACGGACCCGGCCCTGGCATGGTTTGTCCGCGAGGCGTGGCCCTCCCCCGTGACCGGCAGGTCCCTGACCGACGGCGTGCTGGAGGCGGGCGAACCGCTGCGCCTCACCGTGGCCTCGGACCAACTGGTGGTGTTTGGCGACGGCATGGAGCAGGACCTGCTCACCGCCTCGTGGGGCCAGGAAATCAGCATTGAACTCAGCGACCGGCCCCTTCGGCTGGCATAGCGCCGTCGCCTGAGGCTACGGGAACCTCGACAAAGCCAGTGCCGGGGACGGCATATGCCTCCACGGGGCGGAACCTTTGGTGGGCCTCCGGTCGGCCGCGCGGCTGGGTCGTCTACGACCGGCGCACGTTCCGGTTTCAGGCCTTGCGGCCCCCGGCCAGCCATTGCTCGAAGGTCGTGGAATCCCGGGGAACCGCTGCCGACGGCAGCAGCCCGCCGTTCATCACCTTCACTCCCGGCACCGGGATGCCGATGACCTTGGCGTGCGGGCCGCCATTGCGGGATGCGGCATTGTTCTTGGCAACCAGGCGTGCCAGGCTCGCCATGTTCCGCGGCTCGGGCCCGGCAAGTTCGAGTCCGGCCGGGGCGTTCCTTCGCGCTTCGACCGCCGAGAGCACCAACCTGGCCACGGCATCGGCGGCCACAGGTTGGCTGTCCATGTGCGGCACCACCGCCACCGGGCCGATCGTGAGTTGCTCGATCAAGGTTTCGGCCAGCTCGAACCATTGGGTGGACCGCACGATCGTCGTGGGCACCTTCGCATTTTGGTAGCGCGCCTCCTGCGCCGCCTTGCCGCGGTAGTAGCCCATGTGCTTGTTGACCTCGGGCTTGCGGGCATTGATGATCGAGACACACACCAGGTGCTTGACGTGTTCCTCCTCGGCGGTGCGGATGATGTTCCTGGCCGTGGTTTCATAGAAATCAATGGCCGTGGCAGCCTTCGTGGTGAGCACGTTCAGGCAGTCCACCACCGCGTCGGCACCGCGCATCGCCGCCGCCAGGCCAAATCCCGTGTAGGCATCGACCCCCGTTCCCCGGCCGGCCGCCACCGCCTCATGTCCGGCTTCCTGCAACAGGTGCACGACCCGCTTGCCCAAGTTTCCGTTGCCGCCGAGAACGATCACCTTCATGCAATTCAGCGTACGCCTGAACGCGGGTTGGTTCGAGGGGATCGGTCGGCATTGCCCGCCCCAGCCCGGTTTCGTGTCCTTCAGGAAGCACCTAAACGTGCAGCCACCTGTGCCAACGCCGGTTCTTGAGAACCACGAAGTGGTGCAGCACGATCACCACCGTGGCCCAGCAGCCGCCGATGAGCAGCCCGCCGGCCACGTCGCTGAGCCAGTGGTGCCCCAGGTAGATCCGGCTCCACCCCACCCCGAGGACAAAGCATCCCAGCGCACACAGGGCCAGGATGCGGGCAAGCCGCGTCCGCAGGATCAGATACGCCAGGTAGCCAACGACCGACAGGATCGCGACGGCATTGAGCGTGTGCCCGCTGGGGAAGGAAAAGGACGCCGGAATCGGCACCAAGGYATCGGCCAACGACGGCCGGGCCCGGCCCAGTGTGCTCTTCAGGACGATCGTCAGCGCCACCGAGCCTGCGGCCGTCACCGCGATCAAGGCCCCGGGCCACGCGCTTCTGGTGCGCCAGGAGAACAGGGCGATGACGCACAGCAACATGATGGTCATGCCCAGGGTGTTCCCCGCAATGGTGAAGAACCAGGCGACAGCCGTCGCGGCCGGGCTCCGGTGGCCCGCCATCCAGTCGAGCACCGGGATGTCCCAGGCATCGGGGACCCCGCCGACCCGCACCGACACCCACAGTCGGCGTGCCACGGCGAAAAGGCCCAACACTATGGCAAGAACAAAGACCAGGATCGAACCGGCACGTTGCCCGCTCTTGCCGGAACGGCGCGGTGAATTCATGTATGCCAGCCTAGCGTTCGCACCTTGGCATGGTGCGATGGGGGCACCCGGCCTTCGCGCATGCCCGAGGGTCGTGCCGCAATGCGGGAAGATGGAGGCATGACAATCCGCGTGCTGGCCATCGGCAAGAAACACGAATCCTGGGTGGCCGAGGGCATTGACCGCTACGAAAAGCGCATGAAGAAGCCCTTCGACCTCAAATGGCAGCTGCTTCCGCATTCCTCGCGCGAGGGGGATGCGGCCCGCACCGAGGAATCCGAGCGGATCCTGGCCAAGGTCGAGGCGAGGGATTTCCTGGTGCTGCTGGATGAGCGCGGCAAGAACATCGACTCCCCCGCCCTGGCCAAGACCCTGCAGCGGCCCTTCGACACCTCGCGGAACATCACCGTGGTGATCGGCGGGGCCTACGGGGTCGACGCCTCGGTGCACGAACGGGCGGATTTCACCTGGAGCTTGTCCAAGCTGGTCTTCCCGCACCAACTGGTGCGGCTGATCCTCACCGAGCAGCTCTACCGCGCCCAGGAAATCTCCGGAGGCGGGAAGTACCACCATGTCTGACGCGCCATACGGCACCACTCGGCCCGCCAGGAAGAACCCGCAGCCGGTGGTGAATCGAATGTGGCGGTATGTGCCGGTGGTCTGTGCGGCTTCCATGCTCCTGGTGATCTGCGTGGTGGACCCGTCCATGGCCGGGTCACCATGGTGGGAACTGGATGAGGAAGGGCTGTGGTTGGCGCTGGCATTTCCGTTGGCGCCATGGTTCATCTGCGCGGCCCTGGCGGTGCTGGTTGGCTTCACGACGGGGTCGCGAACGGCCATCGCCCTGATGTCGCTGCTGTCGTTGGCCTCCGGGATCATCCCCGCCTTGATCTGGACCCTGCTGTTGCACGACGTGTTCCCGGACTCGGGACCGCTGCGGCTATCGATGGGCGTACCCGCGCTCGCGGGCGCCGCCTTGCTGATCTTCCTGGTGGGGCTGGGCCTCAGGCACACCGTGCGCGCCGCCCGCCGCCTCGGTGCCGCCTGACGGTGGTTCCCGCGGCCGAACCCGAATTGACGCTTCGAGCGTTTAGGCTGGGATCGATGGCTAAGAATGTTGATGCGGCGCACGTCCTTGAGCGGTTCACCCCCGCGACGCGGGCCTGGTTCGAGGGAGCCTTCGCCGCGCCGACCCCCGCCCAGATCGGGGCCTGGGACGCGATTTCCACCGGCCAACACGCCCTGGTCGTTGCACCCACCGGTTCCGGCAAAACGCTCTCGGCATTCCTCGGGGCACTGGACTCCTTTGCCCGCACCGCCACCGAGATCCTGGACCCGGCGCTCCCGGGCCTGGAAACCACGGGTTCTCCCGGGGCCAAGGACAAGAAGACGGCCGGCAAATCCGGTGGCACCAAGGTGCTCTACATTTCCCCGCTCAAGGCCCTGGGCGTGGACGTGGAACGGAACCTGCGCGCCCCGCTGGTGGGCATCAAGGCCACCGCCGCGCACCTGGGCCTGGCGGTCCCGCAGGTCTCGGTGGGCGTGCGCTCCGGGGACACCCCGGCGAACGAGCGCCGCAAGCTGGTGACCAACCCGCCGGACATCCTGATCACCACCCCCGAATCGCTCTACCTGATGCTCACCTCCCGGGCCCGCGAGTCCCTGGTGGGCGTGCACACCGTGATCATCGACGAGGTGCACGCGGTGGCCGGGACCAAGCGCGGCGCCCACCTGGCGCTGTCCCTGGAACGCCTCGATAACCTGCTTCCCTCCCCGGCCCAGCGCATCGGGCTCTCGGCCACCGTCGAGCCGCGCGACGAGGTGGCCCGCTTCCTGGGCGGCACCGCCCCGGTGAGCATCATCGCCCCGCCGATCACCAAGACCTGGGAACTGAGCGTCCGGGTGCCCGTCGAGGACATGACCGACCTGCCCGCCGCAGCCGCCGCCCACGACCTGGGCCCGGGTTCCGGGCTGGCCCCGCAGGCCAGCATCTGGCCGCACGTCGAGGAACAGATCGTCGACTTGATCGAGGCGAACCGCTCCACCATCGTCTTTGCCAACTCCCGCCGGCTGGCCGAGCGGCTGACCGGGCGGCTCAACGAGATCCACGAAACCCGCCTCACCGGGACCGTCGCCGGGGCAGGCTTCGCCCCCAACGGGATCGGCTCCACCGGCGCCGAGATGACGGCCGGGACGCCCGTGGCCCGGGTGCAGCCGGGAACCGGGATGCCCGCGGCGATGATGGCGCAGGCCGGGACCACCGCCACCAGCACCCCCGATCCCGGGGACGGGGCCGTGGTGCCGCTGGCCCGCGCCCACCACGGTTCGGTGTCCAAGGAGACCCGGGCCAACATCGAGGACGACCTCAAGACCGGGGTGCTGCGCGCCGTGGTGGCCACCAGCTCCCTGGAGCTGGGCATCGACATGGGCCTGGTCGACCTGGTGATCCAGGTCGAGTCCCCGCCCTCGGTGGCCTCGGGCCTGCAGCGCGTGGGCCGGGCCGGGCACCAGGTCGGGGAAACCTCCACCGGCACCTTCTTCCCCAAGCACCGGGCCGACCTGCTCTCCACCGCGCTGACCGTCTCGCGGATGCGCGAGGGGAAGATCGAGAAGCTGCACATCCCGGCCAACCCGCTGGATGTCCTCGCGCAGCAAACCCTGGCCGCCTGCGCGCTGCAGGACCTGGGCGTCGAGGCCTGGTTCGAGACCGTGCGGCGCTCGGCCCCCTACGCCACGCTGCCGCGCGCCGCGTTCACCGCGACCCTGGAGATGCTTGCCGGCAAGTACCCCTCGGACGAGTTCGCCCAGCTGCGCCCCCGCCTGGTCTGGGACCGCGATGCGGGGGTGCTCACCGGACGGCCCGGCGCCCAACGCCTGGCCGTGATCAGCGGCGGGACGATCCCGGACCGCGGGCTCTTCGGCGTGTACCTGGCCGGGGCGGAGGATTCCGGGGCCAAGGGCGGGCGCCGGGTCGGCGAGCTCGACGAGGAAATGGTCTACGAATCCCGGGTCGGGGACGTGTTTGCGCTGGGGGCCACCAGCTGGAAGATCGAGGACATCACCCATGACCGGGTGCTGGTCTCCCCCGCCTTCGGACAGCCGGGCAAGCTGCCCTTCTGGAAGGGCGACACCCAGGGCCGGCCCGTGGAACTCGGCGCCGCGCTGGGCGCCTTCACCGCCCGGCTGGCCAACGCCACCGAGGAGGCCGCCCGCGCCGAGCTGGAGGACATCGGCCTGGATGCCTTCGCCGCGGGGAACCTGCGCAACTACCTCGGCGCGCAACAGCAGGCGACCTCCGTGGTGCCCAGCGACAAGACCCTGCTCATCGAGCGCTTCGTGGACGAGCTCGGGGACTGGCGGGTCATCCTGCATTCGCCCTTCGGGCTGCCGGTCCACGCGCCCTGGGCGCTGGCCGTCGGCGCACGGCTGCACGAGCGCTACGGACTGGACGGCTCGTCCATGGCCGCGGACGACGGGATCGTGCTGCGCGTCCCGGCCATGGACGACGAACCTCCCGGGGCCGAGCTGTTCGCCTTCGAGCCCGAGGAGATCGAGGACCTGGTCACCGCGCAGGTGGGCAACTCGGCCCTCTTTGCCTCGCGCTTCCGCGAATGCGCGGCCCGGGCCCTGCTGCTGCCACGCACCGACCCGTCCAAGCGCACCCCGCTGTGGCAGCAGCGCCAACGCAGCAAGCAGCTGCTGGACGTGGCACGGAAGTACCCGGACTTCCCGATCATCCTGGAAACCGTGCGCGAATGCCTCAACGACGTCTACGACCTGCCCGCACTCAAGTCCCTGCTGGGCGGCATCACCTCCCGGGCCATCGCGGTGCGCGAGGTCGCCACCCGCACGCCCTCCCCCTTCGCCCAGTCGCTGCTCTTCGGCTATGTCGCCCAGTTCCTCTACGAGGGCGACTCGCCGCTGGCCGAACGCCGCGCCGCGGCCCTGTCCCTGGACCCGGCGCTGCTCAACGAGTTGCTGGGCCGCACCGAGCTGCGCGAACTGCTCGACGCCCAGGTCATCGCCCGCACGCAGGACCAGCTGCAGCGCCTGTCCAAGGACCGCAGACTGGCCGGCTTGGAAGGCACCGCCGATCTGCTGCGGATGCTCGGCCCGCTGGATGCCGAGGCCGTGGCGGCCAGGCTGCTCCCCGAATCCGAGGATGCCACCGAGGCCGATGCCCTTCGGTCCGCGGCCGGGCACCTGGCCGCGCTGGTGCACGCCAACCGCGCGCTCGCCGTGCGCCTGGGCGGCAGGGAGCTGTTCGCGGCGATCGAGGATGCCCCGCGGCTGCGCGACGGGCTCGGGGTGCCGCTGCCGCACGGGGTGCCGCTGGCCTTCATCGAACCGGTCGCCGACCCGGTGGGGGATTTGGTCTCCCGTTTTGCCCGCACCCACGGTCCCTTCACGGCCGGGGACGTCGCGGCCGCGCTGGGCCTGGGCGTCGCGGTCGTCGTGTCCGTGCTGGAACGCCTGGTGGCCGATTCGCGGGTCATGGCCGGGGCGTTCCGGCCCGCCGAAATGCTCACCGGGCTCCCGGCGACCGGGGTCAATGCCACCGAGTATTGCGATGCCGGTGTCCTGCGGATGATCCGCACCAGGTCGCTGGCCGCCCTGCGCGCCGAGGTCGAGCCCGTGGACCAACAGACCTTCGCCCGCTTCCTGCCCGGCTGGCAGGGCATCGGTGCGGGGCTGCGCGGCATCGACGGGGTGCTGGCCGTGGTCGAGCAGCTGGCCGGGGTGCCGGTCCCGGCCTCCGCGCTGGAGTCCTACGTGCTGCCGGCCCGCGTGCGGGACTACCAGCCATGGATGCTCGACGAGCTCATGAGCGCCGGGGAGGTCCTGGTCTCCGGGGCCGGGGCGCTGGCCGGGACCGACGGGTGGATCGCCCTGCACACGGCCGAAAACGCGCCGTTGAGCCTGCCGTTTCCGGACACCTCCGCGCTGGGCCCGCTGGCTTCCCGGCTGCATGGGCTGCTGGGCTCCTCCGGCGCCCACTTCGTGCCGCAGCTGGCCGGGCTGCTGGCCCGCGAGCCGGGCGAACCGGGTCCGGAGCCCACGGGCGGCGCGGTGCTCGAGGCCCTGTGGGAACTGTTCTGGGCCTCGGCCGTCTCCCCCGACACCCTGGCACCGATCCGCCAGCTGGTCACCGGCGGCAAGAGCGCGCACCGCCTCCCCGCGCCGGCCCCGCGGGCGCGCACCGCCCGGCTGGGGCGCATGGCCATGCTGCGCGCTTCGAGCCCCGGGGCCCCCGTCGAGCTGACGGGACGGCGACCGGCACCGGAGGCGGCCACCGGGCGCTGGGCGGCGCTGCCGGCACCGCTGAACGACCCCACCATCCGGGCGCACGCCGCCGCGGAGTTCCTGCTGGAGCGCTACGGGGTGGTGACCCGCGGCTCGGTCGCCGCCGAAGCGGTGCCCGGCGGCTTCGGGCAGCTCTACCGGGTGCTCGGGAGGCTCGAGGAGGCCGGGCACACCCGCCGCGGCTACTTCGTCGAGCGGCTGGGCGCCGCCCAGTTCTCCACCTCCGCAACCATCGACCGGCTGCGCACCCTGGTGCGGGAGCCCGGGCACGGGCAGTTGCCCACAGCCCTGGGGCTGGCGGCCACCGACCCGGCCAACCCCTACGGGGCGGCGCTGGGCTGGCCCGAGTCCGCCGGCGGGCACCGTCCCGGGCGCAAGGCCGGGGCCCTGGTGGTGCTGCTGGACGGGGCCTTGGCCCTGTATGTGGAACGCGGCGGCAAGACCGTGCTGGGCTTCGGCCCCCTGGTCCCGGACACCGAATCCGCCGGCGCCGAGGCAGCGGTGCTCGATGCGGTGGCCGTGGAACTGGTGGCGGTGCTGCGCCGGGCCGGGACGGTGAAGCTGGGTATCGAGAAGGTCAACGGCTCCCCCGTCAACGATTCGCCGCTGGGGGCGGCGCTGCGCCGCGCCGGGTTCTATTCGACCCCTAGTGGACTGCGGTTTAGGAGCTAGTAATTTGGGGCTTTTTCACCCGCCGTTGCCCGGCACCGGCTAGGCTAGGTGACTAGGGTCACCTGAATACTTGGGCAGGTGAACCCCGTCTAGCGAGTTAGGTGGTTTTGGCGATGCCCGAAGGGGACACAGTTTTTCGCACGGCCCGTCGATTGGAGGCCGCGCTGGGGGGCAAGGCGTTGAGCCTGAGCGACTTCAGGGTGCCCGCCCACGCGACCTTGTCGCTGGTGGATTGGATGGTCGAATCCGTCGTCTCGCGCGGCAAGCATCTGCTGATCCGCACCCGCCCGCCGTCGCGGGTTTCCGCCCCGCCGCTGAGCATCCACTCGCACCTGCTGATGGAGGGCCACTGGGACGTCTACGCCACCGGCGAGCGCTGGCGCTCCCCGGCGTTCAAGGCCCGTGCCGTGCTGGGCAACCCGGCCTTCACCGCGGTGGGCTTCGAGCTCGGGTTCCTGCACGTGCTGCGCACCACCGACGAGGTCGAGGTCATCGGGCACCTGGGCCCCGATCCGCTGGGGCACTCCTGGGACCCGGCCGAGGCGGTGCGCCGGCTGCTTGCGGCCCCCGAACGGCCGATCGGGCTGGCGCTGCTTGACCAGCGGCTGATCTGCGGGCTGGGCAACGTGTACCGCTCCGAGCTACTCTTCGTGGCGCGGGTGCACCCGCGCACCCCGGTGGGCGAGGTCGAGGACCTGGGCCACCTGGTGGATCTGGCCCACCGGCTGCTGAACGCCAACAAGGACCGCGCCCGGCGGGTGACCACCGGCGCGGACGGGATGAACCCCTACTGGGTCTACGGCCGTGCCGGGCAGGCCTGCCTGCGCTGCGGGGAAGCCCTGCAGAAGGAGTCGATGGCCGAATCGACGCGCAGCGCCGAACGCGACGTGTTTTTCTGCGCCTCCTGCCAGGGATCCTACGTGCCTTCCGGGGAAGGGGCCCGCTAGCCGCGGGAACGGGCCACGGCGGCCGAGGAGGCCATGCACCCGTGAAAGACTGGTGTGCATGGCCATGATCTCTCCCCTGCCCGTACGCAACGGCGTCAATGCAACCCGCCTGCGTGTGCCCTCACACGGCCAGTGGGCGACGGTGTGCGAGTACATGTTGCACCGCTTCGGGCACGTCGACGCGGCGGGCATCACCCGGCGCTTCCGCAACGGCGAGGTGGTCGGCCTCGACGGGGTCGTACTGGACGAGCACACCCCGCTGGGCGGCCACGAGTTCATTTGGTACTACCGCAACCTGCCGGCCGAGGAGCCCATACCCTTCACCGAGACGATCCTTCACCACGACGAGCACCTGCTGGTCATCGACAAACCGCACTTCCTGCCCACCACCCCGGGCGGGCGGTTCATCCAGGAATCGGCACTGGTGCGGCTGCGCAACCGGACCGGCAACCCGGAGCTGATCCCCATGCACCGTCTGGACCGTGCGACCGCGGGGATACTGCTGTTCTCCACCAACCCGGCCACGCGCGGGGCTTACCAGACGCTCTTCGAACGCCGCGAGATCTCCAAGACCTACGAGGCCGTCTCCGCGCTCGAGCCGGTGGCGGGACGCCCGGCCGGCGAGGTGCTTGGCCTCGGCGGGCTGGGCGGAAGCGCCGAGGAACGCAGCGGCAACGCGATTGACGGGACGGCGGGGCCGGGCAACCACCTACTGTCCCCGGACGAATTGGAGGCCCGCCTCGACGCCCTGGCCGCGGACCCGCTGGTGTACCGGAACCGGATGAGCAAGATCAAGGGGCAGCTGCGCTCACTGGTCGAGGAGGGCGAGCCCAACGCCGAATCCCTGGTCGAGCTGCTGGGCACCGGCACCTCGGCCGGGCACTTTTCCGGGGCGAAGGTGGCCAGGTTCAGGCTGCGCCCGCACTCCGGCAAGACCCACCAGCTGCGCGTGCACCTGGCCGCATTGGGCCTGGGGATCCTCAACGACCCGTTCTACCCGACGCTGCTGGATCTGGCCCCCGACGACTACGCGCGCCCGCTGCAACTGCTGGCCCGCAGCATTTCCTTCAACGACCCGATCACCGGGTTGCCGGTGAGCTACACCTCGAAGCTGGAACTGGCCGAATCCCCCGCCTGACACCAGGCAAACGGCCACCGCTTTCCGCCGGTGGGGCGGCATTCATGGCGCAACTCACCTGCGGACGCGGGCGTGCGGGCGTGGGAATCGGGCATCCGCTCGGGGTTGTTCGGTACGCTGGTAGCCATCCGATGGGCCGGTGCACCACGGGCAGCACAGCGCGAAGAAGGGACTGAACATGAGCAATTCCAATACCAGGACCTCCTCCTCGTCAACGAACCCGCCCAACACGGCCCCGGAACAACCTGCCAAGGCCCCGGCACCGGCACCGGCACCGGCACCGGCACCGGGCAAGGATTCGGGCAAGGATCCCGCCGCCTCCGGCATCACGCCGGCGAAGAGCCCCTCAGCACCCCAAGCCGAAGCCCCCAAGACTGCCCCGCACGGCCCGACCGACCTGGTCCGCGCCGCCGGGGAATCCGCACCGGCTGCCCGCACCGACCGGGTCTCCGAGCGCATCGCCCACCCGGTTCCCCATCGCACCGTTCCCGAGCCCGGCTCCGTCGACGAGGTGCTCAACTCCCCCGCGGCATCGGCCGCTGCCCAGTCCCCGCTGCGCCACCTGACCGACAAGCATGCACCGGCAGCCAAGGCCGCCGACGAGCAGCCCGAACGAACGGTCTCCGGGGGATTCTCCGGAATCAACAACTGGCTCGATTCGATGCCCGAACCCGATTGGGAAGCCCTGGGCGACAAGATCTACGCGGCCCCCAGGACCTTCAAGGCCCGCTGGCAGCAACGGCGCATTGAACGGGCCAAGGCCGCCGAACTCAAGGAACAAGACCGGTTGCTCGAGGTCGCCCGCGCCGAGGCAAAGGCCGAGGCGGCCAAGCGCGAGGCCGTGCGCCTGGCCCACCAGGCCAAGCTGGAAGCCGCAGCACACCAGGCCGCCGAGGCAAGGATCGCGGCGCAGGAGCAGGCCGAGGCCCGCGCCCGGGCCGCCGAAGCGGCCCGGAACAAGCCAATGGCTCCGCCCCCCGAAGTGCTTCCGGCCTTCGAAATGCCCGAGGCCGACCAGGCGCCGGACGCCGAGGTGACAATTGCCGGCACGGGGACCCCGGTGGCCTGGGTTCCGGCCCCGCAGGTGGATCCGGAGCAGCTGGCCGCGCTGGTTGCCAGCGCCAAGGCCGCGATCGACCACCAGCAGGCCACCGCCGAACCGGTGTACGTGGCCCCCTACGCCCTGCCCGAATTCGAACCCAACCCGGCCGAGGAACCGACCGACCTGCGCCGCAGGATCGCCGGCAGCTCCGCGGCACTGGCGGCAGCAGTCCTGTCGCTCACCGCCTTGGATACGCTGTCCTCCGGCAGAGTCGAGTCCCTGGGCTCCAATTACTCGATGCTGTCCCTGGCCCCCACCGCGCACCTGGTGTGGCCCGTCATCTTCGTCTGGGCCCTTTTGGGTGCCGCCTACTCGTGGGCTCCCTCGCAACGTTCGGCGGTGCGGCAGCGCGTGGTCGGCTATCCGTTTGCGCTGGCCTGCGTGGCCTCCGGGCTGTGGATGCTCAGCGCCCTGAACGATTGGCAGTTCCCGGCGCTCGTGTGCGCCGCGGCCAGCTGCTGGTTCCTGTTCACCGCGGTGCGCGGACTGAACGCCAAGACCGCCCGCACCCGGCGCGAACGCATGCTCACCGACGCCCCCGTCAGCCTGATGACCGGTTTCAGCTTGGTCGTGCTGGCATCCACCGTTACCAACCTGCTGGCGTCCTGGGGCGCCGGCGGCGGGGTGGGCATCTGGGTCGCCACGCTGCTGGTACCCGCGGCGGGCTACGCGGCCATGTCGCTGTCGATGACCGAACGCGGGCGCATCATCCTGGCCATCGGCTTTGGCTGGGGCATGTTCTGGATCCTGGTGCCCCGGGTGCTGGGGACCAGCAACTCCATCTGGGTGGCCATCCTGGCCGGCATGGCCGGGTTCGTGGTCCTGCTGGCCACCGAGAACCGGCGCTACCAGATCCACCATGCCGAGCACCGGGCCGCCCGCGGCAAGTCCACGGACTTTTCCTGACCTTCCTGGCCCGGGGTCAGGGGCGCCGCAGGGCGATCCAGCGTCCCTTGGTGCGGCGCAGCACCACCAGCTTCTCGGTCACCGCCACGGTTTCCACCGCGGCGCGCATGGCCGCCGCCGAGGAAACGGCTCGCGCATCCGGGTTCCCGTCCTCTTCCACGGTGTAGCGCACCGTGATGCGCGGGACCCCAGCCACGACGTCGAGCTGGTTCGCATCCACGTGGTGGCCGATTGCCAGCGAGGCCACCGCGGTGTCCATGACCGATTCGGGCAGGTGCCCGGGCCGCAGCCCCATGATGTTCAATTGCGCGCGATAGGAAGGCATGCAAACAAGCCTAGCGGCGCGATCCGGGTGCCGTCGCCGCACCCCGGGGCCCGAAGCCACCGGTCGCAAAGGTGGGACACTGAAACCATGAATGCAGCAGAAGAATTCACGCAGTGGCGCCGGATGCGCAATGAAGGCCTGGCCGCTCCCTTCGGGTGGCTCTCGCTGAGCAGCTACCAATGGATCCCCGCGGATCCCGGCCACCTGGACCTGGTCCCCGGCACCTGGAGCGCCGACGCATCCGGAGCGAGCGCCGGCTTCGCGGCAGCCGAATCGGTCACCACCCCGGACGGCGACCCGGTGTCCGGAACCCTGGAAAAGTCCCTGCACGAGGACGAGTCGATGCACTTCGTCCGCCACGGCGACACCCTGGTGGAGCTGGGAGTGCGCGGCGGACGCTACATGATCCGCACCCGCGAGCGCACCCACCCGCGGCTGAAGGCCTTCTCCGGGGTTCCGGCCTTCGACCACGATGCGCGCTTCGTCGTGGCCGGGCACTTCACGCCCTTCCACTCCCCGAAGGTAGTCCCGGTCGACAGCTTCCGGGCCGACACCACGCTGAAGGCAGAGCTGGTCGGCGAGGTCGCCTTCACGCTCGCCGGACACACCGCGTCCTTGGCCGCGACGCAGAACGCCGACGGCGCGCTGACCCTGGCCTTCAGGGACACGACCAACGGGGAGCAGACCGCGCCCTGGCGCTTTGTCACGGTCCCGGCCCCCGGTGCCGACGGTTCGGCCACGATCGACTTCAACCGCACCTTGAACTATCCCATGGCTTTCTCGCCCTTCGCGGTGTGCCCCGCCCCGGTGCCGGGCAACCGGCTCGGGATCGCGGTGCGCGCCGGGGAAAAGCTGCCGCACTAGAGCTGCCGGGCCGATGGCCCCGGCAGCGGTCGCGGTGTTTCCTACTTCGGGCCCATGCGGATGGCGCCGTCAAGGCGGATGGTTTCGCCGTTGAGCATCTGGTTGGCCACAATGTGTTCCACCAGGGCCGCGTATTCGGCCGGTTTGCCCAGGCGTGCCGGGTGCGGCACCTGGGCGCCCAGCGAGGCCTGCGCCTCGGCGGAGAGCGAGGCCATCATCGGGGTCTCAAAGATGCCCGGGGCGATGGTCATGACCCGGATGAAGTGGCGGGCCAGCTCGCGGGCCAGCGGCAGCGTCATCGCGGCCACCGCGCCCTTCGACGCCGCGTAGGCGGGCTGGCCGATCTGCCCGTCGAAGGCGGCGACCGAGGCGGTGTTGATGATGACCCCGCGTTCTTGCGTGCCGGTGGCCGGGTCCACGAGCGGCTCGGTCGCCGCCATGGCCTCGGCCGCCAGCCGCACCACGTTGAAGGTGCCGGTGAGGTTGATGGCGATGACCTTTTCGAAGGTGGACAGCGGTAGCACGCCTTCCCGTCCCAGCACCTTTCCCGGGGTGGCGACCCCGGCGCAGTTGACCACGATGCGCAGGTTCCCCATTTCCCCGGCCGCGGCAATGGCCGCCGTGACCTGGGATTCGTCGGTGACATCGGCGGCCACGAAGCTGGCCCGCTCCCCCAGTGCGGCCGCGGCTGCATCGCCGTTGGAGGAGGGCAGGTCCACCAGCAGCACGTGGGCCCCGGCGTCGTAAAGCACCCGGGCGGTGGCGGCCCCGAGGCCCGAGGCGCCTCCGGTGACCAGTGCGACTGAGTCGGTGATGAGCATGCTGAAATTCCCTCCATAGTGTTGCCGGCGGCCGCCAATTGGGTTAGGGGCCATTAACTCACTCCAGCGTAGGCGAGCCGGCTCCCGGACAAAAGGGGTGGTGCGACAGTCCTTGCGGCCGCCACAGTGGCCGTAGACTGCACAAATGGGGCGCTTCATCTTGATATCCACGCGGGAACACGACCTGGCCACTTCCGACGAGGTGCGCGGGGTGCTGGCCGCCAGCGGGCTGGCCGCCGATGCCCTGCGGGTCATCCGGCTCGACCGCGAGCCGCTGGGCCCGGTCGACGAACTGGGGCTGGGGGACTGCCCGGGCATCATCCTGGGCGGCAGCCCGTTCAATGCCTCGGACCATCCGTCGGTGAAATCCGCGACGCAGAAGCGCTGCGAGGCGGATCTGTCCAGGCTGCTCGATGTGCTGGTGGCCGAGGACTTCCCGTTCCTGGGTGCCTGCTACGGGGTCGGCACGCTGGGAATCCACCAGGGCGGAACGATCGACACCCACTACGGCGAGCCAGTGGGCACCTCGCGGATCCGGCTCACCCACGAGGGGCGGATCGATCCGTTGCTGGCCGGGCTTCCCCAGGAGTTCGACGCCTTCGTGGGCCACAAGGAAGCTGTCTCCGTGCTCCCCGCCTCGGCTGTCCTGCTGGCGGACTCGGCGGCCTGTCCCGTGCAGATGTTCCGCGTCAAGACCAACCTCTACGCCACCCAGTTCCATCCCGAGCTCGACCCGATGGGGTTGGCCCAGCGCATCCTGATCTACCGGGATGCCGGCTACTTCCCGCCGCACGAGGCCCAGCGCCTGCACGATGCGGCCCTGGGCTCGCGCGTGGAGTGGCCCGCACTGATCCTGCACAACTTCGTGCAGCGCTACGGGGCCGAACGCTAGACGATCCCCTGCCCGGCCTCGAGCCGGGCCACGTAGTCGGCGATCTTCCTGCGCCGGGTCTCGACGCCCTTGACGGTGTGCAACCTGTAGTAGATGGCGAAGCGCTCACTGGCACCGAGGGTTGCCAGCATGTCCCGTGCCCGGGGAGATCCGGACACCGCCTCGAGGAAATCGGCCGGAAGCTGCGCCGAGGCCTGCCCCGCATAGGCGTCCTCCCACCTCCCGTCGGCCTTGGCCGCCTGGACCGCGGCGGTCCCCGCAGGTTCCATCAAGCCGGCGGCCTCCAGCCGCTGGATGTGTTCCACGTTCCTGGCGGACCACTTGCTGCGCGCGGTGCGCGGGGTGAACCTGTTGGTGAAGCTGTGCTCGTCGCGCCCGTTGCGCTGGCCGTCGATCCAGCCGAAGCACAGTGCCTCGTCCAGCGCCTGGGCGTAGGTGAGGCTCGTGGTGGTTCCGCCCTTCTTGTGCAGCACCACGCGGACCCCGGGGTGGTCCGCGTGGTGCTCGGCGAGCCATTGGCGCCAAGCCGCGGCGTCGGGGAGCAGGAGTTCTTCCAGAAGGATTGCCATGGCACCAATCCCACCACGCCAGGCCGCGTTGGCGCCACCGCAGGCGCCACCGTCGGCGCCCCTTCACAAATCATTGCTAACTTGCTAGCATCCCTTGCATGGCAACGAACGAGGACGCATCCAGTCCCAAAATCCAGTTCAACGTCTATTTGCCCGCCGCCCTGGTGCGGCGGGTGAAGCACGCGGCCATCGACGATGAAGCAAGTCTGTCGGCCTTTGTCGAAAAGGCGCTGGAACACTACCTGGAGGATCACTGATGCTGCGCGTCCGCCCCACCCTGCACACCCCGCACGTAGCGCAGTGGGCACGGCTGCTCACCGCGCTGGGCCTTCGGGAAATGCCGGTGCTGCCGGCCAACCTTGCCGCGCCCGGCACCGTGCAGCGCTGCTATGCCGCCGATGCGGGCCGCATCCTGCTGCAGGACTCCGCCACGTTTCACACCGAGCTGGTCTTCGAGGTCCGCGACCTGGAGAAATTCGCGCAGTGGACCATCGGCGACGGAACCCCCGTGACGATGCTGCCGGCACCCCACGGCGACGGCCCCCGGGCACAGGCGCGGATCACGGCCCCGGACGGGCTGTCCTTCACCGCACTCGCGGTGGATCCGCTGGCCACCGAGGGAACACCGCCGGACACGGCAGGCGCCGACGGGCAGCTGGCGGTCCTGGCACTGTGGAACACCCCCGATGTGCCCGGTGCCCAGGCAACCCTGGCCAACATCGGGGCAAAACCCGACACCTTCTCCCACGAAGGCGCTTGGGCGCAGTACCGGGCCAAGCACGGCGGCCTCGTCGCGGCACACGCCGGCCAGGATCCCCGGGTCGAGCTGTCCCTCGAATATTCCGGGAAGCTGGAAGCCTTGGCCGGCCAGCTGCCTTCCGCCGGCTTCGAGTCGCAGCTGGTGGACGAGACCTACGGGCGCACCCTGCTGGTGGAGCACCCCGACGGCGGATCGTTGTGGATCAACGAACGCCGGCGGGACCTGTACGGATACACGCGGCACTGATGCCGCCGAAGCCGGGGACCGGTTCCGGGGCACCGAGGGGAATAGCCCGGGCGGCACGCCGGTTGGCACCCGACATGAGCAAACTCTTTACGCCGGTCACCCTGGCCGCCCCGACGGGCCCCGGCCTTCGCCTGCGCAACCGCACGGTGCTGGCCCCGATGTGCCAGTACTCCGTCACCCAGCACGACGGGGTGCCGCACGCCTGGCACCTGGCGCACCTCGGCGCCCGGGCCGCCGGCGGCTTCGGGCTGGTGTTCACCGAGGCCACCGCCGTGGCCGCCGCGGGCCGGATCAGCGACGCGGACACCGGCATCTGGAACGACGCCCAGGGAAGCGCCTGGGCACCGATCGTCGACTTCATCCATTCCCAGGGCGCGGCCGCAGGCATCCAGCTGGCGCACGCCGGAGCCAAGGCCTCCACCCACCCTTGGCTGCCGGGCCCCATCGCCGCCGGGGAAACCGGGAACCTGCCGGTGCCCGGCCGCGGCTGGGAAACCGCCGGCCCCTCGGCCACGGACGCCTTCGGGCTGGTCCCGGCCACCGCGATGTCCACCGGGCAGATCGCCGCCTCGGTCCGGGACTGGGCCGAGGCGGCAACCCGCGCCGACGCGGCAGGATTCGATGTTGCCCAGATCCACGCCGCCCACGGGTACCTGGTCCACGAGTTCCTTTCCCCGCTGGCCAACACCCGCACCGACGAGTACGGCGGAAGCTACCAGAACCGCACCCGCTACGCCCGCGAGGTCATCACCGCGGTGCGGGCCGCCTGGCCGGCGCACAAGCCGCTGGCAATCCGCTTCTCCGGGGACGACTGGGTCGAGGGCGGGTGGCGGATCGCCGACACCGTGCGCCTTGCCGCCGAGGCCTTCGAGCTGGGCGTCACGGCCTTCGACCTCTCCAGCGCCGGGATCGGCAAGTACCACGGGCCCTCCGGCCCGGGTTTCCAGGTGCCGCTGGCCGCGGCCGTGAAGCAGGCGGTCCCCGGGGCCTTCGTGACCGCGGTGGGCATGATCAACGATCCCTCGCAGGCCGAGCAGGTGCTGGTGGCGGGTTCCGCCGACGGGATCTCGATCGGCCGGGCGGCGCTGAAGAACCCGAACTGGCCGGCGGTTGCCGCCGCCGCACTGGGCTCGGCCCGCGACGCGGTGCCCTTCGCCCCGCAATACTGGCGCGCCCACTGGTAGGAGCGCCGGGAACGCGCCAGGGCGCGGGCCCTCCGGTTTGTCCCGGATGGCCCGCGCCCTGGCGCGTTGGTGCCGAAAATCGGTTGCGCCGGCCCTAGCCGCGCAGGTCCTTGCCCACCGATTCGGGCAGCTTGTAGACGGTTACCGCCGTGATCAGCAGCAGGACGATGGCGTAGATCGCGAAGACCGTTCCGCCGACGGAGTGCCCGAACCAGGCGTTGAACCCGGCCTGCAGGAAAGCCGCGGTGCCGCCGAAGGCCGCCACGCAGATGGCGTACGGGATGGCCACGCCGATGGTGCGGATTGCGGTGGGGAAAAGCTCGGCATACACGGCCGGGACGATCGAGGCGGAGGCCGCGATGAAGACGAGCATCACCGACATCGCGATGAACAGCTGCCAGGCCTCGCCGCGTACCAGGGAGGACATCGGGAACTGCATGACGGCGGCTCCCAGGGCCGAGATCAGCAGGACCGGGCGGCGGCCGATGCGGTCCGAAAGCTTTCCCCAGAACGGCAGCACGGCCATGAACACCAGGTTCGCGGCGACTCCGGTCCACAGCGCGGTGGCCGGGTCCATCTTCATGTTGGCGATCGCGTAGGCGGGGGTCGAGACGGACCAGATGTAGTAGACCACGGTCAGCCCGACGGTCAGGCCGATGACCTGCAGCGCCTGGCGCCAGTTGGCCAGGATCTGGGAGACCACCGAGGGGCCCTGGGTGCCGTGCGCGGCCTTGGCCGACTTCTCCTCCTCGAACTGCTTGGTCTCCTTCAGGCGCGAACGCATGATCAGGGTGTACAGGCCCATGAGCGCGCCGACGGCGAAGGGAATGCGCCAGCCGAAGGCGCCCATCTGTTCCTTGCTCAGCGTCACGGTCAGGATCGCGCCGAGCAGGGTGCCGGCCACGATGCCCGCGGTGCCGGAGAAGTACATCAGCGTGGAGTAGAACCCTCGCTTCGGGGCCGGGGCCACCTCGGCGAGGTAGGTCTGCGCGCTGGGCATCTCGCCGCCGTGCGCCAGGCCCTGCAGCAGGCGGGCCACCAGCAGGATCAGCGAGGCGCCGGCTCCGATGCTCCCATAGGTCGGGGTGACCGCGATGATCAGCGAGCCGACCGAGGCCAGGCCCACGGCCATGGTCATGGCCGCCTTGCGGCCGACCTTGTCGCCGATCAGGCCGAAGAAGGCCCCGCCGAAGGGGCGGGCCACGAAGCCGACGGCGAAGATCGCCATGGTCGCCAGGAACGCGGAGGTCGGGTCGGCCTTGGAGAAGAGCTGGCCGGAGATGAAGGAGGCGAACGTGGCGTAGATGGCCCAGTCGAACCATTCCACGGCGTTGCCCGCGCCGATGCCCAGCAGGGTCTTGAAGGTGGACTGGCCCGGTGTCCCGTGCGGGGACGGTGCCGCGGCGTGCTGGGGCCGGACGGTGGTCTGGGGGCTGCCGGCCGGGGCCAGCTCTTCCTTGATGCTCATGGGAGTGTTTCCTGGGTTCTGTGTGGGAGGGGAACGGGGGGGGTTAGCGTGTTGCCAGGGAAGCGAGCTTGGCGGTGGCCAGCTGCGTGTAGAGCGCGGTACCGCGGCCCAACACCGAATCATCGAAACGTGCATACGGGGAGTGGTTGTACTCCGCCGCGTCCGCATCCACGCCGGGGGCCAGCGCGGACAGGAAAACAAAGGCACCGGGAACCTCGTTGAGCACCCGGGAGAAATCCTCGGACCCGGCCAGCGGGCTGGCCATGGTGGTGAAGGACCCGGTGCCGAAAAGCTCGTGCACCGCATCGGCGGCGAAACGGGTCTCGGCCTCGGTGTTGATCGTGGTGGGGTACTCGGTGCGGTATTCGACATCGATCTCCAGCCCGTGGGCCCGGGCGATCCCCTCAAGCAGCGCGGGGACCGCGGCCTGCAACTTCTCGTGCGCGGCATTGCTGAAGGAACGGATGGTTGCCTCGAAGTAGGCGGTTTCGGGGATGATGTTGCGCACCGTCCCGGCGCGCAGCACGCCCACGGAAACGACCACCGGATCGAAGATGTCGAATTGGCGGGTGACCATGACCTGCAGGGCCGTGACCATTTCCGCGGCCGCGGTGACCGGGTCCTTGGCGGCAAAGGGCGCGGAGCCGTGCCCGCCGGCGCCGCGCACCGTCACGAAGAGCCCGTCGGAAGCACTCATCATGGTTCCGGGCTTGGCGGTGAAGACACCGGTGGATCCCATTGAGCTCATCACGTGCAGGCCGAAGGCCGCATCGACCTTCCTGCCGCTGGCCTCCAGCACGCCTTCGCGGACCATGTGGCCCGCACCGTCCCAGCCTTCCTCGCCGGGCTGGAACATCAGAACCACGTCCCCGGGCAGGGACTCGCGGCGCTCGGCGAGCAGGGTGGCCGCGCCGGCCAGCATCGCGGTGTGCAGGTCGTGGCCGCAGGCGTGCATGGTGTCCCCGGTCTGCGAAGCGAACTCGACACCCGATTTCTCGGTCAGCGGCAGCCCGTCCATGTCCCCCCGCAGCAGCACCGCGGGGCGCTCGCCGGCGGGGGCGTTCGATGCCCCGCCGCGCAGCACCGCTGCCACCGAGGTGAGGTCCTGGCCCAGGGAAATCTCGAAGCCGAGGGGCTCGAGCCACTGCAGGACCCGTTCCTGGGTGCGCGGCACTTGCAGCCCGACCTCGGGCTCGCGGTGCAGCGCGTGGCGCAGGCGGACGATCTCGGGGGCGAGTTCCCGTGCGTCCTGCAGGATGGCGGTGGTGGTGCTCATGCCCTGTGGTCCCTTCCTTCATTCCGTCGCCCACCCGGTGGTGAGTTGTGTCACTTTCGATAGTGGGGCCCGGGAAGGATAATGGATGAAGATTCAAAGATAATTGCGCAGGATGGCCTTCAAACTGCGAAAATGTGCACGGTTGAAAAAAGGGGTTCCATGGAGCTGCCGGTCGAGGACCTGCAATTGGTGAACGCGCTGCAGATCGCACCGCGGGCAAGCTGGGCCGAGCTGGGGACGATCCTTGGCCGGCACCCGGCGACGCTGTCGGCGCGTTGGAACCGGCTGCGGGAGGACCGCATGGCCTGGGTGCTGGGGCACCTGGGCGGCCACCCGGAACAACATTGCACGGCATTCATCGAGGTCGTGGCCGACCCGGCCCTTGTTCAGGAGGCTCGGCAGGACCTCTGCGCCATCTCGGAGGTGCTCACCGTGGATGACGCGACTAGCAGCGCCGACTTCCGGCTCACCTGCCTGGCCGCGGATTGGCTGGGCATGGCCCGGGAGGTGCTTCCGCGCATCCGCGCCGCCCGCGGCGTCAGGCGCACCAAGGTCTCGCTGTGCACCAAGCTTTACGCGACAGGAAACGTGTGGCGCCTGGATGTGCTTTCCACCGCACAGCAGGCGCAGCTGCAGCGCCTGAGCCATCCGCCCTCGGCCGCCCCGACGCTGATTCCCGACACGTTCTGGCCCATGCTGCGGGTGCTGATGCGCGACGGCCGGGCCACCGCCTCGGAGATCGCCCAGGCCACCGGACAGCATCCCTCGACCACGGGCCGGGCCCTGAAGACCGCCTTGGAAACCGGGATGGTGACGTTGCGCTGCGAACTGGCCAGCCACTACACCGGCTACCCGCTCACGGTCCAGTGGTTTGCGAAGGTCCCGGCCGGCGCCGCGGATGCCGTGGCAGCGTTCCTGCGCGAACAGCGAACGCTGCGGCTCTGCGCCTCCACCACGGGGGCAGCGAACATGACGTTCATGATGCAGCTGCGCACCGCGGCGGACATCGCCGATGTGGAGGCCCGGTTGGCCCAAGCGGTGCCCGGGGTCGACATCATCGAGGCATGCGTGGGCGTGCACTCGTTCAAGCGCATGGGCTGGATGCTCGATCCCGATGGCAGGCCCACCGGGGAGGTCGTCACCTGAGGTTCGGCGCGTTGGGATCCGGTGCCGTTCCGCGGCGCCGGTGAACACGGCCATGGGGCCGGGCAAGCCCGCGGCCCGGCATCACACGCCATCGGCGGGGCAGTCACCATGGACACCCCCACAAACAACAATGCCTCCGAATCCGGGTAGCAGCCGCGGATCGAAGGCACGTCGATGGAGCAGGGTCTAGTGCGCGTGCACCTCGACCTCGGCCGGGTCCTTGGCCTTGGTCAGGAAGAGGGCAAGGACGACCATGCCCGCGGCGCAGATCGAGGCCACCGTGAATCCGGCGGAGAACCCGTTGATCTGGGCCTGGATCGGATCGATCCCGGCCTCGGCCCCGGCGCCGATGCGCGAGGCCAGGACCCCGACCAGCAGGGCCGTGCCTGCTGCTCCGCCGAGCTGCTGCAGGGTGGACAGCACGGCCGAACCGTGGGAGTGCAGTGAATGCGGCAGCGGGTTCAGCGCGGTGGTGAAGGCCGGGGTGAAGATCAGGGCCAGGGCCAGCGACATGGTCAGGTGCAACCCGATGATCACGCCGATGGCCGTCTCGGCGCCCAACAGGCGCGAGTAGCCAAAGAGCACCCCGGTCAGGATCACGGTGCCGGGGATCATCAGCGGGCGCGGACCCACCTTGTCGAAGAGCCGCCCCACGAACGGCGCCAGCAGGCCCATGAGCAGCCCGCCGGGCAGCAGCATCAACCCGGTGGCCAGGGTGTCGAGCCCGCGCACGTTCTGCAGGTACAGGGGCAGCAGGATGATGACCCCGAACAGCGCCACCATCGCCAGCACCATCAGCGACAACGACAGCGTGAACGGCCGGTAGGTGAAGGTGCGCAGGTCAAGCAGCGCATGGTCCTTCTTTTGCAGGCGCAGCTGCAGCATCGTGAAGACCACCAGGGCCATCACCGCAATGACGAGGACGACCAGCGTCTCGGCATCCAGCCCGTTGGCCGAGAGCCTGCTGAGCCCGAAGACCAGGCCGCCGAAGGCCGGGACGGACAGGATCACCGAGGGGACCGACAGCGGCATCTTCGAGGCCTCTGCGACCTTGTTCAATCGCGGCGCACCGATGAACAGGGCGGCCAGCGCGATGGGGGCGACGATGAGGAACATGTAGCGCCACGACAGCGAATGCAGGATCAGCCCGGAGATCGTCGGACCGATGGCCGGGGCCACGGAAATCACGATCGACACGTTGCCCATGATGACCCCGCGCCTGTTGGCCGGCACCAGGTCAAGGATGGTGGTCATCAGCAGCGGCATCATGATCGCGGTGCCGGAGGCCTGGATCACGCGGGCGGCGAGCAGCAGGGAAAAGCCCGGGGCCGCGGCGGCAAGGAGCGTACCCAGGGAGAACAGGCCCATGGCCAGCATGAACACCCCGCGGGTGCTGAAGCGCTGGAGCAGGAAGCCTGTGGCGGGGATGACCACGGCCATGGTGAGCATGAAGATCGTCGCAAGCCACTGGATGGCTTCCTCGCTGACCTGGAACTCGTGCATGAGCACCGGCAGCGCCACGTTCATGATGGTTTCGTTCAGGATCACCACGAAAGCGGAAACGATCAGCACCGTGATGGTGGCCAAATCCTTGGGGTTGAGTTTGGTGCTGGTCTCGGTCACGGGCGTGGCCTCTTCCATGGGTGTTGGAATGGTATTTTTCAGAACATTTCATTCTAGCGTCAGGGAACGTCAGATGATTCCCTGAAAACGAAAACATGTCCGGGATTACACAACACGGCCGCCGACGTGGCCCGGCGGCGTCTCGATGGGCGAAGATGGGAACATGAACGTTCGCACTCCGGATCCCTATCCCGGCTGGTTGTCCGATGAAGACCTCTACGAGGCCCGCGCCCGGTTGCCCATGCTTTACATCGAAGCCATCCCGGTGCGCCTGGATCCGCTCGGCTATGTCACGGAGATCGGCCTGCTGCTCACCGCCGATCCCGAGGGCAGGATGCTGCGCACCTTCGTCTCGGGCCGGGTGATGTACCGCGAGACCATCCGTGCGGCACTGACCCGCCACATCGAGAAGGACCTGGGGCCCATGGCGATGCCGCAGCTGCCGCCCAGCCCAGCCCCCTTCACCGTGGCCGAATATTTCCCGTCCCCGTCGGAGACCGGGTTGACCGACGAACGGCAGCACGCCGTGGCACTGGCCTACATCGTGCCGGTCCGCGGGGAGTGCTCCCCGCGCCAGGACGCACTGGAACTGACCTGGTTGACGCCCGAGGAGGCGCTGAGCCCGAACATCCAGGAGGAGTTCGCCGGGGGCCGGGAGAACCTGGTCCGCCAGGCCCTGGCCCATGTGGGGCACGTCGGCTAAAGTGCAGCACCGTCCCTAGCGGCGTTCGAGTCGGCCGGCCAGGATCGCCTGGCCGGGTCCGATCAGTTCCGCGGTGATGCCGCGGCGCCCCGCCATCGCCATGAGCAGCGCCTCGCCGGTGCCCGCCAACTCGGGGCCCTTGCCATGGGCGAAATCCAGGTCGGTTGCCACGAGGCGCAAGCCGCGGATCCATCGCCAGGGCGCGAGCCGCGGGTTGCCCGGGGTCATTGCGAGCACCCGCAGCAGCCGTTCCTCGGGGATCTGCCGTTCCATCCCCAACGGTCGCCTGATGTCTTGGTGGTGGATCATGCCGTCGGACAGTCCGATCTTCCCGCCCAGGCCGGCGGCCAAACCGCTCGGGCGGGCATGGGCGCGGAGGTTGGCCAGCAGCTCGGCGGTGGTGGCGTCCTTCATGGCGTCGACTCCAACCTGGTTGGCGCGCACCACCCGGCCCTTGGCGAAGCGTCGCAGCAAGCCCAGGGCACCGAGGTCGTCGTAGGAAACCACGTGCGCCACCACGTCGCGCACGCGCCAACCGGTACACGAGCTCGGCGCGTCCCATTGATCGTCGGCAAGGCCTTCCAGGAAATCGGCGAGGTCGGTTCTTTCGGCCTGGGCCAGGTCCATGTCGTTCATGGGGCCATTCTTCCACCACTCCGGCGACGGCTGGAACGGCGCAGGGAGCCTGCTACGCCTTCTCGGGCATCAGCCTGCGCCGCAGCCAGGATCCGTAAAGCGCACCGAGCAGCACCACCAGCATCCCCACGAGGGCGCCGATGATGGTCTCCAGCATCCGGTCGTAGAGGAGCACCGTGTTGAGCCCGGTCCCGAAGGAAACGCCTACCAAGGCCAGCGGAGTGACGAAGATCTGGGCCAGGAAATAGTTGCGGGCGATGAACATCTCGGCCGCAAACTGCAGCAGCCCGATCATCGCCAGCAGCACCCACACGGGAGGCGCGAAGGCGATCACGGCCGCCATCAGCACCAGCCCGGTCAGGGTCCCGAGGATACGGTGGACGCCGCGGCGCACACGGTGCCGGGTGGTGTGCCCCACCAGCGGAACCACGGCCGCCACCATGGCCCAGTAGCTGTGCCCGGTGGACAGCGCCGGGGCCAACAGGTTCGCGATGGCACCGGCCAGCCCCGCGGCGAGCAGGTACATCAGCGCCTCGATCCAGATGGCCAGGCGCACCGGTTTCGAAAGCGGCGCCGGGGCCGTGTACCGGCCCCACGACGCCCCCTTGACGAACACGATTCCGGAGAAACCCAGCACAATCGACAGCAGCACCGCGGCGGTGGCCGCTGCCATCGATTCCGCCGGCGGCGGCTGGTGCGGCATCGAGGCAATGGCGGCGAAAGCGAAGATGTGGAAGAGCGAGCCGCCGGGACGCAATTGCAGGTACCCGGTGACGACCGAGCAGATCCCCGACACCACGGTGGTGAGCCCCACGACCATCCACGCGCTCGCCGCCACGTCGTCGTGGTCGACGAGGTAGTGCGAGGCAAGTGCCGCGGCCAGGATCACCACCAGGAACAGGCCCCCGGCCTTTGCCTGGGCCGCCAGCCGGTTCGCGTAGCCCGGCACCCGGCCATAGACCCCGGTGAAGGCGCCGAAGATCACGAACACCATCAAATCCAGCCGGTCGATGGCCAGCAAGCCGAAGAGCGGGACGAAGATCCCCACGGCCGTGCGCAGCGCGATCCACTGGTCGTTGTTGGCCGGGCCCAGCGTCAACAGGCTTCCGAAATTGTTGGTGCCCATGGTTTCCTTTGGTCGTTGCTTGCGTTGCTTGTGGCCCCGAGCCGCTGCCGGCCGGATGCCGAGATCGGCACCCACGGATTAACGCTACGCCTTGTCACGCGGCGCTGCCCGGTCCTATGAGCCATCCCACGCGGGCATTTTGCCGGGGCCACGGGTGCATGCGGCACACTGGATAGGTGCCCCACGAATCTTTTGACCCCACAGCGCCCCATCCCCGCCAGTCCGACTTTTCCTTTGAGGTCGGCACCCGCCTGAACAACCCCGACGGTTCGGTGTCCAACGGACGCACCGGCGTGATCACCACCCCGCACGGGCAAATCAAGACCCCGGCCTTCATTGCCGTGGGCACCAAGGCCACCGTCAAGGCCATCCTGCCCGAAGCCGTGGAGCAGCTCGGAGCCCAGGCGGTGCTGGCCAATGCCTACCACCTGTACCTGCAGCCGGGCTCCGACATCCTGGACGCGGCCGGCGGACTGGGCCGGTTCATGAACTGGTCCGGGCCCACCTTCACCGATTCGGGCGGATTCCAGGTCATGAGCCTGGGCTCGGGATTCAAGAAGGTCATCGACATGAAGTCCGTGGACCAGTCCGGCCCGGACGACGCGGTGGCCCCGGGCAAGGAGCGCCTGGCCAACGTGGACGACGACGGGGTCTGGTTCAAGAGCCACATCGACGGCACCAAGCACCGCTTCTCCCCGGAGATCTCCATGCGGGTCCAGCACGAGATCGGCGCGGACATCATGTTTGCGTTCGACGAGCTGACCACGCTGCAGAATTCCCGCGGCTACCAGGTCGAATCCCTGGAGCGAACCCGGCTCTGGGCCGAACGCTGCGTGGCCGAGCACTTCAACCTGACCGACGATCGCGTCGGCAAGGACTACCAGGCGCTCTTCGGAGTCATCCAGGGCGCCCAGTACGAAGACCTGCGCCGCAAGGCCTGCCGGGATCTCGGGGCCATGGCCTTTGACGGCTTCGGCATCGGCGGGGCGCTGGAGAAGGAGAACCTGGGCACCATCGTGGGCTGGTGCGCGCAGGAGCTTCCGGAGAACAAGCCGCGCCACCTGTTGGGCATCTCCGAACCCGACGACATCTTCACGGCAATCGAAAACGGGGCCGACACCTTCGACTGCGTCTCCCCCACCCGGGTGGCCCGCAACTCCGCGTTCTACACCCCGCACGGCCGCTTCAACCTGTCGGGCACCCGCTACAAGCGGGATTTCACCCCGCTTTCCGAGGACTGCGACTGCTATACCTGCGAGCACTACACCCGGGCCTACATCCACCACCTGTTCAAGTCGAAGGAGCTGGTCAGCCACACGCTGATCTCCATCCACAACGAACGCTTCGTGGTGAAGATGGTCGACGACGCCCGCCAGGCCATTGAGGACGGCACCTTCTTCGAACTCAAGGAGAAGGTCATGTCCAGCTACTACGCCGGGGAACCGGATCCGCAGGGCCTGGCAACCCTCGCCGTCTGACCCGCGGCGGCGATTGCTAGGCCGTGGTGCCCGAACGCCGGGGCCGCAGCCTGCGCACGCCGACGAAGAGCAGCACCGCCAGGGCCGCCGCGGCCAGGAGCACCAGCACCGGTAGCACCACGGCCAGCAGGCTCAGGCCCAGCGCCGCCCCGTCTTCCGCGGTGCTCACCACCGGGGCGGCGACCCCGGCGGTGCCCAAGTTCAGCAGCGGCCTGGCCCCGGATTTCAGCAGATGGAAGACCAGGGCGATCCCCGCGCCGATGAGCAACGGCACCCACGCCGTGCTGCCGAACGTGTTCCCGGGATCCGCCACCGCAACGGTCTGGGCACCCACTCCGGAGGCAAAGACGAGCCCTCCGGAAGCCGGGCGCACCACCGTTTGCAGCGCGTCGTTGACCGAGTCGATGACGGGGATCTTGTCGGCGACCACCTCGATAAGCAGCAGCACCGCAAGGATGCCCATCGCCCAGCCGTTGGACAGCCAGCCCCAGCCCTCGGGCAGCGCCACCCACGAGGTGAAGCGGTTCAGCAGCCCCAGCACCAGCAGGGGGATATAGGCGTTCAGGCCCGCGGCCGAACTCAGCCCGGCGGCCGTGAGTAGTTCCATGGCTTCAGCGTAAGTGCCGCGGCGGTGCAATCACCGCATTGGTGGCGGTGCCGCGCGCGGAACACCTGCTACCGCTGCGAACGGTGGACGTTGGACCCGATCGAGGTCGAGGTGCCCACGCCCCAGGCCACGGCGGCCACCACCGCGCCAAGCAGCAACACCACCGGCGGGATCGGCGCCAGCAGCAGGCCTGCAACCAGCGCGACGACCGACACGGCCATCACCTCGTACCCGTAGGTGAAATGCAGGACCATGGGGCCGGCGGCCTTGCCCATGGCAGCCATGAGCATCACCGACCCCCAGTCGATTGCCGGCCGAAACGCCATGCGCACTGCACCCGCGGCAAGCCCCGCACCGGCCAGTGCACCCAGGCCGAGCAGCACCGGGATCTGTGCCGCGTCGATTCCCACGGCCCACCCCAGGAATCCGGCCAGGCACACGCCCCACGGAACCAGCAGCAGCGCCGCCACCAACGCGTGGGTTTGCCGCACACCCACACGGCCCAGCGGGATGATCGCATCCAGCGACGGCACGTCCGCTGCCTGCGCGGCCGCCTTGGATGCCGCCCGTGCGGCCAGCACCGAGCCGACGAGCACCAAGACGGCCAGGACCAGAGGTTGACCGCCGGGCACGGCGAAGACCCCGGCGGCCGGGACGTACCAGCCGGCCAGCATCCCGCGCCAGGTCTTGGGCGTGCGCAGCAGCACCAGCAGCTCGGCACGCACCAGCGCCGCATGGGGGCCGCGGACCCAGCGGGCCGGAAGCATGCGCGCGAAGGAATCCGAACCGCGGGCCCGGACCCGTTCCCGCCTGGCCCGGGCACGCTTGCCTTCCCGGGCGCCCGCGACATCCAGCGCGCTGCCCAGTGCCTTGTCATCCAGCAACGCCAGTGCCGCTCCCGCGTGCTCGCTCGCGGCCCCGCTCGAAATCAATTCCCTGCCGGGAATACGTTGCAATTGACCCGCCAGGGCGGCAAACCCTCCCGCGCAGAGCACCGCCAGCACCGCCGGAACCCACCAGGCCCCGGCCTGGGCCAGCAACGGCAGGGAGGACGGCAGCCACACCCACAGTGGCTCGAGGCTGCCCCGACCGGTGATGCGCAGCAGCACGTCGAACAGGTACGCCAGCAACACCGCGATGGCCGCGGCATCCAGGGCGGCGCGGAAGCGCCCAGCCGCCTGGCGGGTCTGGAACCATGCCGCCAGCAGCGAAAGCCCCACGAACAACAGTCCCAGGGCCGCGGCACCCAACAGCACCCCGGCGAACGACCCCCGGGCCAATCCGCCGAGCACGGTTCCGTAGCCGATGGGCAGCCACAGGAAGGCCCCATACAAGAAGGTGCTCACCAGGCGTTGGCCCAGCAAGCGTGCCAGGAAGCCGGTGCGTGCCACCGGAAGGCTTAGCCACCAGAATCCCTGGGCCCGGTCCACCGCCGTCGGGCCAAGCTTGGAAATCAGCAGCAGGGCCCCGAGCATTCCGAGCATCACCAGGGCGGAGGCCGCCGAGGAGCCGGGAACCACGCCGACACCGGCGCGCACGATGCCCGACCCGGGACCGCCCCGGAGGTTGTCGAAGAAGGCCAGAGCAAGCCCGGCCGCATAGCCAAAGACGATGGCGGCGGCCAACAGGGCGATGTAGGCATCGCCCATGCGTTCCCAGAAGTCCTCTCGCTTGGCGCGTTTCTCGACCACGCGGTTTCGCGCCCACGGATCAAAGTCGACCGGCTCGTTGTCCAACGGCATGCTCGGATCAACCGTGCGCAATGGCCGCAGCCCCCTGGGCGACGCTGGCCGGGATGACCTGCCCGCCGGAAACCAGCAGCACGGAGTCCGCAACGGTCGCGAGGAAGACCGGGTCGTGGGTGACGACCAGCAGGGCGGTTCCCGCGGTGGCCAGTGAACGCAGGCGGGCGGCCAGGGCCACCCGCATCACCGGGTCGAGCCGCTGTTCGGGTTCGTCGAGGACCAGCAGGCTGCAGGGGCGCAGCAGGGCGGCGGCCAGCAGCAGGCGGCGGCGCTGCCCGGAGGAAAGCCGGTGCGGATATTCCGTGCGGGCCGCTTCCAGCTCGAAGAAGGCCAGCTCATGCTCGACGGCAGCCTGCGGTTCGGGCATCCCGTGCCCGCCGGCGATGAGCTGGAGGTGTTCCTCGACGCTCAGCGAGGGGAAGAAGGCGTCCTCGTCGAAGACGACGGATACGGCCTTGCGGTAGATGAAGCTCGAGTCGTCGGTGAAGGATCCAAGGATCACTGATTCCCCCGCCACGGGTTCCTGGTAGCCGACAAGGGTGCGCAGCAGCGTGGATTTGCCGGCGGCGTTGAAGCCAACGATCCCCAGCGCCTGGCCAGGTTCCAGCAACAGGTCCAGCGGCCCGCACACGTCCTGACCGCCGTAGCCGGCGACAAGTCCCGTGGCCCTGAGCAGTTCGCGGTTCATGGTGTCCATGGTTTTGACGCTACCAACCGGCACCGCCGGCGCACCTCAGCATTGCGGATGACATCGCACCCTCGTGCGGATGGACTGGGTGCGGGAACAAGAAGGCGGTGGCCGGCTTCGCCAAGTGCAGACGAAGCCGGCCACCGCCCACGGAATGTTTCGCGGCTGCCCCCTATGCGGCGGTGCCCTCAGCCTGCGGCCCGAAGGCGTAGCTGGGTTCGCGGCGCTTGAACCAGCGGATGACCAGCGTGGTCACCGGCACGAAGAGGAATTCCACGGCCGTCTTGTAGACGAAGCCGACCAGCACGTAATTGATGAACGTGGGCATGTCGGTGATGCCGATGACCGTGGCGGCGATGGAACAGAAGATCAGGGTGTCGGCGAATTCGCCCACCCCGGTAGAGCCCATCAGGCGGCCCACCAGGCCGCGTTCGCCGAAGCGTTCCTTCATCTTCACCAGCACCCAGGAGTTCAGGGTCTGTCCGACCAGGAAGCCGAGCAGCGAGGCCAGGACGATGAGCCAGACCGGACCCAGGGTGCGTTCGAGGGCTTCCTGCCCGTCGTACCATTCGGCCGCGGGCAGGTGGATCATGATCCAGAAGCAGGCAGTGGAGAAGGCCGCCAGCGCGAAGGTGGTGATGATGGCCCGGCGGGCGACCTTGAATCCGTAGACCTCGGAAATGACGTCGCCGATGATGTAGGCCAGCGGGAAGAGGAAGAATCCGCCGTCGGTGACGATGGAACCGAAGGTGACGCCCTTGGCGGCACCGATGTTGGAGAGGATGACCACGACGGCCATCAGTGCGAGCACGGTGGAGAAGTAGGGGCTTCCTGCGGACGCAAAAACGGCGCGCGAGGCCTGTGAACGTGATGAAATGGAGGCGGTTTTTTCGCCCATGGTGGTTCCCAATCGAAGAAGTGGTTCGCCAAGCCGGTCCCGGGGGCCTCGATTCCGGCTCCGCGCAAACGGGACGGGGCGGTCGAGGCGGGTGGGACCGCTCGCTGTATTAGCACTTGAGGTTCAAGTATCCCACGACGGCTTCCCAACCACTTTGCGGTTTCCCCCTCGCAAAGCCCGCTTCTCTCCGCGGCAATGGCCGTACCGCCGCTTTCTGCTTGGAATTATCAATTTTTGAACATGTTCAAAATTGGTTATCATGGAGACCAGGCCAACAATGGAGGCAAGTGCCATGAGGACACCAACCGCCAAGAGTTCCCAGACCCGCCAGCTGCTGCTGGACACGGCACTGGAACTTTTCGCCACGAAGGGCTTCTCCGGGACAACGATGCGCGCGATTGCCGCGGAATCCGGGCTTTCGCTGGGCAACGCCTACTACTATTTCGAGTCCAAGGACGCCATCGTCCACGAGCTTTTCCGCAACCTGCTCGAAAGACACCGGACCGCCACCTGGCCGCTGCTGGTGCCGGGAAACAACCTCGAGACCAACCTGCGCATTGCCCTTGACCAGGCGCTGGAAATCATGGCGCCGTTCCACGAGTTCGGACCTGCATTTATCCGCACCGCATTTGCCGGCGCCCACACCGAGCTCGGCGACATCCACCGCGCCCTCGAATTCGGGCTGTGGCGCCAGGTCGTGGCAGCCAGCAGGCCGCTACCCCCGCTGGCCATCCGCAACGACCTGCCGGAACTGCTGTGGCTGATACAGCGCGGGATCTTCCTCTTCTGGGCCTACGACTCCTCCCCCGGGGCCGCTCGCAGCCACCGGCTCATCAAGAATGTCGCCCCCGTGACGGCCCGTCTCGTCGTGCTCTCCCGCATGCCGGTGGTCCGCAGCATTCTCGACGACGTGCTTTCACTGGTTCGCACCGCGTCCTGAGCCGGGCAGGTCCCCGGATCCCGCGCATCGCGCTGTCGCCCAACTTGGAATCGGCCGCCGCAGGCGTAGAGTCGGTAATGAACCGTCAAAGGGACGCGAAGGCACACCGTCACCGGTGATCAGTCATGCATTTGCGCCCCCGAAGAGGTTCTTCATTGACCGTCCTTGGAACAGGAGCCGCCAGATGCCATTCGAACCTTCAAGCCTTCCGCGCTGGGTCCACGCCTTTGCCCTGCTGCGGGACCGCACCGTGACCTGTGAAGATTCCGGCCGGCTGCACAGCGTCGCCGAAGACGGGAGCAACTACGAGATCACCTGCGCCTGGCCTGGCCCCGGCGGCCTTGCCTCCCTGCTGGGCGACGCCGATGGTTCATCCCACCAAGGCCAAACAAGGCTCACGTTCCTGGGCACCCCGGACGAGTCCGCCGGCCGTGAGCTCGTTGGCCGGGGCTGGAGCCTCAGCGACCGGCGCGTGCTGCTTGCCGCGCTGGCCAACGATGTGGAACAAGTGGTCTCGCTGCCGGAAACGGCCACGCTGTTCGAAGCCCCGATGGCCGAATACGACGTGGTTGAAATCGCCGATTTCGACTCGACCGCAGGCCGCGGCCGGATCCGCTTTGGCGAGGACTTCGCACTGCTCGGCGACCCGAGCATCACCGCAACCTCGAACACCGAGCAGTTCCGCGCCGCGATCCTGGCCAACCTGGCCGCGGCTGCGGCACGCCAGGGGCTGTCGGTGCTGTTCATGGTCACCAGCGCCGACACAGCCACCGGATTGCGCGCCGAACGCGCCGCCGGCTGGTCCAACGCAACCCAACTGACCACCTTCACCCGGGCCTGATCCGGGTTGCGGTGCCCCGACCGGCACCGAGGAGTGGCAGCGCCCGCCCGGGTGGAAACGGCGGGCAGGAAAACCACCCTAAAATGGATGCATGACTTCTGCCACCACCGGGACCCGTCCCGCCATCACCTTGACCATCGCCGGTTCCGAAGCAACCGGCGGAGCCGGCGCCCAGGCCGACCTGAAGACCTTCCAGGAACTGGGCACCTACGGCATCGTTGCCCTGACCTGCATCGTTTCCTTCGACCCGAACGACAACTGGAACCACCGTTTCGTCCCGGTTGAGCCGCAGGTCATCGCCGACCAGCTCGAAGCTGTCCAGACCTGCTATGCAGCGGACCTGAAGACCGTCAAGCTCGGCATGATGGGCTCCCCGGCCACCATCAACACCGTTGCCGCCGCGCTGAAGAACCAGGCATGGGACAACGTCGTCCTGGACCCGGTATTGATCTGCAAGGGCCAGGAACCGGGCCACGCCCTGGACACCGACGAAGCACTGAAGGCGAACCTGCTGCCGCTGGCCACCTTCGTCACCCCCAACCACTTCGAGGCCGAGTCGCTGTCCGGGATGAGCATCAACAACGTCGAGGACCTGGCCGAGGCCGCAAGGAAGATCCACGCACTTTCCGGCGCGGCCGTGCTGGCCAAGGGCGGGGTCCGCCTGGCCGGCTCCGAGGCCGTGGACGTGTTCTACGACGGCGAAACCCTTGAGATCCTCTCGGCCCCGAAGGTCGGGGAAGTTGCCGTGTCGGGTGCCGGTTGCTCGCTGGCCGCCGCCATCACCGCCGAGCTGGCCAAGGGCGAGAGCCCGCTGCAGGCTGCACGCAATGCCAAGATCTTTGTCACCGAGGGCATCAAGAACCGCGTGGCATCCGCCGCCCCGTTCGACGCCCTGTGGCAAGGCGGAACACGGTAAGGCCGCCGCAACCCGAAGACCTTCCAGGCAGAACGCTGGTCCCATGCACGCATGGGACCAGCGTTTTTGCGTTTCCCCCCAGAAACGCCGCCGCCTCGTCGGCGCGCGGACAAACAGGTTCGCGGCAGCGGCGTCCTTGCCCGATGCCAGCCGTCGCTTCCCCGTCCGTCCCGCGCCCGCGGTGCGGGCGGTGGTTCCTCCCCAAGAGGCCCACCGACTGCCCAAAGGCTATCGGCGACCTCCGACACTTTGCCGGGCCCGGGTCCTGGTCTTCCCTCCAGCGTCTGCGGGCACTGAACCAAAACGGTTTCCCGGGTCCGGATCCCCCCTCCCCGGATCCGGCCAATTCCCCGCGACATTTTCCAAGGAATCTCAAACAACCCCTTGATATGTGCCGCGCCTCACATAGGATGTGGCGTGGGACGGTGCCCATCAATCCGCTCGCGGGAATCCGTCCTCATCACTCCCAGTCACTCCCACCGGATTCAAGGAGAACCATGTCCAACCCGCGTCGTCACAGACTTGCGCGGACGATCTTGGCGTCGGCTTCGGGGCTCGCCCTGGCCGTCACCATGTCCGTCCCATCCCTTGCGGCACCGCCGACGATCGACCCGGCACCGGGTGCCGATTCGCCGTCCCTCGGCGGAACCGTCCCCAAGTCGCTGAAAAACCTGAAGGTCTCCGGCCCGCTGGCCGCGGCCCAGGGCGATGTCTCCGTTTTCGTCCAGTTCGATGGAGAAGGCGCCTTCGAAGCGACCCAGCCGGACAGCGCCAAGTCGCCACGCGGCAAGTCGGTCAAGAACCCCGACAAGGTCAAGAAGATCCGCGACGGCATCAAGGCCCAGGGCAAGTCCGCCGCCAAGGCCGCCAAGGCCGAGGTCATCTACACGACCACCAACTCCCTGCCGGGCGTGGCCCTGCGCGGAGACGCCGACGCCTTGCGCGCCCTGGCCTCGCGCCCCGACGTCAAGAAAATCACCGCGATCGTCCCCAAGACCCCCGACAACAAGGGCTCGGACATCGACACCCGCGCCCTCCAGGCCTGGAACACCCTGCAGGAGACCGGCGAGGGCATCACCATCGCCGTGCTGGACACCGGCATCGACTACACGCACGCCGGCTTCGGCGGCCCGGGCACCCTCGAGGCCTACGCAACCGCACAGGCCTCCAAGGACCTGCCGTCCAAGACCTCGGGGCTGTACGACCCCGAGAAGTTCATCGGCGGCTGGGACCTGGTGGGCGACGACTACAACGCGGACCCCAGCGCGCCGAGCTACCAGCCGGTTCCCAAGCCGGACTCGAACCCGCTTGACTGCGCCTCGGCCGGACACGGCTCCCACGTCTCGGGCACCGCTGCCGGATACGGAGTGAAGGCCGACGGCACCACCTTCACCGGCGACTACACCAAGCTGACCGCAGACGAGGTGGGCTCCATGCTCATCGGCCCGGGCTCCGCCCCGGAGGCATCGCTGGTCGGCATCCGCGTCTTTGGCTGCGAGGGTTCCTCCTCCGTGGTCGGACAGGCACTGGACTACGTCCTGGACCCGAACAACGACGGCGACTTCTCCGACCGCGCCCAGATCGTGAACATGTCCCTGGGCTCGGACCACTCGCCGGTCGAAGACCCCGAGAACGACATCGTCAACACCCTCACCGGCCTGGGAATCCTCTCGGTGGTCGCCTCCGGCAACGCCGGGGACGTCACCGACGTCGGCGGCTCGCCGGGCAACGCCCGCTCCTCCTTGACCGTGGCCAACTCCGTGGGCACCAAGGTCACCCTCGACGGCATCAAGGTCAACGCACCGGCCGACGTCGCGGGAACCGCGGCAGGCCAGTACTCGGCCAACTTCAACTACACCACCGCCGACCCGGCCACGCTGACCGGGGATGTCGTCATGGCACCGGCAGCCAACGCCTTCGGTTGCGCCCCGTTTGAGCCCGGCTCGCTGGCCGGCAAGTGGGTCTGGCTGCAGTGGAGCGAGAACCTCCAGTTCCCCTGCGGCTCTGGCACGCGCTTCAACAACGCCGAAGCCGCCGGAGCCACCGGTGTCATCCTGGACTCCGAGGTGGCGGTCTTCGAGGCCGGCATCGCCGGCAACGCCACGATCCCCGGCGCCCAGTTCACCAAGGCCTTCTCGGACCAGTTGCGCCCCGCGGCCCAAGACGGCACGCTGAACGTCACCCTGGATCCGAAGCTGGTCGGCACCGCCTCGGTCGAGTCGGGAATCGGGGACACCCTGAACTCCTCGTCCTCGCGCGGTGTGCATGGCTCGGAGGGCATCGTCAAGCCGGACGTGGCCGCACCGGGCACGCTCATCGGTTCGGTGGGCGTGGGCACGGGCAACGGCCCGGCCGTCATGTCCGGCACCTCCATGGCAACCCCGCACACCGCGGGCATTGCCGCACTGGTGGCAGGCAGCGGAAAATACACCGCATTGCAGGTCAAGTCCCTGATGATGAACACCGCCACGGTGGACATCCTGGCCGCCAACGGCGAGGCCTACGGGCCAAACCGCGTGGGTTCCGGGCGCGTCATTGCCGATGCGGCGATTAATTCCCCCGCCTACGCCTTCGCCACCGCGGACCCGGAGCTGGTCTCCGTGACCTTCGGCGTCATCGAGGTCGACAAGACCAAGTACAAGGCCGCCAAGTCCATCACCGTGGTCAACAAGTCCGACAAGACCCAGACCTACAAGGTGAAGTACCTGCCAGCCACGCAGATCCCGGGTGCGGGCTACTCCCTGGACAAGAAGACCGTGACGCTCGCGGCCGGGGCAAGCACCCAGGTCAAGGTCACCCTTGACGTGGATGCACGCAAGTACGCCAAGACCATCGATCCGACCATGGACCGCACACAGCTTGGCCTGCCGCGCGCCTGGGTCGCCGATGTCTCCGGCCGCGTGGAGCTTTCCAGCTCCACCGCACCGACGCTGCGCGTCCCGGTCCAGGCGGCACCGAAGCTGGTTGCCGACATGGGCGCCAAGAAGATCAAGCTCGACGCCGGCGCCACCTCCGGCACCGTCGACCTGGCCGGCGACGACATCCGGGCCGGTTCCGCCGACACCCAGGTGGTATCGCTGCTCTCCGCGTTCGAGCTCGGGGCCTCCTCGGGCAAGCTGCCCGGCAGCGCCGACGCGATCCCGGGCGCACGCTCCATGGACCTGCAGCACGTCGGTGCCTCCTCCACCGCCCCCACCACGGGCGCGGCCGACGGTCTGCTGAACTTCGGTGTGAGCACCTGGGGCAATTGGGCCCACCTGGCCGGAGCCACGGAGATCGACGTCGAAATCGACACCAACGGCGACGGCGCGGCGGACTTCGTCACCTTCAACAGCTACTTCGACGAGTTGGATGCCGACCTGGCCGCGACCTTCGATCTGCGCACCGGTTCGCAGGTCGACCTGCAGTTCCTCAACGGGCTGGGCGGCGATGTCGACACCAACACCTTCGACACCAACGTGGCATCCCTCCCGGTGTCGCTCGCGGCGCTGGGCCTGAGCGGTTCCAGTGCACCGATCAGCTACCGCGTGAGCACGTACTCCGTGTACAACGCCGATGAATCCGGTGCCCTGGCCCCGGTGGATGAAACCGATTGGATCGCCTTCAATGCGATCGCCCCGGGATTGTCCTTCGTTGGCGGCGGAACCGCGTTCGCGGACCTGGACAAGGCCAAGCTGACCGCGGCCGTCGCCTCGGACGGCACCGATGCCAAGGCGCTGTTCCTGCACCTGCACAACGCCTCGGGCAACCGCGCCCAGGTAGTGGATGTGGAGGTGCGCAAGTAGCACTGCGGCCTGGTGCAGCAACAGGCACCGGCGGCGCGGCCCGTCGGATGGCGGTGAAGTGGTTTCCACCGCGCATCCGGCGGGCCGCGCCGTTTCCGCATACCGGCAACCGGCGGGCTTAAGCTCGAAACCATGGATGGAATGCCACTCCCCGCTTCCCTGGGCCGGATGCTGCCCCCGGGTGCCGCCGCCGCCTGTCGCGGAGGCGAGGGAGCCATGCAGGTTTTCGGTACGTCGGAGCCCCTGCCGGTCTTCAGCGTAACCAAGATGTTCATAGCCGCAGGCGTCCTGCGTGCTGTCGATGCGGACCGCTTCACGCTCGCGGATCCGCTGGCTTCCCGGCTGCCCGGCGCCCCGGCCGGCCGCACGATTTCCCAGGTGCTCACGCACACCGCGGGGATGGGCAATTACGCCTCAAACCCCGGCTACCTGGCTGCCGTCCGGGACCGGCCAGCGGACCCGTGGTCGCTTCAGGACATTGCCGCCGCCGGCGACCTGACCGGGCCCGGGCCCTTCGCCTACAGCAACACCGGCTACTGGTACCTGGGTGCGCTGCTCGAGGAGGTCTCCGGGATGTCGCTGGGCCAGTACCTGCATCGGGAAATCTTCGAACCGGCGGACATGGCCTCGACCCGCTACCCGGATCCGGAAACCGCAGTGACGGATTCGGGCTACTCGACGCTGTGGGCCGGGCCCGCCGGGGCCGCGTTCTCCACGCCGGCCGACCTGCTGCGCTTCGGCGACCTGGTGACGGAGCGCAACCCGCTCTTCCCCTCGTCCCTGTCCCCCGCCATGCGTGCCGCGTTCATGGACTCGGTTCCCGTGGCTGCGCCGGCCCCGTGGCGTGCACCGCGCTACGGGGCCGGGGTCATGATCGACACGGACCTGCAACTGTGGGGGCACGGCGGCGCCGGGCCCGGGTACCGCGCCGCGGTCTTCACCTCCCGGGCGACCGGGATCTCGGCCGCGGCGATTGCCCCGGAATCCAGCGGTTTCAGCCCGGAGGAGGCCTTGGTGTCGCTGCTGGGGCCCCGGGGCTGACTCCGCTCAGCGCCGTTCGTCCTTGACCCGCAGCACGTGCAGCGCCGCGGCGTCGATGAGGCGGGCGAAGGCGGGGTCCTTGCTGGCCTTGGCATGCAGGGCGTTGGCGATCGCCGGCATCTTCGGCGCGTCCACGCAGAGCATCATGGTCCCGCCGGCCTCGAAGAAGCGCAGGGCCCGGGTGCCCAGGCCCCAGGGCGCCAGCTGCTCGGCGTCGCACATGTCGTCCGAGACGATGATGCCGTTGAACCCCAGGTCCTCACGGAGCATCGAACGCATGATGGTCGAGGAGAACGGGGCGATGTTCTTCGCGTCGATCCTGGAGTAGTAGGCGTTGGAAACCATGACCCAGTCGTCGCCCGCGGCAACGCCGTCGCTGAAGGGCTTGAGGTAGGCATCATGCCGGGTGGTCTTGGTGTCGGTGACGTTCCGGGAGATGTCGGTGTTCTTGGTGACGCGTCCGAGCCCCGGGAAGTGCTTGATGACCGGGTCCACGCCCGCGGCCAGCATGCCGGAGGAGAAGGCCCGCGTTGCGGCCGAGACCGTTGCCGGGTCGTACCCGTATTCGCGCTTCCAGTAGCCGATGGGCGCATTCGACGGGGCGAAGGACGCCGAGGGGACGGTGTCGGCCACCGGGGCGAGGTTGACGTTGATCCCGGCCCCGGCCAGTTGCCTGCCCCAGGCCTCGGCGCGCCCGCGCAGCGTCGCGGTGCCCCAGCTGCCCTGGACCAGCGCCGTGGGCAGGGTGGAGAAGCCGCTGCCCTTCAGGACCTGGACGTAGCCGCCCTCCTGGTCCGTGGCCACAAACGCGTCGACGTCCACCGACAACGACTTCGAGATGGTTGACTCGACCCGCTGGACCGCGCTGGCCGTGCCGGCAGTCCCGGCGCTGCTGCGGCCCTTCAGGAAGAAGTTCCCCAGCTCGTGGGTGGAAATGGTGGACCTGTCGGCAATGCTGCTGCCAGTTGCCGGGACGCCCACCATCAGGACCTGCCCGATTCGTTCCTTCAGGCTCATGGCGGCCAGCGTTTTTTCGGCCGGGCTGGGCGGCGCGGTCGGGCCGGGCTTGGTGCTGTGCGTCGGCGTTGCGCCGGGTTTGTGGCTCGGGGCCACCGACGGCGACTGGCTTGCGGACGACGGGCTCGAGGACGGTGCCGAGGTAACCGACGGTGCGGGGGCGCTCGAGGTCGTTGCGCTTGGCGGCGGGGGCGCCGGCGTCGGGGCGCAACCGGCCAGGACCATAGTGGGTAGAACCAGCAGGGGAAGGACCACCCGATGCCCAAAATTCCTTGCTCGCGAATTGTTCATGGTCCACAGCCTCTTTTCTCCACCACATCCAGCGTGCCAGAGATTCGGGCGCCCGGAAGCCAATGGGACCGAAATCGTGACCTGTGTATCAGTTGTCCATCGTTGCGTGGCACATGGGCCCGCGCGGTCGCAGGAACTGCGGAACCTGTCGGTGGGCGCACCTAAGCTGGGCACAGGACTATTGAAGGAGGATCCCATGGCATCGGAAGGTCCTTGTGACACCGAGTTAGTTCCCGAGGTCTGGACCATGCCGTCCCGCGGCATCGAGTGGTGCGACTGCGGGCGCCACCATGTGCTGGACCGGGGCATCGTGCTCGGTTTTGCCCAGGATCTGGTTGAAGACCCGGACTGGATGACGCACGACGAGGTCATCGACACCGCCATGGACCTGTGGAACTACGTGTCGGTTTGCGAGTTCTTCCTGTTGGCCATCCGGCGCTCGGCGAGCGCCGTGAACGGCGGGCCGGCACCCAGGTACCGCTTTGAGCGCGGGCTGGAAATCGTGGCCTATTTTTCCAAGACCTGGCAGGGGTGCCCGGAGGAAATCTGTTCCCCGTTGCGCGACCGCGAGGACTAGGCCTTCACCACCGGGATGTCGGCCCAATCGGTGGTGAACTTGGGCGAGGAGTAGTCCCGCTTCATCGACCATCCCGGTTCCACGGCCAGTCCGCCCGAGCCCAGCCCAATGGACTTGTTCCCGAATTTGGCCTTGACCGCGCCCAGCACGTCCCCGACGTGCGTTTCGGCCATTTCCTCTTCAAAGATCCCGAAGGCTGCCTGCCCGGGTTCGGGCTGCAAGCCGGAAAGCACGACCCCTCCGCGGACGTACGAGGCCCCGGGGTGCATGATTTCACGCATGGCCCCGACCGCGAGGCGGGTGAGCAGGATCGGGTCCTGGGTGGGCGAGGGCAATTTGAGCGTGATCGAGGGAAACGAGGCCTCCCCGGAGGCGAAGCGGCTGGTTCCCGCGGTGACGGTCAGCAGGGTGGCCCACAGTCCGTCGGACATCAGCCTGGCGGCCCCGCGCTGCGCATAGATGGACATGACCTCGACCATGTCCTCGATGGTTGTCACCGGGTTGGAGAAGGACCGCGAGTACATGATCTGTTGCTTGTCGGCGCGTTCCTCGTTGTGGGGAATGCACGGGGTCCCGTTCAGCTCAAGGACCGTGCGCTGGAGCACCACGGAGAACTTCTTGCGGATGTCGGTCACGTCGGCCGCCTTGAGGTCGGCGATGGTGGAGAYGCCCATGCCCGACAGCCTTGCTCCGGTGCGGGCCCCGACACCCCACAGGTCGGTGACGGGAACCCTGGACTGGATGTCCCCAACCACATGCGGGTCCATGGAATCCAAGGAGCACACACCTTCCAGGTGCGCATTGCGCTTGGCGACGTGGTTGGCGAACTTGGCCAGGGTCTTGGTCGGTGCCACGCCCACGCAGACCGGGACCCCGACGCTGCGGCCGACCGCGGAACGGATGCGAGTGGCCAGTTCGCCGAGTTGTCCGGGGTTCCCCTGGACGCCGATGAAGGACTCGTCGATGGAGTAGACCTCCTGCCAGGTGCCAAAGCGCGAGAGCACCTCCATGACCCGGGCGCTCATGTCCCCGTAAAGTTCGTAGTTGCTCGAGCGCACGGCCATGCCGTGGCTTTGGATGAACTGCTTGACCTTGAAGAAGGGTGCGCCGGTGGTGATCCCCAGGTCCTTGGCCTCCTGCGAGCGCGCCACCACGCAGCCGTCGTTGTTGGACAGGACGACCACGGGCCTGCCGATGAGCTTCGGGTCGAAGACCCGCTCGCAGGACACGTAGAAGTTGTTCACGTCCACCAGCGCGATCCGCTCCGTCATGGCGTCTCCTCCGGGTGGCGCAGCCGCAAACCGGCGGCCGGGGACGTGCGCGGTTCCGCAAGCAGGACGCTCAAGTTCCCTGGTTCAGAGCGGCCGCCCGTAGGGATAGTCCACCCACTGCCCGGTTCCCTCCTCGGGGCATTGCTGCTCGGCACCGTGGCGCACGCACCATGCGTCGGCGGGGTAGCGCCACCCTTGAAGCGCGGTGTCGATCTTGACGTCTTGTTCTTCCCGGCCATCGGCGAATCGTGCATCGTACTGGATGCTCCTGTACCGGGTCCTGGGCCAGTGGCGCCGGCGCTTCCAGGTGGCACTGGCTCGAACGGCGACGGGCAGCTCGGCGTTTTCATCCCGTTCCTGCTGTGGTTTCATGCGGGGAGGTCCTCGTGTCGATGGCCGGTGTTCCCAGGTGCGGCGCTTTTCGTTCCCGGGCTTGCCGCAGCACCGGCGGTTCCTGCATAAAGATGCTGTTCCGGAGTTTACACATGGTGCAGGCAGCGGGTGACGACGCCCCAGATGGTGGTTTCCTCGGTGATCGCCTCGGCCCGCTCCACCGGTTGCTCGTCGCTGGACAGGACCATGGCGCCCCGGCGGGACACAAGCCGTCGGATGACCAGTTCCCCGTCCTGGACGGCGATGACCACCGAACCGTCGCGCGGGGCCACTGCGCGGTCCACGATGACCTCGTCGCCGTGGCTGATCCCGGATGATGCCATCGAGTTGCCCGAAACCCGCATGAGGAAGGTCGAGGTCCGGTCCCTGATCAGCAGGCGGTTCAAGTCGATTCCGCCGCCATAGTAGTCCCGCGCCGGGGAAGGGAAGCCCATGGCTTCCACCGCGCCGACCGGCCCCTGGGATTCCGGCATCGGGGCGGGTGGCTGCGGCAGGTCCATACCAAACATGAGCCCCCGACTTTCATAGAACATAGATTCGATGCCAAGCCTACCAGCGGAGACCGCGGGTGCGGGGTCCGGCTACCGTTTTTCGGAGACGTTCGCTTCCCGTGGCATCTGGTCGGATGCGGGGTCCTCCGCTGGTGCAGCCGGTGCTATGCCCGCGGTGCGGCGCACGGCCGCGCGGAGCCACCAGGCCAGAAGCAAGGCGCAGACCAGGGCGGTCCAGGCCCACGATGGAACCACCGCATCCAGTTGCCGTCCCAGGTTTTCGACCGCAGCAACCACACGCGGGGGCAACAGCTCGGGGACGGCCGCCATGCCGTTGGTGAAGATCATCAGCCACCCAACGGCCGCGGTGATTGCTCCCATCAGCAGCGCGGTCGTGTGCAGGCGCAACCTTCCCACTTTGAGCCGGCGGCCCCGCAGCCAGCGCACGGAGCGGTGGCCGAGCCTGCGGATCACCATCGCGATGAGCATGATCGGCAGGACCATCCCCACCCCGTAGAGCCCCAGCAGCGCYCCGCCGCGGGCCGGGCTCGCGGAGGTCAGCGCCAGCGTGAGGATCGCGCCCAGCACCGGGCCGGTGCAGAAGCCCGCCACCCCGGATACCGCGCCGAGGGCAAAGGTGCCGGCCAGCGAGCCGGCCACGGGCCGGGGCTTGCCCGGGAGGAACCGGGCGAAATCGATGCCGCCGCCAAGTGCGGTCAACACGCCCAGGGCAATGAGCACCCACCCGGCACCGCTGAGCAGGAGCCCGCGGTCCAGGACGATGGTTGCACCCAGCCACCCCAGTCCCAGGCCGAGCGGGACCAGGGTGAGGAGCAATCCGGCCAGGAAGACGGAGCCCAGGCTCAGCMGCCTGGCACGGGAGGTGGAGATGGTGGCAAAGAGCGCAGGCAGCAGCAAGGCGTTGCAGGGGCTGAAGACCCCCAGCATTCCGCCGACCAGTGCGTATCCGAGCCCGATGTCCACCGGTTTCCCCCTCCGGCCCTAGCGGGCCAGTTCCTCGTCAATGGTTTGCACGAAGACTTCCAGCGGCTGGGCGCCGATCAGCGGGCGTCCGTTGACGATGAAGGTCGGGGTTCCGGTGACTCCCAGGGCGCCGGCCTCGTCGTGGTTCTTCTGCACCAGGGCCGCGGTGTCGGCGTGCGCTGCGTCCGCGGTGAACTGCTTGGCGTCGACCCCGATGCGTTCGGCCAGTGCCGCGATGCCCTTGGCGGAGTAGTCGGCATCCTTGGCGGTGGCACCCTTGGCGAAGATCGCGTCGTGGAATTCCTGGTACTTGCCCTGCTTGCCGGCCGCAACGGCCAGCTCGGCGCTTTGCCGCGAGTTTTCGCCGAAGAACATGATGTCGCGGTACTCGATGCGCAGCTGTCCCCCGGCGACATAGCTGTCCAGGATGGTCGGCAACGATTCGGAAGCCCACTTGGCGCAGTAGCCGCATTGGTAGTCGGAATAGGTGACCATGACAACCGGTGCGTCGAGTTCGCCGACCGCCGTGGGGTCGTTGGCATCGCGCCGCTCCACGTTGATCCGTTGCTGGGATTCCGAGGGTGCTGGCTGGCTCGGGCCCGGGCTTTCCTGGGTCGCCGCGGCCGCCGGGGACGGGGCTGCCTCCCCGGGTGCGGCAATTTGCAGGCCAATCACGATGCCCAATCCGAGGGCCACCGGAATCGGGAGAATCCAGAACCACGGCAGTTTTGCCTTGGTTGGTGCTGCAGGGGATTCCGTCATGTCCGAGACACCGGTTCCTTCCCGGTTGGGCCCTCGTGCCCCCGTGGCGCTTCGGCGTCCCCACGGGGAGGGGAAGGCCGGTTGGCGCGGAGGCTGGGCGGGGGTGTTTTCCTCCCTTGAACGTATCGAAGTGAAGTGCGGTTGGCGAATTGGCGTCGGGGCACCGCCGCGGAGGCCGGCATATCTGCATGCGGCCCGCCGCGGCGGCTCCCCCTGCATCGAACGGCCTAGGCTTGCTCCTACGCGTAGGGCCAGGCCACCGTCATATCCGCCGGTTCGTCGGCCCACGGCAGCACATGCCAGATTTCGTGCGGTGGTCCCACCATGGTGGCACCGGCCTCCTCGACCCAGCTGCAGGTCTGGTCATAGGCCGCCAGGATCGCCGGGAAGGCCGTCTCGGCACCGGAGACACGGATGCTGGCGTAGCGGCCTCCGGCCAGTCGGTAGCTGCGCACCGGTGCGTCGTTGGCGCCGGCGGCGAGTCTGTCCACCGGAAGGCACACTTCCAGCGGCCCGTCGGAGTCCGGGGTGATTTCCTGGTGGAAGATGCCAAACGGGTCGCCGGTGACGGCCAGCCCTTCGGCATCGGCGAAGGCCTGCAGTTGTTCCAGGCTTTGCTTCATCCCGGTGTCAAGGCCGTCGACGAAGGTGTGCAGCATGATGGAGACCAGGCGTCGCTCTGGTTCCAGCACGGTATTGACGTTATCCATGTCCTGTCCTTTGAGGTGCGCCCGCACGGCGGCGAGCAGGGTGGAAGTCGATTCGGTGTTGTTCCGGAGTGCGGATTCGTAGGCGGCAAGCTGCTCCAGCGCGCCTTCGGGGTCCACCGAGCCAAGATCCAGCAACCTCGAGATGCCCTCGAGCGGCATGGACGCCGCGCGCAACATCGCGATGATGCGGCCCCGGCTGCGTTGGTCCGGATCATAATAGCGGTATCCGGTGAATCGGTCCACGGACACCGGCACCAAAAGCCCACGGTCGCCATAGAGCCGCAGGGCCTTGGGTGAGAGCATGGTCGCCTGGGCAAAGGCGCCGATGCCTAAGAGCTTTTCGTGGTTCATGGCTTCAGTCTTTTCCTTGGCCCTGGGTCAAGGTCAACCGCCATGGGCCATGGTTATTTGTTGGCCCGGGCAGACGAGATTTCCGCGTGGATGTGGTCCATGTGCAAGGTGGTCGCGTTCCATCCGCGCGAGGATTCCAGGTGCTTTCCCCAGCCGCCGGTCGAGTACGGTCCCCACTGGCCGTCCTCGGCAAGCCAGAGCTTGTCCCGCCAGATCAGGTAGCTGATCCGCAGCCGTTCGTGGTTTTCCACCAGGTACTCGGCGATCCGGTCCCCGGCCTTGATGCCGGCGGCCGAGGAATAGTCCTTGATCATGAAGTCCGCGGCCAGCCCCGAGCTGTGCCCGATGGATCCGGCGCGCGAGCCGCCGACGCTGCTGATGCCGGCACCGAATCGCTCCTGCACGTCCTGGATCATGGCCCGGGTCATGGGCTGCAGCGCCTTGGGCGCCCGGTATTCGACGCTGGTCAGCAGGGTGTTCTTGATCCAGCCCGTGCCCTTGGTGGTCTTGACCCGCGACCATCCGTCGGAGGTCTTCAGGTAGGCCATCTTTTCGTTTGCGGGCAGGATCCCCAGGGAGCTGAAGGAGGTCGAGGGGCCGGTTCGGACGTTTGCGGCGTAGGCGGTCCAGCGATACGAGGTGGAGTTGTTGTTCGGTTCGCTGGTGGCCAGCGACGAGCTCGGGATCCAGCCTTGGCCGGCCGGCGTATCGATATATGACCAGTTTCCTGCGGTCTTGACCAGCCGGACCTTGGTGCCGTCTGTTTGCACGGCCAGGCGGCTGGAGGACAGCGAGGCCTTCGCGTACATCGGTTGCGTGCCGTCCACCCAACGGTTGGCGCCGGCGACCGGATTGGAATCGGGTGCCTGTCCGGAGGCCTTCACCAGGTAGTGGGAGCTCACCCAGCCGGTCCGGGACCCGGCCTTCACCTCCCACCAGGCGCCACTGGCCTTGCCCGTGCGGGCGACAGCGGTGCCCTTCGCCAGCACCACCAGCGACTTGAAGTGGGTGCCGGGGTGTTGGCGCAGGTTCAGGTTCGCACTGGTCCGATGGGTTGCGGTGGGCGCGGGCGCCGGTGCGGGTGCCGTGCCATCGGACTTCACCAGGTAGTTGGAGCTCACCCACCCGGTCCGCGACCCGGCCTTCACTTCCCACCAGACGCCGCTGGCCTTTCCGGTCCTAGCGACGGCGGTGCCCTTTGCCAGGACCACCAGCGACTTGTGGTGGGTGCCGGGATTCTGCCGCAGGTTCAGGTTCGCATTGGTTCGATAGCCACTTGTGACCTGGGGCGCGGGAGCGGCAACGGTGCTCTTGGCCAGGTAGTGCGAGCTTACCCACCCGGTACGCGAACCGGCCCGCACCTCCCACCAGGCCCCGCTGGACTTGCCCGTCCGGGTCACCGCGGTGCCCTTTTTGAGCACGGCCAGCGAGTCGAAATGGGCACCGGGGTTTTGCCGCAGGTTCAGGTTCGCGGTCGTTCGAATGATCGTGGTGGTTTGTGCACGCGGCGCTACCGGCTTCTTCGCCAGAACCAGATGTGTCTGGGGCGTCATCGCGGGTGCCGGCGCTGCCATCACCGCGGGGGACAGTGCTCCGACCGCCATCGTGGCACCGAACGTTGCAGCCGCAAGACGCAGGGATAGAAGTGGTTGTGTGCCCATGGTGCAGACTCCTTCAAAAGGGAATTGACCGTGAGGCATCAATCCCTGTGGATCGGTTCGCGCTTGGGTACACCTTATGTGGCCAGAGTTGCAATTGTCACGGTTGGGACACGAGTGAATACATGTTGGACGGTCTTTCAGGGACGATTTCCCGGGAAGACCGACCATGGAAACACACCAAGGCGCTGCGGCGCTAGGCCTGTTGCCGCAGCACGTTCTTTTGCACCTTTCCGGTGGAGGTCCGGGGCAGGTCCTGCGGGAAGTGGATGGTCTTGGGAACCTTGAAGCCCGCCAGTTGCGTGCGGGCGTGGGCCTGCAGCGCCGACGCGTCGACCTGCGAGCCGCTGGCCCGGATCACGTAGGCCACCGGGGTTTCGCCCCACTTCTCGTCCGGCACGCCGACCACGGCCACGTCAAGGACCTCCGGGTGGCTGGCGAACGCCTGCTCGACCTCGATGGTCGAGATGTTCTCCCCGCCGGAAATGATGATGTCCTTGGCGCGGTCCTTGAGCTGGATGTAGCCGTCGGGGTGCATCACGCCCAGGTCCCCGGTGTGGAACCAGCCTCCGGCGAACGCCGCGGCGGTGGCTTCCTCGTCCCGGTAGTAGCCGATCATCACGTTGTTGCCGCGCAGCACGATTTCGCCCATGGTTTCACCGTCGGCGGGCACGTCGTTCATCTCCGCATCCACGATGCGCGCCGATTCCGCCTGGACCATGCCCACGCCCTGCCGCGAGACCCTTTCGGCCTTGGCCTCGTCGTCCAGATCGTCCCAGGCGTCCTGGTATTCGCAGATCGTGTATGGCCCGTAGACCTCGGTGAGGCCGTAGACGTGGACGACCTCGATGCCCAGCCTTTGCAGTTTCCGGATGATCGCCGGCGAGGGAGGGGCCCCGGCGGTGGTGATCCTGATGCCGCGCTCCAGCTCGTGGGCCCGGGGCGAGTCGGCGATGATCGAGCAGACCGTCGGGGCGCCGCACAGGTGGGTGACCCCGAGTTTGTCAATCGCGTCCCAGACCGGCTCCTCGCGGACCGCCCGCAGGCACAGGTGCGTGCCGCCGGCCGCGGTGACGGCCCAAGGCGTGCACCAGCCGTTGCAATGGAACATCGGCAGGGTCCACAGGTAACGGGTGTGCGCGTCGAAGCCCTGGTGGAAGGCCTCCCCCATCGAGTTCAGGTAGCTCCCGCGCTGCGAATACAGCACGCCCTTGGGCTTGCCGGTGGTCCCCGAGGTGTAGTTCAACGTAATCGGCGCCCGTTCGTCGGGGATCGCGAAGCCAAGATCCGCCCCGGCGCCGGTGGCCATGAACTCCGCGTAGGTGCCATCCACCCGGATATCTGGCCTCTCTCCGGTGAATTCGGCGTCCTGGATCTCGATGAGCGCCTCGAGGGTCGGGACCTCGGCGCGCAGCGCCGCGGCGGCGCCGAGGAGCTCCGAGTCGGCAAAGAGCAGCTTCGTGGCCGAGTGCTCCATGATGTAGCCGAGCTCGCGGGCCGCAAGCCGGGTGTTCAGGGCCACGAGCACGCCCCCGGCCAGCGGGACGGCATAGTGGGCAATCAGCATTTCGGGGATGTTCGGCGCCAGCACCGCAACCCGGTCCCCGGGCTCGATGCGCGCGGCCAGGGCCTTGGCGAATTGCTGCACCTCCGCCCCGAACTGGGCATAGGTGTAGGTTCGCGCCCCGTGCACGATGGCTTCCTTAGTCGGATACACCTCCACGGAGCGCTGCAGGAATCGCAGTGGTGTCAGCTCCGAGTGGTTGGCCAGTGGTTGCGCACCCATGTGCTCCTCATTCCGGTCGTCAGCTATGTGTCCGGCCACGGTCGCCAAGGCGACATGTGACGCGGGCTACCTTTACCCCGCACCAGACTAAGGCCTTGGAATCAAGTTTCACAATCCGGCATCGAGTTCCAATTTCCGTATTGGCACTCAGGCCCCCGCGGCAGAAGCCGTTCCGCGCTGGGATTCCTGGAACGACTGGAAATGCAGGTAGCGCAACCGCGGCACCAGTTCGTCGGCCGGCCCGTCCACCCGGATGCCGGGCACCACCAGGTTGATGGGCAGGGCTGCCACCGCCCCGGGAGCGGCACCCCACTCCCGGCGCCAGGAATCCAGCATGGCCGCCGAGGCGGCAAAGACGATGCGCCCCAGCCCGGCCCAACCATGGGCGCCGGCGCACATCGGGCAATGCTCCCCGGAGGTGTACACCGTGGACGCCGCCCGGCGCTCCGGCTCCAGGTTGCCCAGCGCCCACTGCGCAATGGCCAGCTCGGGATGCGCGGTGGAATCCCCTCCGGCCACGTGGTTGCGGCCCTCGTAAAGAACGACCCCGTCCGCATCGACGAGTATCGAGCCGAAAGGCTCGTCGCCGGCTTCCAGGCCCTCTTCGGCCAGTTCAACACAGCGGGTCAAATGGTCAATGTCCAAGCGAGTCAGTTCCATGGCCCCATCATGCGACATGGGCGTCGTTTTGCCCACAGGGGCATGCCGCGTGGGCGCGGAATGCACCAAAGCCATATTCGGCGTAGGCTCAACGGGAGGGCGAAAGGTGAATAATGAGCCAATCCGAGTACTTTGAAGAACAGCTGAGCAAGGTGGAGGACGATTCCGTCGCCGAGCTCACGGCATTATGTCGCAAGCTGCAAGACCAACAGCCCGGTTCCCGGGTTCCGCTCATCGATCCGGTGCACGATGTCGATGAGGCTCGGGTCATTTCCTTGCAAATCGCGCCGGGCCCCGGAACATCTTCGGGCTTCCTGTCCTTGCGCAACGACGATCCCACCGCGGCACGGCTTGCTGCAGTCTATGAGGCTGCCGGGCTGGAGCCGCGTTTTGGCATCCCGTKGAACGTCTTTCCCTGGGAGCTGCCCGACGGCGGCACCAAGCTGACCCCGGACCAGGTCAAGGCCGGCATCCGCCCGCTGAAGGAGCTCATGCGCATCGCGTACCGCACCTCGGCGATCGTGGCCCACGGAACCGAGGCCAAGCGCCTGGTGCAGGCCTGGATCAAGGCCGGCGGCCAGCAGGTCATCAACCAGCGCGGCATCAAGATCTATGAGGTGCGTTCCACCGCGGACCGCGCCTTCCTGGGATCGGCCGAAAAGCAGCAGGCCTGGTTCGATGAAATGGTTGCCGCCTACACCGACGCCATGGCGCGGGCCGGATTGCGGCCAGCGGGCAAGTGAAGATCCTCGTTATCGGTGCCGGGGATCTCGGCACCGAGGCGGGGCTCCGCTTCATTGCGGCCGGCCACCGGGTCACCGCGTGGCGCCGCCGCCCCGAGCTCCTGCCTGCCTCCTTCGGCACCCGCCGGGTCGACCTCGGCGATGCCGGCACCGAGTTGCCGACCATCGATGCCGACACGGACATCGTGGTTTTCACTCCCGCCGCGCCCGAGCGTAGCGAAGACGCCTACCGGCGCACCTATCTTTCGGCCGCGCGTCGCGTGTTCGACGCGCTGGCACGCGACGGCGTTGACCCGCAACGCTTCCTGCTGGTCTCCTCCACCGCGGTCTACGGCGACGCGGCCGGCGGCTGGGTCGACGAGGACACCCCGATCACCCCGCGCACCGCAACCGCGCGGATCCTGGCCGACACCGAGGCGCTGGTGTGCAAGCGCGCCTCAGCGCCCATCGTCCTGCGCCTGGCCGGCATCTACGGGCCCGGCCGCAACCACCTGATCACCCAGGTGCGCGACGGGGCAGCCCGTGTCTCGGGAAAAACCGTGTGGACCAACCGGATCCACCGCGATGATGCAGCCTCGGCCATCGTCCACCTGTGCAGCGCGGTGCCGGCACCGGATCCGCTGTACCTGGGTGTCGATCTCGAACCGGTGGACCTGGCCGAGGTGCAGCGCTTCATTGCCGCCTCGCTGGACGTGCCGGCACCCGGGCCCGGGGACGCCCAGGTGAACCGCGGAGGCGACAGGCGCCTGTCCAATGCGCGGCTGCTGGCCACGGGGTTCCGTTTCGCGTTCCCGACCTACCGCGAGGGCTATGCAAGCGTGCTGTCCGGCGAGGGTGCCCGGCACCCCTGAGGGTCACCGCCGCCCGGCCTCGGCCCAGTGTCCCGCCGGCAAAGACCAGCATCATCACGATGCAGGCGCCGAGTTGCAGCCCCCGGTAGTCGGCAGCGCTCTATTTCAGCGTCTTGCACTGGGCGGCGGTCATCTCGCCGCGATCGTCACCCATTCCCGCATGGTTTCACGATTGGAGTGGCCTCCCTCCCGTGAAAAAGCCCCGGGGGCCGGCACGGAACCACTGGTCCGTGCCGGCCCCCGGGGCCTGAAAGCAAGCCGGCTTGCCCGTTGTGGGCCTAGAAGCCCTTGCGCAGCGGATCGAAGTGGCGCGCCACGGACGGCTTTTCCTTGCCGAGGATGCCGGCGGCGATCATCTTGCCGGTCAGCGGGCCAAGGGCCACGCCCCACATGCCGTGTCCGCCGCCAACGTGCACGCGCGGGGAACGGGTGGCGCCGACCAGCGGCATGCCGTCGGCGGTGCAAGGGCGTCCGCCGACCCATTCCTCCTTGCGATTCTCCCAGTTGATGCCCTTGTAGACCGGGGCCGCTGCGGCGACGATGGCCTCGATGCGCTTGGGCTCCAACGGGTGGTTGGCGTCGCGGAACTCCATGGTTCCTGCGATGCGGAAGCGGTCTCCGAGCGGGGTGCAGGCCACGCGCTGGGACGGGAAGTAGATCGGGTGGGTCGGCATGACCTCGGGCTGGACGGTGAAGGAGTAGCCGCGGCCCGCCTGGACGACGACGTTCACGCCGAACTTCTTGGTCATGTCGTTGAGCCAGGCGCCGGTGGCCATGACCACGTGGTCGGCGGTGATCGAACGCCCCTCGGAGCCGATGACGGTGACCGAGCTGCCGTTGTCCCGGATGTCGGTGACGTTGTAGGAACCCACGATGTCGCCGCCGCGGGCGATGACGGACTCGGCAAGGGACTCCATGTACTTCGGCGGGTTCAGGAAGCGCTGGTTCTTGATGGCCACGCCGGCAGCCACGGAATCGGAGAGGGTCGGCTCGATGGCGCGCAGCTCGTCTCCGGTGAGCAGGTCGAACTCGACGTTGCCGCCGGTCTTGCGGATCATGTCGAACTCGTGGAGCAGTCCGTCGCGGTCCTTGAGCGACTTGAAGCCGGTCAGGAACGGGTTGGCCGGCTTGGTCTTCTCGATCACGCCCGGGCCCGCGTTGGTGCCCTCGGCGATCTCGTCGAAGGCGTCGAGCCCGGTGGTGCCGAGCTCGGAGTAGATGCGCATGGCCTCCTGCCACTTCTTCGGGGTGCTGTGCCAGGTGAACCCGATCAGGAAGCGAAGCAGCTTGGCGTTGGCCTTGAGTGGAATGTACAGCGGCGATGCCGGGTCCATCATCATCTTCAGGCCGCTGGAGAAGATGGAGGGTTCCGCGATCGGCAGGGTCAGCGCGGGGGTCAGCCAGCCGGCATTGCCCCACGAAGCGCCGGAGGCCACGCCGCCGCGGTCAACGACCGTGACCTTGACACCTTCTTCCTGCAGGTACCAGGCGGTGGACAGGCCGACGAACCCGGCGCCGACGATGACAACATGCTCAGGCGTCGTTACGCTGGCCATGGTTCACACTCCATTCAAGATTTTTCCAACACTTGGGCTCAACTTTGGCGCGGAATGCGGCGCGAAGCAACGGGACTTCGTTTTTCATCGGTGACGCAGACCACAACACCTTCTTGTTTGCATTAAATGCGGTAAAGGCGATCATTTTTTATTTTTTCTGCGTCGAGTCGTTCGGAGGACGGGTTTCTGACCCGTCATGCGGTGTCTGGCCTCCCTTCATCCTCGATCGAATCGATCACTTGCGCCAGCGCCTGGGCACCGACGGGGCGAAGCCATGCACATCGACCCCGACGTTGATGCCGCGGCCCGAGACCAGGAAGGCATTGTGGACGTGTCCGTGCAGCAACCAGGCCCCCTCGTCACGCAACCGGAACTGCGCATAGCGGTCACCGCCATGGGAGTCCCCCGCGTACGGGAAATGGCTGAGCAACACCTTGCGCCCCGGCGCATTGTTCACCGTGGCGGGGAGCTTGACCCGTGCAAAAGCCTGCACGGAGGCGAAGCCCGCATCGAGGAACTGCCGGAGGTGGCGCTGCGCTCCGATGCGCCCGGGCCAGCAGGCGTCGTGATTGCCGGCCACCAGGTGCTTGGTGCCGTGCAGTTCGGAGACGATCTCGAGCCCGCGGGCCTTGTCACCCAGGGCCCAGTCCCCCAGCACCCAGACGATGTCCGCGGCACCCACCACCTGGTTCCACCTCCGGATGATCTCGGCATCCATGTCGGCGGCGTCGGCAAAGGGCCTGTGGCAGGACTCGATGATGCGGGCATGTCCGAAGTGGGTATCCGAGGTAAACCAGGTGCTTCCCATTGTTTCCGCCTCTTTCCCCGCCACCCGGACGTTTCCGGCGGGTTTCAGCCCGCAGGCCCACTGCGGCCATTTTGGCTCCGTGGCGTGGGTGCCCGCCTTTAGACTATTGACATGTCTTCCGTTGCACCACTGCTCAACTCCACCACACTGATCAGTGAGCTTGTCGGCCCGCTCAGCCTGGATCGCGGGGCGGCCTACGCAAGCCAGGGCAGGGTGCTGGACGTCAACTGGGTCGAGCCCATGGGCATCGTGCGCGCTTCGGTGTTGGGCTCCGGCGGCATGGTCTACCGCACCGCTGTCCACTCCCAGGTGCGCCACGGGCTGCTCATGCCCCAGCTGGGGATCTGCACCTGCCCCGTGGGCTCGAACTGCAAGCACGCGGCGGCCGCGCTTTTCGCCTATATGTGGGACGAGACAAACTACGAGGACCCCGATCCGCGTGCCCCGTGGGAGCGCACGCTGGACTCCCTTATCGGGGACGGCGGTGACCCCGGACAGGAAACCGAGCAGCGCACCCTGGGCATCCAGTTCGAGCTGCGTCCGAAGACCCTGCAGCGCTACCAGGCCTCGGCCATGGCGAAGATCAAGGACGGGAACATTCCGCACACCTCCAAGCTGGAGCTGCTGCTGCGCCCGGTCCAGCTCAACGACAAGGGCCGCTGGGTCTCGGGCAACCTGGCCTGGCAGCATTTCCGCTACACCCGCACCGGCGGCATCCCGACCCTGCCCTTCGACTACTCCTACGACCCGGAGCAGGTCGAGTGGTTCTGCACGCTGCTGCAGCTGAACTCCTTTGTCGCGTGGAACGGGACCCACCTGTCGGCCAGCGATTTCCTGACCCCGATGGTGTGGAACCACCTGACCCGGGCCGCGGCGCTGGGCATCGAACTGCGCGGCCAGTCGGCAAAATCCTCGGTCCGGGTGCACGATCCGGTCGCGGTCCGCACCGACATCGCCTCCGAGGGCAAGAAGCTGCGGATCCGTCCCTCGGTCGATGTGCTGCCGCCGGGCTTCGACAGCGACTTCCTCGGCGCCGTGGCCGACCACGGGGTCTTCTGGTGGGACGCAACCGAGGGCATGAAGAACGTGGACCTGCACCTGGCGCCTTCCCGCTCCAAGCTCCCCTCATTGGTCACGGGCTTGCTGGCCACCGACAAGAAGGTCACCGTCCCGGCCAACGGGCGGGAAAGCTTTGAGCAGCAATACCTGCCCAAGCTCGCCAAGGCCTTCGAGCTCTCCTCCGTCGACCACTCCGTCGAGGTGCCGACCTCGCTTGAACCGGTCATGCTGCTGCGCGTCGAGCACTTCGCCGGCCAGCAGAACCCGGTCCGCAAGCAAAAAAAGGACGAAACCTCGGTCCCGGGCATCAACCTGCATTGGGGCTATTCCTACGGCAACCACCAGGTGCCCCTGGAACTGGTGGCGGGAACCGAACGCAACCCCAAGGCCGAGCTGGCCATGCAACGCGAAGTCGCCGCGGCGATCGCATCCTTCCCCCAGGCCTATGCCGATGCCTTCGCCAATCCGCAACGCAACGTTGCCGCCACCAGGGTCGCGCCGCGCCTGCATGGCGTCGCGGCGGCACGATTCATCACCGATGCGCTGCCGGCATTGCAGGCCGTGGAAAACCTGCGGGTGCACATCGATGGCGAACAGCCGGAGTTCGAGGAACTCACCGCCAACCCGCTGATCACCATCTCGACCGAGAACACCGAAACGAACGATTGGTTCGACCTGGGCGTCGAAGTCGCGATCGACGGCAACAAGGTCCCGTTCACCGAGCTCTTCCAGGCACTGGCGCACGGCGATGAATACCTGATGCTGCCCGACGGCAAGTACTTTGCCCTGGACCGCCCGGAATACGAGCAGCTGCGCCGGCTCATCGAGGAGGCCCGGGCACTGTCGGATGCCACAAGCGACGGCACCATCCGGATTTCCAAGCACCAGGCCTCGCTCTGGGAAGACCTCAAGGACATCGCCACCAACGTCGAGGCGTCGGCCGCGTGGAAACACTCCACCGAGGGACTGAGCAACATCCTCGAGGTCGACCACGCCCCGCTGCCGGCCGGTATCGATGCGACATTGCGCCCCTACCAGCTCGAGGGCTTCGAGTGGCTCTCCTTCCTCTACGACAACGGGCTGGGCGGGGTGCTCGCCGACGACATGGGACTGGGCAAGACGCTGCAGACCCTGGCGCTGATCCAGCACGCCAAGGACAACCACGACGAGTCGACCGGAAAGATGCCGCCGTTCCTGGTGGTGGCCCCGACCTCCGTGGTCTCCAACTGGACCGCCGAGGCGGCACGCTTCGCCCCGAACCTGCGCAGCGTCTACATGACCGAGACCGTGCGCCGCGGCGGGGTCCCCGCCCACGAGATCGCCGCGGAGGTCGACATCATGATCACCTCCTACGGCCTGTTCCGCATCGACCAGGACGAATACGCAGCCACCAGGTTCTCCGGGCTGATCCTGGACGAGGCGCAATTCGTGAAGAATCCCGCCACGCAGGCCTCCAAGCAGGCCCGCGACTTCCCGACGCCCTTCAAGCTCGCGATCACCGGCACCCCCATGGAGAACAACCTCTCCGAGCTCTGGTCGATGTTCGCCATTGCCGCCCCGGGGCTCTTCCCCGCACTCAAGCGCTTTGACGAGACCTACCGCAAGCCCATCGAGAAGGACGGCGACAACGAGGCGCTGGGACGCCTGCGTCGCCGGATCCGCCCGCTGATGCTGCGCCGCACCAAGGAACTGGTGGCCACGGACCTGCCCGAGAAGCACGAGCAGGTCCTGGAACTCGACCTGGCGCCCAAGCACCGGGTCATCTACCAGCGCCACCTGCAGCGCGAACGCCAGAAGGTGCTGGGCATGCTCGAGGACATGGACAAGAACCGCTTCGCGGTGTTCTCCTCGCTGACCAAGCTGCGCCAGCTGGCCCTGGACGCCTCGCTCATCGACGAGGAGTACGCCTCGGTGCCCAGCAGCAAGCTCGACGCCCTGCTCGAGCAGCTCGAGGACCTCACCGCCGAGGGCCACAACGCCCTGGTCTTCAGCCAGTTCACCTCGTTCCTGTCCAAGGCCAGCGACCGGCTGACCGAGGCCGGGATCGAGCACGCCTACCTGGACGGCTCGACCACCAAGCGCGCCAAGGTCATCGAATCCTTCACCTCCGGCAAGGTCAAGGTGTTCCTGATTTCGCTCAAGGCCGGCGGGTTCGGCCTGAACCTCACCCAGGCCGATTACTGCTTCCTCATGGATCCATGGTGGAACCCGGCCTCGGAGAACCAGGCCGTCGACCGTGCGCACCGCATCGGGCAGAAGCGCAACGTCATGGTCTACCGGATGGTTTCCAAGCACACCATCGAGGAAAAGGTCATGGCGCTGAAGGACAAGAAGGCCAAGCTCTTCACCGCTGTCCTCGATGACGATGCGGCCTTTGCCTCGGCGATCAGCGCCGACGACGTTCGCTCGCTCTTCGCGGATTAGCACGGAGCCGGAAGGCACCACCCAAGCAGCACCCAAGATTTTCCAAGCCCAGAGGGGGACGACACCAACATGTCGAAATCGAAATCCGCCGGCAAGCCACGCAGCGGGCACCCGGGACGCAATCCAAGCGCCGGCGCCTCCAAGTTCGAGGACCAGGTCCGCACGGCCATGCGGCCCTACACCGCGCAATTGCGGGCCTTCTTCAACCAGCGCCACACCCCGGACGACTCGGAGGCCGGCATCGAGGGCCTGGTGACCCTGCTGACGGTCCATGCCCGGCTGCGCGGGAAGGTGGCGGTGTCCGAGCTTGACCATGACGCGCTGGCCATCCAGTTCACGGACCTGCGCGAGCTTGGCGACGAGGTCGCCGTCGCGTGCGCCGCCATGCTGCGCGAGTTCATGCTCTTTTTGGCCGAAACCGGCCGTTGGAGCGGAGAGGTGGAGGAATTCAAGGCCGTCTTCGACCTGCTGTCGGCCCAGGGTGGCCAATCCCCCGTTGTGGTCCCCGAGCTTGACGAGGCCAGCGCGGACGAACGCTGGGCCAAGCTGCCGATGGTGGCCACGGCCCGGGCCTTGCTGGCCTGGCTGGGCGAAGGCCGCGAGGTGGCAGAGGACGGATTGCTGCTGCCGACCGACCTGGTTTCGGCCGCCGCGGCCGTCGGGCTCGAGGTCCGCCTGGACCCGGAATCCGAGGTTGCACGGCCGGGTTGGGCGCCCGAGACCGGATCCTCGGTTGCCACATTGGCTCAGCTTCCGAAACTGGGCACCTATTGGGATGCGCTGTTGCGTGCCGGGGTGCTGAGCTTCCAAGAGGGAAGGGCACTTCCCAACCCCGTGGTGGCCGAGGCTTTGAACGCCGATTCGGGATTCAGCGCCCGCGGGGCGAAGGACCTGGTGGCCGAGGGAATCTACGCCCACATCCTGCTCAATGCCGTGGGTCCGGATGCGGACCACACCGTCACGCAGATGGCCGCCGCGTTGCTGGCCAAGGCCGGATCGGCGAATCCCCCGCGCACCGAGGCAGCCTTTTCGATTCCCGCGCCCGGGGAGCTGGAGCCGGAACAGGCCCACCTGCAGCCGCTCTTCGCAAAGACCGTGCCGGCCGCCGAGGCCCTGCTGCGTGCCGCCGAGGCCGAGGGACTCGTGCGCATCGGCAAGCACATCCGCGTGCCGCGCGTGCTTCGTGCCCCGCTGGAACGTGCGCTGACCCGCGTGGCCGAAGAGGTCTTGTCCTAGGTTCCAATGCTTAACTCCGTGGGGCGGTGAAGATGCCTGGCATCCTCACCGCCCCACGGCGTTTTTGCTTCGGACTTGGCCGGACGTCTAGATGCTGGTGGTTGCCACGTCGATGTCGAGGCGCGGCAAGCGATCGAACCACGGGTTCTCTCCCGGGGCGCCCACGTTGACGATCAGGAACGCGTGGTTGGACGAATCCGCGTTGATGACCGAATCCACTCCGGCAGCGTCGAAGCCGCCCATCGGGCCGGCGTGCAGCCCGGCGGCGCGAACGGCCATGATGAAGTAGCCGGCCTGCATCCAAGCGTTGTTCTTGGCGATTTCGGCGCGCGAGGCGGCGTCCTGGTCGAACATGGCCTTGCGCTCGGGAGCGTGGGGGAAGAACACCGGGAACTGTTCGTGCCAGTCGGCGTCGTAGCTAAGCACCGCAAGCGCCGGGGCGGCCAGGGACTTGGCCCGGTTCCCTTCCATCATCTTGGCGACGACTGCCTCGCGGGCCTCGGCGCTCTTGACCCAGGTGATGCGCAGCGGCTGGTTGTTCATCATCGTCGGGCCCATTTTGGTGAGCTCGTAGATGGCATCGAGAGCCTCGTCGGCGACGGCTTCCTCGGAGAAGGTGTTGGCGGTGCGGGCTTCAAGGAAAAGCTTGTCTGCGGTGTCGGCATCGATCGACAGCTGGTCGTACACGGTTGCGGCGGTTTCAACGCTCATCTGGGGTGTTCTCCTTGCGGTTCTTCGGCGGTTTCCTACCAGAGAGAACCGCCACGGCCACGGGGAGCATTCCCCCGGGGCCTGTGAAGCGCGTCACCCGCCGGGCCTAATCACCGGTAAATCGGGGCAACCAAGCGCTTAAACATCAGCACGCCCGACGACGCCGATGGTGGCTTCTCTTGGGGTAGAAGCGACCGAGGAACCTACAATGCCAAATGCTCCTTGGGGGAAAGCATTTGACGCGATTCCTGTGGCGCGAACCAACTTGGGGGCTCGGTTCGCGGGGCTGGCGTCGTCTGGCGTGCTGGAAATGGGATCTGGAAACGCCACTCGCAAAACGTTCCTAGTTCCCATCAATCGGCTATTCCGCCGATGTAGTACCTACTCTATCCACTCGGGCGAGCGCTGCACATTAGACCTTTGACCATACTTGGTGAGGTAACCTCACAATTGGCCCGAGGCTTCGGAGGTGTCCTCGGGAGCCTTGAGGTCTTGGTCGATGGTGGTGGCCGGAAGTTCGGCACGCACCACCCAATCGTCGCGGACTCGCTTGGCGGAGAGGGTGCCGCCGAAGGCCGCCATCCGGTCGGACATGCCGACGATGCCGGAGCTGTGCCCGCCAATGTCGAAGCCTTGGTCCATGACGTGGCGGGGTAGCGAGTTGGCGATTTCCAGCCATACCCGGTCCCCGACCACGAGTGCCTCAATGCGGCATGCGGCATGCGGCTCCGCATGCTTGACGATATTCGTCGTGGATTCCTGCAGAACCCTATACAGCGCGGCCTGCGCGGACTGCGGCAAGCCGGCAAGCCTCGGATCGGCCATGGTCTTCGTCGGATGGCCGAGGTCAATCAGCCTCTCGGCAAACACCTCGACACCGATGAGGATCTCCAGGCTGCTGGCTGCATTTCCCGCGGAGTCAACGAGCGATCCGTCCACGCGGGTCGCTGGCCCGTCCGATCGCAGGACGTTGAGCATGACGCGGAGGTCCTGCAGCGCTTCCTTCGAGGTGTTTCCGATGACCTTGAGTGCGGCCTGGGCGACGGCGGGGTCCCCCGAAAAACCTGCGGCCTTGGCCTGCATGGAAATCACGGTGATGTCATGGGCGACGATGTCATGCAGGTCCCTGGCGATGGCCTTGCGCTCGGCCTCCACGGCTTCTTGCTGCTTGCGGCGCAGATCCTCTATGCGCTTCCTGTCCGATTCACGCTGTTCTTGGTACTTCCGTGCAAACAGTGCCACGAAATATGCGATTGCGATCAGTGGCACGAGGAGAATCAAGAAACCTACGTCGTAGGACCGTACGACGACGATCGAGATTGCCCAAAGGAGCGTGACGCAAAGATAACGGAAGGAAAATTTTCGTGTCTGCGTCAGTGTGACCAAACCGAGGAGCAGTGGTACGACGAGCAGCGAGAAGAGATATGCGCCAGTGACAAGTGCCAAAATCATGGCAAGAACCGAAACAACGACCGCTGCCCTTGCACGGAACCACAAGAGCCCAAGGGACAGAGCGAAAAACACACTGACGATAGTCGCAGCTGCGCGTTCTAGAAATCTGCCAGGGTCACCCTCGCCGATCAAAGTCACGATGTCAGTAACAAGTAGCAGGGCCACGATCCCGCTGGCAATGAGAAGAATCGTCCGCCCCAGCGGGGTGGACGATCTGACATCAGTGGCAGGCACTAAAGATGAACGGGTCATGGCCCCATTCTCCTCGATGTCAGGGCTCACTGACGTGAGCCCTGACATTTACGAAGGGCTAACGACCACATAGAGCGCCGAGGTTACGGCAAACCCAATCATTGAATGCATCGGAGGCACCAGCAGGCGATGCCACCGGGTATGAGATGCTTTTGGATATGGGTCCTGAGACAACGGCAGCCTGTGCAGGGATGGCGGCCGGCAGCAACAGGGCCGCGGACATGGTTACAGCAGCGAAGATACGAGTTTTACGAGTCATGTTGCTCATTCTTGCACTTATTCCCATAAGTCAACAGGTGTTTTCCCAAAAGTTCATGTTGTTATCCATCAAAGACGCTGAATACCCAAAAGATCACTAGACTCAAGACTGTGACCGACATCCGAGTTCTTGTGGTTGATAATGAACCACTCATGCGCCAAGCCCTCAAGATCATCCTTGAAGCCGCCCCGGGGTTTCAGTGGCTTGGAGAAGCGACTAACGGCATTGAAGCCGTCGACTTCTGCGTGGGCAACAACCCGGATGTAATCCTCATGGACATGCAAATGCCCCGCATGGACGGCGTTGAAGCAACCAGCATCATCACCACAAATTACCCGGGCATTGGCGTACTTGCCATCACCGCTTTTTCCTCGGAAGAATACCTGGTCCCGGCTCTTCGCGCAGGAGCCGCTGGTTACTTGGTCAAGGACGCCGAGCCCACGGAAATCCTCGCAGCCATTCAGGCAGTACAAGACGGAAGCGCGGCTATCTCCGCGTCGGTGTCGCAGGACCTTATTCGCGCAATTCGCGAGGCCCACGATGTGAAGCCCAGCAGTTCCATCGGGCCGAACCCCATGGCATTGTCCGAGCGGGAGCAGGAAGTTCTCCAACTACTCGCACGGGGCAGAAACAATCCGGAGATGGCCGCAGAATTGCATATTTCCGAGGCAACCGTGAAAGCCCACCTGAGTCGAGTCATGGCAAAATTCGGCGTTCGCGACAGGGTCCAGGCCCTGATTCGGGCCGCGCAGTACGGTCTGGTCGAGCTTCATATGGACTAACCATTCGGCGAACGGCGCTGGGGTGCTTCGAGCGCTTCACCACCAACGCCTTGTGCGGTTCCGAATCCGACGCCTGTACCGTACGCAGGGGGCTTACCTTTATCTGGAAAACCTTGTAGTTTTTCCTCAGGTGAACCCCAATCCATAGATTCTCAAAGTTTCGCAAATTTGGTGGTGAATACCACCTTTCTTGTTGGTCGCCCCCTGCTACCCCTTAGGCTCGGAAAATGACAACCGAACAGACAAAGACGAGTACATCGCCGCGTGTACACCGGTGGGTCTTCTGGCCCGCGGCCATCATCACCATTGTTTTTGCCACGTTCGCCATGACCATGCCCGGTACGGCAGAGTCCTTCTTCTCATCCATCCAGACGAAGATCATCGGATACTTCAACTGGTACTACGTCCTGATTGCAACGGGCTTTGTGGTGTTCAGCCTCTGGCTGGGATTCGGGAAATTCGGCGAGATCAAGCTCGGCAAGGACGAAGACGAACCGGAATTCTCCCTCGGTTCCTGGTTCTCGCTGCTCTTTGCCGCAGGGATGGGCATCGGCCTGGTTTTCTACGGCGTCTCCGAGCCGCTGAGCCACTTTGCCTCACCCAAGCCCGGTGCTTCGGGGTCCCCGGCAGATCTTGCCCAGCAGGCCCAGGCCCAAACGTTCCTGCACTGGGGCGTCCATGCGTGGTCGATCTACGTTGTCATCGGACTGGCCCTGGCCTATGCGATCCACCGGCGAGGCCGACCCATTTCGATCCGCTGGACCCTCGAACCATTGCTGGGTCGCAAGGTCCATGGCGGCCTCGGCAACCTCATTGACGTTGTAGCCCTGGTTGGCACGATCTTCGGTGTGGCCACCTCGCTGGGCTTGGGCGTCCTGCAGATCAGTGCCGGCCTGGAAAGCGCCGGCATGTTCAAGGCTTCCCAGTTCGTCGACCTCGTCATCATTGCCGTCGTCACCTGCATGGTGCTCTTCTCCGTGCTTTCGGGCGTTGGCAAGGGCATGAAGTGGCTCTCGAACACCAACCTGATCTTGGCCGGGGTGTTCGTCGCCTTCCTGCTGATTGTTGGTCCCACGCAATTCCTTCTGCGCAACTTCGTGCAGTCGATCGGCAACTACCTGCAAAACTTCCTTGCCATGTCCTTCAACGTCAGTGCCTTCACCGGTGCCGAAGGCGAAGCCTGGCAGGGCATGTGGACCACGTTCTACTGGGGCTGGTGGATTTCCTGGGCCCCGTTCGTGGGCATCTTCATCGCCAGGATCTCCCGCGGCCGCACGGTGCGCCAGTTCGTTGGCGGAGTCATCCTGGTCCCGACGGTTGTCACCATGCTGTGGTTCGCCGTCCTGGGCGGAACCGCGATCTACGGCCAGCTGCAAGGCACCGGGAACCTCGTGGCTGAGGACCGTTCGATCGACACCGAAGGCGCCTTGTTCGCCATGCTGGACACCTTGCCGGCCGGTTCCGTGCTGACGATCGGGGCAATCATCATGATTGTCATCTTCTTCGTCACCTCGGCCGACTCGGGGGCACTGGTCATGGGCATGATCGCCACCGGCGGAGACGTGGAACCAAAGAACTGGATCCGCATCTTCTTCACACTGGCCACCTCCCTGCTGGCCGCTTCACTGCTCCTGTCCGGAGGCCTCGAAGCGCTCAAGACCGCAGCCATCGTCATCGCGTTGCCCTTCAGCATTGTCTTGATCATGATCTGCTGGGCGACGTACCGGGCGTTCTCCCGCGAAGTGAAGGTCTACGAGAAGGCCCGTCGGATGGCGTTCGTGGACCACATCGGTGACTTCTACGGGTTGGAAGTTGAAGGCCCTAACCGGGATTCGCAGCTGCTCAATCTCCAGAACCTGACGGCAAGGCTGCGCCGGGCCGTTCCCCAGGGTCGTCGAGCCGATGCCACGGTTCCGGCTCTCTCGGTTGGCGCGGCAGCTGTCCATGGCGCAGACGCACCCAAGACCGATGGCGGACAGCCCGGAGTGCAACCCAAGTCCACCGACTAACACGCACGGCAAACGAACGTGGGGTGGTGGTTCCCGTCCAAGGACGGGAACCACCACCCCACGTTCGTTTAGACCCGCATTCCTGTCGCTGCGGGAAACCGGAATCAGCCCGATTCGTCGGTGTCCTTCTGCTGCGCCGGGCCAAAGACCTTGGCCACGGGGCCCCGCGGGGTTGTCCGTGCGCCGAGCTCCGGATGGTGGAGGTCAAGGGCCGGGCGCTCGGAACGGATGCGCGGGATCGAGCTGAAGTTGTGGCGCGGCGGCGGGCAGGAGGTTGCCCATTCCAGCGACCCGCCGAAGCCCCACGGATCGTCCACGACCACCTTCTTACCGTTCCGGTGCGTGATCCACACGTTCCAGAAGAACGGGATCATCGAGGCTCCCAGGATGAAGGAGAACACCGAGGAGAATTGGTTCATCGTTGTGAACCCGTCTTCCGGAAGGTAATCCGCATAGCGACGCGGCATCCCCATGACGCCCAGCCAATGCTGGATCAGGAACGTTCCGTGGAAGCCCACGAACAGCATCCAGAAGTGGATCTTGCCCAATCGCTCGTTGAGCATCTTGCCGGTCCACTTCGCCCACCAGAAGTAGAAGCCCGCGAACATCGCGAACACCACGGTTCCGAAGACGACGTAGTGGAAATGGGCGACGACGAAGTAGGTGTCTGTCACATGGAAGTCCAGGCCCGGTGCCGACAGGACGATGCCGGTCAGGCCGCCGAAGAGGAAGGTCACCAGGAATCCGATGCTCCAGAGCATCGGGGTTTCGAAGGTGACAGAGCCTCGCCAGAGGGTGCCGATCCAGTTGAAGAACTTCACGCCCGTGGGCACCGCGATCAGCATGGTCATGAAGGCGAAGAACGGCAGCATGACCTGGCCGGTGGCGTACATGTGGTGGGCCCAGACGGAAATCGAAAGCGCAGCGATCGAGATGGTGGCAAAGATCAGGCCCTTGTAGCCGAAGATCGGCTTGCGGGAGAACACCGGGAAGATCTCCGTGACGATGCCAAAGAACGGCAACGCAATGATGTAGACCTCGGGGTGCCCGAAGAACCAGAACAGGTGCTGCCACAGCATCGGGCCGCCCGCTTCCGGATCATACACATGCGCACCGAACCGCCTGTCCGCACCCAGGGCGAACAGCGCCGCCGCCAGCGGCGGGAACGCCATCAGGATCATGATCGCGGTGATCAGCGTGTTCCACGTGAAAATGGGCATGCGCCACATGGTCATGCCAGGTGCACGCAGGCAGATGATCGTGGTGATGAAGTTGACCGCGCCCAGGATGGTGCCGAAGCCCGACAGCGCCAGGCCGAAGACCCAGAGGTCACCGCCGATGCCGGGGCTGAAGGTGGTGTTCGACAACGGTGCGTACCCGGTCCAGCCGAACGCCGCCGCGCCCTGCGGGGCCAGGAAGCCCGAGATCGCGATGGTCGAGCCAAAGAGGAAGAACCAGAAGGCCAGGGCGTTGAGCCTGGGAAACGCGACGTCGGGCGCCCCGATCTGCAGCGGCATCATCACGTTGGCGAAACCGGCAAAAAGCGGCGTCGCGAACATCAGCAACATCAACGTGCCATGCATGGTGAACAGCTGGTTGTATTGTTCCTTGGTCTGCACGATCTGCAGGCCGGGGTCGAACAATTCGGCCCTCATCAGCATCGCCATCACGCCGGCCAGGCAGAAGAAGGTGAACGAGGCAATCAGGTACATGTACCCGATCTTCTTGTGGTCGGTGGTCGTGAGCCAGCCGACGATCATCCGCCCCTTGCTCAGCGGGACTGCCCGTGGCTGGTCGCGGGTCAGTTCATCTGTTGCGTATTCATAGGTTGCCATTTTTCATCTCACGGTTTCCCCAAACGACGCGGCAGGCACCCGACGTTCCCCGGCCGGGCATCCGATCCACGAAGTTTCTGTGGTTCGAAATGTGTGGTTCTTCCCCAGCATGCTCTTCTTTGGGCCAAGTTGCTAGGGCTGGCCGACGGCTGGCACCGGTGCCGGCAGCCACGTCCGGGGCAGGACTCAGCCGCCGAACCGAAGCCTTGTCGCGCGGTATCCCAGTCCCACGGCGAACATGACCAGTCCGCCGATGACGGCGGAGGCCGGAAGCGTGGCGACGAGCACCGCGCAGCCCGCGGTCCCGGCGACACCCAGCCACACGGGCGCCAACCGCTCGTTCTTTGGTTGCTTCGCGGCCGAGATGTTGGCGATCAGGTAGTAGACCAGGACCCCGAACGACGAGAAGCCAATGGCCGTGCCCAGGTCGAAGAACGCGATGAGCGCCAGGATCGCGGCACCGACGACGAGTTCGGCCCTCAGGGGTGTGGAAAACCGCGGGTGCACGGCTGAAAGGGCCCGAGGCAGGTCGTTCTCCCTGGCCATGGCCATGGCGGTGCGTCCGATCCCTGCCACCAGGGCCAGCAAGGCACCCAGGGAGGCCAGCGCCGCCGCAACCTGGACCAGCGGAAGCGCCCAGGAGTCCCCCACCGCGGTCGCCAGCGGCTTGGGGCTTTGGGCAATGCCGGCCGTCCCCAGGACATTGATCAGCACCAGAGCCACCGCGGCATAGAGGACCACCACGATGCCGAGCCCGATTCCGATGGCCCTCGGAATGCTCTTGGACGGGTTCCGCACTTCTTCCCCCAGGGTCGCGATGCGCGCATAACCGGCAAACGCGAAGAACAACAACCCCGCTCCCTGCAAGACGCCAAAAACCCCGTGGTCGGTACCGGCAACGTATTCCGGCGGAGCATGTCCTCCCGCCAGGATCACGATCAGGACCACGGCCAGAAGCGCCAGGACCGCGGTGACGATGATTCTGGCCGCGGCCGCCGTGCGGGTAACGCCCAGGCAGTTGACGCCCACGAGCACCGCCACAGCCACAGCGGCCACCGGTTTCACCCAGGGTCCGGGGACCGTGTAGGTGGCAAAGGTCAATGCCATGGCTGCCGCGGATGCAGTCTTGCCCACCACGAACCCCCACCCGGCAATGAAACCGGGCCACGGCCCCAGCACCTCCCGCCCATAGGCGTAGGTGCCGCCGGAAGTCGGGTAGCGTGCCGCGAGCTGCGCGCTGGAACGAGCATTGGCATAGGCAATCGCGGAGGCAAGAACGAGGGAGACCAAGAGCGCGGAGCCGGCCGCGGAGGCCGCGGGCGTGAAGGCCGAAAACAGGCCCGCCCCGATCATCGCCCCCAGCCCGATCATGACCGCGGCAAAGGTGCCCAACCGTCGCTGAAGACCTGGTACCACTTTTTCCCCATCCTGAGTTCGCATGCACAAGATCTACTACACGAAAGTTAACTCCCGGTGGGCCCCAAACACCGGACCCGAGTCCCACGGCCCTGCCGGTTGGCCTAGGATCAAAACACATCGTCGGATACGGGCAGGGAGCGGGGCCTCCATGGCACAAGGATATTTTGCCGTGATTGACACGGAAACCACGGGACTTTTCCCGGGAAACCACGACCGCATTGCGGAAATTGCCGTCATCACACTCGACCGCTCGGGCACCGTCCTGGATCGGTGGGAAACGCTGGTCAACCCCGAACGGGACCTGGGCAAGCAATCGATCCACGGGATCCGTGCCAAGGACATCCTCGAGGCACCGCGCTTCGTCGACATCGCCCAGGAGCTTGACTGGCGGCTGTCCGGAACCATCGTCGTCGCGCACAACCTCGGCTTCGACGCCCGCTTCCTCGGCGCCGAATTCCAGCGCGCGGGGCTGGCCCTGCCGGACTTCTACCTGCCCCGAGGCCTGTGCACCATGCAAATGGCCCACGAATACCTGCCCGGCGCCGGGCGTTCCCTGCAGGACTGCTGCGATTCGTTCAGCATCGAGCTGCGCCATGCGCACAGCGCCGGGGACGACGCGGAGGCCACCGCCGTGCTCTTGTCCCGGTACATGGAGCTTGACCCGGATCTGGACGACTGGGACTACCTGCTGGAGCAGGCAGCGGCCACCAGCTGGAACGTAGATACTCCTCCCGCGCTGTTTGCACCCGTGCACCGCTCCACGGAGGGAACCAGGGAAACCCACTTCGTCGACCGGATCGTGGTTCGCCTGCCCGAAATCACCGGGCCCGCCCAGCACCAGGAATACCTGGCGTTGCTCGACCGCGCACTGCTTGACAGGTATCTCTCGGCCCACGAGCAATCCGCCCTGGTGGCGATGGCCGACGAGCTCGAATTGAGCAGGGCCACCGTCATCGAACTGCACCGCCAATATTTCTCCTCGATCGCCGACACCGCTTGGGCCGACGGTGTCCTCACCCACGACGAGCTGCACGACCTGGCAACCATCGCCCAGCTGCTTGGCATCCCTTCCGCACAACTCGATGCCGCCACGCTGGCCAGGCCGGCCGGCCCGCCGCAGGCCCCCTTGCCGCAGCGGACGGCATCCTCGTTCCTGGAACCCGGGGACCTCGTCGTGCTCACCGGGGACATGACCCGGCCCCGGAGCGCCATCGAGGCCGAACTGGAATCCGCCGGGTTCAAGTCGCACCCGGCGGTGACGAAAAAGGTGAAGCTGTTGGTGGCCGCCGACCCGGACAGCCTCTCGGGCAAGGCCCGCAAGGCCAGGTCATACGGCATCCCGGTCGTTGGCGAAGATTACCTGTGGAACCAGGTCCTCCACCCGGCCGGGCGCTGAGGCGGCCGAGAAAATCTTCGTTCGCAGTACTAACGGCCCCGGCTCGCTAGTATGCTCAAATCGAAAGCGGCCCTGCCGTCACCATGAGGCATTGCCACGAATCCCGACACGTGTGGAATGAAGATGTCTCACAAGGACCCGGAAACAGCCAAGAACGCCGAACCGGCGCCACGGGAATCCCGCGGGCCGGCCATCGTCAGCATCGGTGAATATCGCATACGGCGCGAGATTCCACGTGTGCTCCCGGCGTTCGAAGCTTGGTGCCGCGAGAAGAATTTTGACGTCCGCGGAGACGCGCTCAAGGCACGAATCACCGCCTTTCTCGGACACTACGCACGCCTCAACAGGGACAGCGACATCACCTTCCTGAATGTCCAGGCCTTCGCGGCAACACTGGATGAGCTGATGTTCTTCGGGAAAACCAACGATTTCCTGGACATGACCCACGTCTTTGGCGCCTACCTCGAGTTCCTGCACGCCACCGGCACCTGGGGCGGAACCCACGAGCAATTCGTGCAGCTCGACACCTACTTCAAGTGCTTCAGCTTTCCCGGCTTCGAGCCGTCCTACTCCCCGATCCCCGAGCTTCAAGCCGCCATCATCACCGTCCCCAAGCTCTCCGAGGACGAGCTTGCCGAAGCCATCGGAAGGCTGCCGGTGGCCAGGCGGGTGCTCTCGTTCCTGCAATGGCTCGGGCCAAGGCGCGAGATCACCAGCTTGAAGGTGCTCAACAAGAAGCACGTCCAAGAGGCCGCCGCGGCCCTGGACGTCGACGCCGTGCCCGTCTCCGGCGCCCTTCCGGTCGGAGGGCAACCCACGAACGGTCCGGTCTTGTTCAAGAGCGCTACAGGCATCGGCCGGCTTGAACTTTATTGGGGCGCGCTGGTCGGTGCCGGATTGATCGAGCTCAGTGCCAGCCGGGCCTACCCGAGCCCCGAGGCAATCGGCTTCCTCGAGGACCCCTCCGCGAACCTTGTCGAGGTCGTTCGCACCCTCGCCCGGAACATGTACGGGGCGTTCTCAAAGGAGGTCAGCGACCGCTACCAGGAGATGGAAATGGGGTACCTGACCAGGTATTTCCTGTTGGAGGCGGCCGTGGAACCGATCAACACCGAGGTGCTCAAGCACCCGGTCCGCGGCCTACCCGACCTTGATCCGCGGGGAGACGCCGACATCATTGCGATTGCCTGGCGACGGCTGGAACGGCTGTGCGACGAGGGCCTGGTCGAGATTGGTTCAACCCTTTCCATCCCGCCCGCCTTGCTCAAGCCCTTGGTCCTTGAACTCGCGAAGGCCTCCGAGGTTGCGGTCCGTTTCAAGGACCCGGCCGACGAGGCCCCGGCCGTCGACGGATACCCTCCGGCTTGAACCCGGCGAACCGCGGCGGAGCTAGGTCCGGATTCCCAGGTGGTTCGCCAGGATGTGTTCGGCAATGGCCATGGCCGAGGTTGCCGCCGGCGAGGGCGCGTTGCGCAGCAGCGTGACCGGCCCGACCTGGTCCACGGCAAAGTCATCAAGCAGGGAACCGTCCCTGGACCATGCCTGGGCGCGAACTCCCGCGGTGGTCTTGTGCCGCAGGTCAGAGGGCAGCAGCTCCGGGATGAAGGCCTGGGCAGCCTTGAAATACAGCGGCTTGAAGAGCGACGCGGCAATTTCCTTTCCACCCATTTTCCAGTGGGCCTTGGCCAGGGCTCCGGCCCCGGGCCACCGCAGGGATTCGACGGTGTCGCGGACCGAGATCCTGCCCCACGAATACCCCTCCCGGGCGAGTGCCGGTACGGCGTTGGGCCCCACATGCGTTTCGCCATAGACCCCGCGGGTGAAGTGGACCCCGAGGAACGGGAATGCGGGATCCGGAACCGGGTAGATCATGCCCTTGACCAGGTCGTTGCGCTCGGGGGCCAGGGACCAGTACTCGCCGCGGAACGGCAGTATCCGTGGCGAGTCCGAGGCCCCGACCAGCTTGGCGACGACATCCGAATGCAGGCCGGCGCAGACCACCATCCGGTCGAAGACGTGGGTGGTGCCGGAGGTTGAAACGCGGCAGCTGCCGGGCGAGGATTCAACGGCCTGGACCTTTTGGTTAAGCAGCACCCTGCCGCCGGCCCGCCTCACCTGGTGGGCCATGGTTTCGGCAATCACCGCATAGTCGACGACCGCGGTATGCGGGGAATGCAACGCGGCGACCCCCGCCGCATGCGGCTCGATCTCGCGCAGCCGCGCCATGGAAACGCGGGCCAGGCCGGGGACCGCGTTCAGGGCGGAGCGCCGCTGGATCTCCTCGAGCCGCGGGACCTCTTCGACATTCAGGGCCACCACGAGTTTCCCGGCCTCGCGGTACGGAAGGGAATGCTCCTGGCAGTATTCGCGGGTCATCGCCCGCCCCTTGGCGCAGAGTTCGGCCTTGAGCGAGCCGGGTTGGTAGTACAGCCCGGCGTGCACGACCCCGGAGTTGTGGCCGGTTTGGTGCATGGCCACACGGGATTCCTTCTCCAGCACCGTCACGTCGAAGTCCCCCGTGCGGGACAGCGCCTGGGCGATGGCCAGGCCCACGATCCCGGCGCCAACGATCCCGATGCGTTCGACCATGATTTTCCGCCCTCCCTGCGCACAAATGGTGGTGTCCCCAAAAACCCCAGGGGACCTTCGCATCGTCTCACGACACCGCCGGGATGGGTATGGCTCCTCGGGGACGACGCCATCCACCCGGCTACCGGATGAGCGGGGTGTCCACGGCCTGCCCGTTGACGCTGCGCACCTTCCAGGGTCCCTCGTCGTTGTCCAGCAGCGAGACCGAGCCGTTGAGGATGCTGTCGAACGTGCATCCGGCGAGCGCGGAGAGCGTGTAGCGGATGATCGTCCCGTGGCACACCACCGCGACGTTCCTGCCCGGGAGGTCCGCGGCGATCTTCTCGATCGCCGCTCTTCCGCGGGCGACCACTGAGTCCAGGGCCTCGATGCCGCCGCCGACCTTGTTGGGCCAGAGCTTTTCCCATTCCTCGTCCGTCATGCCCTCGGCCTGGCTGTAGTCGCGCTCGATGAGTTCGTCATAGCTGCGGCCAAGTTCGATGCCCAGGCCGGCGGCGATGATTTCGGCCGTTTCACGCGCCCGGGAGAGCGGGGAGCTGACGATGGCGTCCCACGTTCCGGCGCCAAGCACCGCCACGGCGTCACGGGCCTGCTGGCGTCCGACGTCGTTGAGCGGGATGTCGCTGGAGCCCTGCAGGCGGCCTTCGGCGTTCCAGTTGGTCTGTCCATGGCGAATGAATCCAAGTTTCATGCTTTCATTCTCCCGGTTCCCGCTCTCCGCCGCCCACCTTGTGACGAAGCAGGGCAGCCGTCCCCCGGGTGCGACACGGAGGGCAGGGGCATGCACCCGCCCCTTCCGCGGATTGAGCTTCCGTGCGATCCTCTAATGGGCGAGAGGCGGGAGACATGAAGGTGCAACGGCTGGAAGCCGCACTGGCCGCATTCGAGGACCCGGCGGCCAAGGCACGCTCGCTGGTGCCCCTGTACCGGGCGTGGGCCAGCACCGAGGCCATCCCCGCACCGGTGCGCCCCGTGGTGGCCAGGTCCTGGCAGCGGCAGTCGCTGAAGAACCCTGCCGTCCGGCCGCTGGGTTCGGCGGGGATCGGGGACCGCAGGGAACGCGCGGCGGTGCTTTCCGGCCTGGTGCCGATGCTCGAGGACCGCCTGCTGCCCCTGGCGGCGGATGCCGGCAACGAGCTGGTCATCAGCGACGACGAGGGCTACGTCCTGTGGGTTGCCGGGCCCTCCCCCATCCGCCGGCGCAGCGAGGACATCGGATTCGTCGCCGGCGCGCGCTGGCGGGAAACCGACGTCGGCACCAACGGGCTGGGCGCCGCCATGGCCGAACGCACCCCGGTGCAGATCTTTGGCCCGGAGCACGCCCGCGAGGAACAGCACACCTGGGTGTGCACCAGCGCCCCGATCATCGAGGAACGCTCCGGCCAGGTGCTTGGCGCCATCACGCTCTCCGGCTCCTACCGCACCGCCCACCCGCACACCCTGGCGCTGGTCAGCGCGACGGCGCGGGAGGCCACCGGCCTGCTGGCGGCGCGGCACGAGGGCGCGCTGCACCTGCTGGCCGGCTCGGTTCCCGTCCCTTCCGGCCGGCACGTGCTGGTCGATGCGCAGGGCTGGGTGGCGCATGCGGCGGGCTTCGGGGTGGGGAACCGCCTGCGGCTTCCGGGCGGCCTGTGCGCCGGCGGGGCGTGGGTGCCCGAGCTCGGTGCGGTGGTGGCCGAAGAGGTCCCCGGGGGCTGGCTGCTGCACGGTGGCGACCGTGCGTCCGACGCCCGGCTGGAATTCTCCCCGGCCCCCGTGCCGGTGGCCGCCATCATCCAGGACGGGCAGCGGACCGAGATCCGGCTCAGCGAGCGGCACGGGCAGATCCTGGCGCTGCTGGTGGCCAACCCCGAGGGACTTGACGCCCACGCACTCATGGAACGGCTGCCCGGGACCACCACCACCGTCACGGTGCGCGCCGAGCTGTCGAGGCTGCGCGCCCGGCTCGGCGGGCTGGTCGAGTCCCGGCCCTACCGCCTGGGCCTGCCGGCGGACTTCCGCCCCTGAACCGCGGCGGGCATTGCAACCTTCTGCAACCCTCGCGGCACTGTGACCCAGCTCATAGCATCGTCTCCATCGCAACACGCTTTCGAAGGAGAAGGACATGACTGAAGTGAACGCCGGCGCCGCGGCGGAACAATGGCTCGGGGAACTGGAACGCGCCCTGGGAGCGGGCAACACCGAAGCGGCCGCGGCCCTCTTCGGCGAGGAATCCTACTGGCGGGACCTGTCCGCGCTGACCTGGAACCTGCACACCTCCGAGGGCCGCGGGGAAATCAAGGACATGCTGGACGGGGTCGGGCCCGACGCCTGGCCGCGGAACCTCGCCCTGGCCTCCGCCACCGAGGGCGACGGCGTGGTCGAGGCCTGGTACACCTTCACCAACAAGTCCATCGACGGCAAGGGGCTGTTGCGGCTGCGCGAGGGAAAATGCTGGACGCTGCTCTCCACCGCCCAGGGACTGCGCGACTTCCCGGAACCCGCGGGGGCGCTGCGCGAACGCGGGGCCGAGCACGGCAGCGAAATGTCCTCGGAGAACTGGCTGGACAAGCGCACCCGCCGCGAGGCCGAATTCGGCATCACCGAACAGCCCTACGTGCTGGTCATCGGCGGCGGGCAGGGAGGCATCGGGCTGGCGGCGCGCCTCAAGCGCCTGGGCGTCCCGGCGCTGGTCATCGACAAGCACCCGCGCCCGGGCGACCAGTGGCGCTCGCGCTACCACTCGCTGTGCCTGCACGACCCCGTCTGGTATGACCACATGCCCTACATCCCGTTCCCCGACCACTGGCCGGTGTTCACCCCCAAGGACAAGATGGGCGACTGGCTGGAGCACTACACCCGGCTGATGGAACTGGACTATTGGTCCAACACCGAGGCCACCTCCGCCACCCACGACCCGGACACCGGCAGCTGGACGGTGCAGCTGACCCGCGAGGGGAAGGCGCACACGCTCCACCCCGCGCACGTGGTCATCGCCACCGGCATGTCCGGGATCCCCAACATCCCCTCCTTCGAGGGCCGGGATGTCTTCGCCGGGGAACAGAATCATTCCTCGACCCACCTGGGCGGCGAGGCGTACCGCGGCAAGGACGTGGTGGTCATCGGCGCCAACAACTCCGCCCACGACATCTGTGCGGACCTGGTGCAGAACGGTGCCAGGCCCGTGATGGTGCAACGCTCCAGCACCCACATCGTGCGCTCCGAGTCCCTGATGAACACCGTGCTCGGCCCGCTGTACTCGGAGGAGGCGCTGGCCAACGGCATCGACCACGAGACCGCGGACCTGATCTTCGCCTCCATCCCGTACAAGGTGCTGCCCGAATTCCACCGCCCGGCCTTCGAGAAGATCCGCGCCGACGACGCGGACTTCTACCAGGGGCTCGCCGACGCCGGGTTCGACCTGGACTTCGGCGACGACGACTCCGGGTTGTTCCTCAAATACCTGCGCCGCGGCTCGGGCTACTACATCAACATCGGCGCCTCGGAGCTGGTCGCCGACGGGTCCATCGCCCTGGCCCACGGCGACGTGGCGCAGCTGACCGAGGACTCGGTGGTGCTCGACGACGGCACGGTGCTGCCGGCGGACGCGGTCATCTACGCGACCGGCTACGGGTCCATGAACGGCTGGGCCGCAAAGCTCATCTCCCAGGATGTGGCCGACGCCGTGGGCAAGTGCTGGGGCCTGGGCTCGGACACCACCAAGGACCCCGGTCCGTGGCAGGGCGAGCTGCGGAACATGTGGAAGCCGACCCGGCAGGAGAACCTGTGGTTCCACGGCGGGAACCTGCACCAGTCCCGGCACTATTCCAAGTACCTGGCGCTGCAGCTCAAGGCCCGCTTCGAGGGCATCGACACCCCGGTCTACGCGCTGGCCGAAACCCACCACGCCTCCTGACGGCGGTCGCCGCGCCCCGGATTCCGGCGTATTGTCGGGGCTTCGGGGCACAATGGTGGTGTGAGTCCCGCACGCCACGATCCTGCCCAGACGCAGCTTCCCCTGGATGACGAAGCGATCGCCGCGATGGCGCCCGCCCACCCGGAGGTCGAAGACGTGGCCAGCGCCGAGGCGGTTGCCAGCGCCGTGCAGCGCGAGCTCGAGGCGCTGCGCATCGACAACAAACGGCTGCGCAAGCTGCTTGACTTGGGCGCCTCCGAGGCCCGGGCCGCCGCCCCGGACCAGGGGCAGCTTGCGCTGGCGGCGCCCGGCCCGGTGACCGCCGCCTCCCCGGAGGCCGAGAAGATCGCCTTCTACATGGACCTGTTCCGCACCCGGACCGACGTCTTTGCGCTGCGCTGGGAAAATGCCGCGGACGGAAAAGCCGGATGGGTGCCGGCGGTTCCCGGCGGCTGGCGCAAGTGGATGGACCGGGACAACACGAACTACACCCGGCTCACCCCCGCCGAGGTCGAGGCCCACCTCCGGGGCCGGCAGCACATCGGGCTCTACCCGCTCACCGAGGCCGACAGCTGCGCCTTCGTGGCCGCCGACTTCGACGGTGCGGCGGCGATGCTCGATGCCTTGGCCTACCTCAAGGCCGCCCGTTTCCGGGGCATCCCCGCCGCACTGGAAGTCTCGCAATCCGGGCGCGGGGCCCACGTGTGGATCTTCTTCACCCACTTCGTCCCGGCCGAGGCGGCCCGGGCCCTGGCCACGTCGCTGTTGCACGAGGCCATGGGCATCCGCGGCTCGATGTCGCTGCGCAGCTACGACCGGTTGTTCCCCTCCCAGGACCGGCACACCGGCAAGGGCATGGGAAACCTGATCGCCGCCCCGCTTTCCGGGCGGCGCCGGATGCACGGCACCACGCTCTTCCTGGATCCCGCGACGCTGGAACCCTTTGGGGACCAGTGGGCCTACCTCTCGGGGCTGGGCCGGGTGAGCCCCGGGGAGCTGAAGAAACTGCTGCGCTCCCTGCCGCCGCCGGCCACCGGGCGCAAGACCCGCCTGGAGGTCCCGGCCTCCTCCAAGATCTCCCCGCGCCCGGCACCCGTTGTCCAAGCGGTCATCGGGGCACGCATCACCCTGCGCTCCACCGACCTGGGCCCGGCCATGGTCACCGCACTGAAGCACGCCGCGGCCCTGCCCAACCCCGACTTCTACGAGCGCCAGCGCCAGCGCCGCTCCACCTGGGGCATCCCGCGCTTCCTGGCCAGCTACGACGAGAGCCTCGAGGGCGACCTCATCCTGCCACGCGGGCTGCTGCCGATGCTCGAGAAGCTGGTGGAAACCGCCGGCAGCCGCCTGGCGCTCACCGACGAGCGCGTGGGCGGGCAACCCCAGGACTTCGCGTTCACCGCAACCCTGCACCCCGAGCAGGAGCGGGCCTTCAAGGCGCTGGCGAATCGCACCCACGGCGTGCTGGTGGCGGCCCCCGGCAGCGGCAAGACCGTCATGGCCTGCGCCCTGATCGCGGCCAAGTCCGTCTCCACGCTGGTGCTGGTGGACCGCAAGACGCTGGCGGACCAGTGGCGCGGGGAGATCCTGAGGTTCCTGGGCGAGAAGTCCGGGCAGATCGGCGGCGGGAAATCCAAGACCACCGGGCGGATCGACGTGGCGCTGCTGCCCACGCTGGCGCGGCGCAAGAACGTCGCCGAGCTGGCCGCCGGGTATGGGTTCGTGGTCGTCGACGAGTGCCACCACGTCCCCGCCGCCGCGTTCAGCCAGGTCATGAACCAGATCCCTGCCCGCTGCTGGCTCGGGCTCACCGCCACCCCGTACCGGCGCGACGGGCTGGAAGAGCTGATCTTCCACCAGCTCGGCAGCTTCACCCACGAGTTCACCGCACCACGCCACGGGGAATTGCCGCAAAGCGCCGCCGAGTATCCGGCCCCGGCACTGCAACTACGGCTGCACGAGACCGCCTTCGAGTACGACGGGGACATCGATCCGAGCTCGCCGGGCGGCATCACGCAAATCCACAAGATCCTCATCGAGGATCCGGCCCGCGTGGCCCAGGTCGCCGGCGACATCATCGAGGCGCACGCACAGGGCAGGCAGGTCCTGGTGCTTTCGACCTGGAAACGGCACCTGCAGCTGATTTCCGAATCGCTGCGCGCCGCTGGCCTGGATCCGGTCGAGCTCACCGGCTCGCTCAAGGCCGGGGCACGCCGCGCAGCCATGGAGCGGATCAATTCCGCGCCGGCGGACGAACCGCTGCTGGTGCTGGGCACCGGGTCGCTGATCGGCGAGGGCTTCGACTGCCCGCGCCTGGACACGCTCTTTCTGGCGGCCCCGATTTCCTTCCGCGGCAGGCTCCTGCAGTACGCCGGACGCGTCACCCGCCCGTACCCGGGCAAGGCCGATGCCGTGGTGCACGACTATGTCGATGTCCGCACCCCGGTGATCGCCAGGGCCTACGACAAGCGTTCGGCCGGGTACCGGGAGCTGGGGTTCGAGCCGGTGACGGCCGCTACCCCGCGTCCAGCTCCCTGACGGCGCCGGTGGCGGTGTCAGCCCGGAAACCACGTTCCCAGGTTTGCCCGCCGGCATGCACGGCGCAGCGCACCGTTGCGTGCCCGCGGGCCACGTCGGCATCGGTGACGGTGTAGGCGGGGGTGAAATACAGGGCCGATTCCCCGGGCCCCACCGCCGCGGCCGGGAAGGCTGCGGCCACGTCCCCGTCGAAGTTTCCCTCCAGCACCGCTTCGACGGTGTGGCCGGACGGGTTACGGAAGCGCCCGGTGAAAGCCAGGATGTCCCCGGCCCGCAACCCAGGTGCGCCGGGCCCGTAGTTCACGTCCTGGGCCTCGCGGGTGCCCAGGACCTGGTCCCCGTCCCCGTAGCCCTGCCCGATCTCCTTCCAGGTGTGCACGCCCCACTGCGCGGGCGCCGCGGAGATGGTGTGGGATTCCCCGACGCTGCGCCAGGAGGCGGGGCGTCCCGGGGTGATCGAGCGCAGCACCAGGCAGAAGTCCCCGCCGTCGTCATCGAGGTACGCCTCGGCTGCCGCGTCCAGGGCGGCAGGAGCCAGGTGCTCCGCGGCCAGCCGGGCAAAGACGATCTCGCTGTACCCGTTGTCCTCGTAGAGAACCCCGAGCGACCCGTCGGGCAGCAGCGCCGCGGTGGAGTAGGCACTGGATCCGCGGCGGATCGCAGCGACCGGGCGCCAGCTGGCGCCCTCGTCCCGGGACATGCTCAGCACGGTGTTGCGGCGCAGGTCTGCGTCCCGGTTGTTGGTGGCCAGCAGCAGCCCCGGGCCCGCTCCCGGTTCCGGAAGCCGCAGGATGCTGCCGTTGTCGCTGGGATCCGGCAGGCTTGGCACTTCCTCCAGCGGCCCGTAGCTGTGCCCGCCGTCGGTGGAGATGGCCTGCATCCGGGCGCCGCGGGCCCGGGAATTCAGCAGCACCCGCTCGCCGGGCAGCTCGACGACCTTGTTCTCGTTGGCCTCGGTGGCGGTGGCCTGCCCGAGAGTCCAGGTCTCGCCGTGGTCATCCGAGTAGGCGGAGGCGGCGCGGATGTTCCCGTGCAGCAGGATGACCATTTGCTGGACCAGGCGCCCGGCCCACGGCCCGTGTTCGAGCTGGATCCCGGCCCCGGCCGCGGCGAAGATCCCGGTGATGCCCTCGCGCTTGAGCGCCCCGGTCAGCCGCCGGTGGCTCCAGGATTCCCCGTCGTCATCCGAGAAGGACACATCCACGTGCTGCACCGCGTCCTCGGGCTCCAGGCCCTCAACGGCCTCAAAGAACCCGGCATGGGTGCCGGCGGCGTGGAAGCAGAAGATCCTCCCGGTGGCCTTGTCCACCAGCAGGCTGGGATCCCCGAAGCCCTGCAGCCCGCTGCCGGTGCGGATTTCGCGCTGGGCCTCCCAGCTCGTCCCGTTGTCGAAGCTGCGGCGCAGCAGCAGGTCGATGGTGTTGGGCAGGTCATCGAGGTTGGGGCGCCCGTCGTAGGCGGCCAGCACCGTTCCGCGCGTGGACACCGCCAGCGCGGGGATCCGGTATTGGCGGTGGCCGCCGGCGCCGCGGGCTGCCAGGACCTGGTGGGAGAACGGGGAATCGTCATGGGGCATCCCCCATCTCTACCGCCGTCCCGCCGTCCGCACCAAGTCGGCGCATGCTGCGTTACGGGGCAGAACATGAGCCGGGGCGTGGCGCGGACCTTTCCGGGTTCCGCACCACGCCCCCGGTGTCGTTGCGCCGGGCGGCGACTCAGCGCAACGGGTTGAAGTGCCGCATGATCGCCGGGGTCGACTCCCCGGTGATCGAGGCGGCGAGCATCTTGCCGGTCAGCGGGCCCAGCGCCACGCCCCACATGCCGTGGCCGCCGGCCACATGCACGCGGTTCGAGCAGGTGGCCCCGATCAGCGGCAGCCCGTCGGTGGTGCAGGGCCGGGAGCCGACCCATTCCTCCTGGCGGTCCTCCCAATTGATGCCGGTGAACAGCGGGGAGGCCGCGGCGACGATGGCCTCGATGCGCTTGGGCTCCAGCGGGTGGTCGGCATCGCGGAACTCCATGGTGCCTGCCACCCGGAACCTGTCGCCCAGCGGGGTGCAGGCCACGCGCTGGGCGGGGAAATAGATCGGGTGGGTCGGCATGACCTCGGGAACCACGGTGAAGGAGTAGCCGCGTCCGGCCTGGACCACGCGCTTGACGCCGAATTTCCGCGCGAGCTTGCCCAGCCAGGCGCCGGTGGCGATGACCACCGCATCGGCTCCCTGGGTGCGTCCGTGGACGTCGACGACCTCCACGCCGTGGGCGTGTTCGCGGATGTCGGCGACCTCGAAGTCGGTGGTGATCCGTCCGCCGCGGGCGATGACCGAGTCGGCAAGGGAGTCCATGAACTTGGGCGGGTTGATGAAACGCTGGTGGTGGATCGCGACACCGGCCTTGACGCCGTCGCCGAGGGTGGGTTCCATGGCACGGATGTCCGCGGCGTCCAGCAGGTCGAATTCGACCTGGCCGCCGGAGGCGCGGATGCCCTCGAACTCGTGCAGCAGCCCGTCGCGGTCCTTGAGGCTCTTGAAGCCGGTCAGGAAGGGTTCGGCCGGCTTGGTGGGTTCGGAAACGCCGGTGCCCAGGGTCGTGGTTCCGCCGCCGCTTCCGGAGGCTCCGCCGCCGACGGCGGCCTGGTCCCGGCCGATCCGGGTGACGGCGTTGGCCTCGGAGATCTCGTCGAAGGCGTCCAGGCCGGTGGCGCCGATCTCGCTGAACACGGCCATGGCCTCGCGCCATTTCCCCGGGGTGCAGTGCCGGGCGAAGCCGAGCAGGAAGCGGATCAGCGAGGGCTTGGCCGAGAGCGGGATGTACAGCGGGGAGGCGGGATCGAACATGGTCTTGAGCCCGTAGGTGAGCACCGAGGGTTCGCTCAGCGGCAGCGTGAGGGCGGGGGTCAGCCAGCCGGCGTTGCCCCATGAGGACCCGGCGGCGACGCCGTCGCGGTCCACCACGGTGACGTTGACACCGCGTTCCTGGAGGTACCAGGCGGTGGCGAGTCCCACCATGCCCGCACCGATGACGACCACGTTTTCCGGCGTCTGCGTATTGCTCATTGTTCGCTCCAATCCTTGTGCACTCTCGCGTCGCTGCGGCACCTCGTGGTGCGGCGGCGGAAGTAGATGTTTGTGGGATGCAATGGGGGGAAGGCCGGGCCAGCGGGCACCGCGGTGCCGCCTGCCTTGCCCTCCCCCCACTCATTGCTGCCCGGGGTTGCGTTCCGGGTTTAGACGTAGTCCTTGTACTTCTCCAGGTGGCGGACCGGGGTGGACAGGGCGTCGCGGCGGAACGGGTCGCCCAGCTCGCGGGTGCACATGACCTCGATGACGGTGGTCTTGCCGTCGACCATCTGGGCGTTCAGTGCTTCCTTGAGGGCGGCACCGACGTTCTCCAGCTTGTCCACAACGATGCCCTCGGCACCCATGGAACGGGCCATCTCGGCGAAGGACTCGCCATTGTCCAGCTCGCCGGCGATGAAGCGGCGGTTGTAGAACTCGACCTGGTTCTTCTTCTCGGCGCCCCATTGGCGGTTGCGGAAGACGACCGCGGTGACCGGCAGGTCGTGGCGGACCGCGGTGAGCACCTCGCCCATGCTCATGGCCCAGGCGCCGTCGCCGGCGTAGGCAATGGCCGGGCGGTGCGGGGCCGCGGCCTTGGCACCGATGATGGTCGGTAGCGCGTAGCCGCAGTTGCCGAAGGACATCGGTGCGAAGAAGCTGCGCGGCTTTTCGAAGCGCAGGTAGCTGTGGGCCACGGAGTTGATGTTGCCGATGTCGGTGGAGATCATGACGTCTTCCGGCATGGCGTTTTCCAGTTCGCGCAGCACCTGGCGCGGGTGCAGCCAGTTGCCCTCCTCACCCTTGGCCTCCTCGATGACGTCGAGGGAGTACTCGTCCTTCTCGTGGGTCCACCCGGAGAGCTCCTGCTCCCAGGCGTCCTTCTCGGCCTTGATGTTCGCGGCGCGCTCGGCCTTGGTGGCGTCCGAGGCGAGCTCGGTGCCCTCGAGTCGCTTGACCAGTTCGATGGCCACGGCCTTGGCGTCGCCGGTGATGCCCACGGAGATCTTCTTGACCAGTCCGAGCTTGGTGTGGTCCGCATCGATCTGGATGATCTTGGCCTCGGTGGGCCAGTAGGCCTGGCCGTACTGCGGCAGGGTCCCGAACGGGCCAAGCCGGGTGCCCAGGGCGATGACGACGTCGGCCTCGGAGATCAGCTTCATGCCGGCCTTGGAGCCCTGGTAGCCCAGCGGGCCGGCCCAGAGCGGGTGGCTGGCGGGGAAGGAGTCGTTGTGCTGGTAGCTGTTGACCACCGGTGCGCCCAGGCGCTCGGCCAGGGCCTTGGCTTCCTCGACGCCGTCTGCCATGACCACGCCGCCACCGGAAACGATGACCGGGTTCTTAGCGGTCTTGAGCAGCTCGATGGCCTCATCGAGGGACTTGGTGCCGCCGGCACCGCGGTCCACGCGGCGCGGGGCCGGGATCTCGGTGATGGATTCGCCGTAGAAGTAGTCGCGCGGGATGTTCAGCTGGGTCGGGCCATTTTCGCTCATCGCGCGGTCGAAGCAGCGGGCGGTGAATTCGGCCATGCGGTTCGGGTGAGTCACGTGTCCCTGGTACTTGGTGAACTCCTGGAACATCGGCAGCTGGTTGGCTTCCTGGAATCCGCCCAGGCCGATGGTGTTGGTTCCGGCTTCCGGGGTGATGATCACGACCGGGCTGTGGGCCCAGTAGGCGGCGGCGATGCCGGTGACGCAGTTGGAGATGCCCGGGCCGTTCTGGCCAATGACCACGCCGTGGCGGCCGGAGGCACGTGCATAGCCGTCGGCCATGTGGGCGGCGCCCTGTTCGTGGACGACCGGAACCAGGCGGATGCCGGCGGGGGCGAAGATGTCCATGGCGTCCATGAAGGCAGAGCCCATGATGCCGAAGATATCGGTGACGTCGTTGGACACCAGCGTCTCAACGAAGGCTTCCGACGACGTCATCTTCTGCGCGCCCTTGACGACCTCGCGGGATGTGGCCTTTTCAGTCATTACAAGTCTCCTTCGTGGATCAAGACGTCGCAATCACGCAAAGTCTCAAAAAATGATTCGAACTGCTCCCATAAACGGGATTACTCACAAAGCTATGCGACCCAGCTCACATCCGTCAAGCCCCTATTCCATTTATTCTTCGTGCTGATACGATTTAATGAAACTTCGCACAACGGATGATTGGATCGATCATGGAAAATCTCACGGAACCGGATCTCGGGCCCGCGGGTGCCGTCCAGGGCGAAACACCGGCCCTGCGCCTCTTCGCACTGCTGGAGCTGATCACCACCCGCGACCAGCTCTTCACCCTGCAATCCCTGGTGGACCAGACGGGGCTCCCCAAGCCGACCCTGCACCGCATGCTGCAACAGCTCGAGGGCGCCAACCTGCTGACCCGCCAGTCCGACGGCCGGCATTACGGCACCGGTTCGCGCATGCGCCGCATGGCCGAGGACGTGCTGCTCAACGACACCCGGCACGGCACCCGGCACGCCATCCTGCGCGGACTGGTCGACGAGATCGGCGAAAGCTGCAACATCACGGCACTGTCCGGCAACGAGGTCATCTACCTGGACCGCGTCGAGACCAACGAACCACTGCGCGTCCACCTCGGCCCCGGTTCCCGGGTGCCGGTGCACTGCTCCGCCAGCGGAAAGCTGATCCTCTCCCAGTTCGGTCCCACGCAGCGCGAACGCGTGCTGGCCACCGGGAAGCTGCAGCGCTTCACCGCGCACACGCTCACCGACAAGGCCCAGATCGAGGCCGAACTGACCCAGATCCGGCGCAACGGCTACGCCGAGGACCGCCAGGAATTCCTGGACGGGCTGGTCTGCCTGGCCGTGCTGGTTCCCAACCCCGCCGGCCGTTCCAACCTCTGCGTCGCGGTGCAGGCACCGATGATGCGCAAGAGCTCCGCGGACCTGCTCACCTTGCTGCCGGCCCTGCGCCAGGCCGCCGAGAGCATCGCCCGCATCGAGGACCACGCGGATCTGGGCTCCCCCGAGTCCGAGCCGATCGCGGCAGGGTGGTGATCCGGATGAACCACCAAACACCCGAGCTCGCGGCCCAGGAGCTGGTTTCGGTCCGTGAGATATTCGGCATCGACAGCGAGCTGCGCGTGCCGCGGTTCCTCGAGGCCACCGAGCACGTCCCGCCCATCGACCCGGCTTACAGGTTCAACGCCGACGTCACCCTGGCGATCCTGGCCGGGTTCACCCACAACAGCCGGGTGATGGTCCAGGGGTTGCACGGCACCGGAAAATCCACCCACATCGAGCAGGTCGCCGCCCGGCTGAACTGGCCGCTGATGCGCGTGAACCTGGATGGCCACATCAGCCGCCTGGATTTGGTCGGCAAGGACACCGTCGTGATCCGGGACGGGGCACCGGCCACGCGGTTCCAGGAGGGAGTGGTGCCCTGGGCGATGGTCCAGCCGATGGCCCTGGTCTTCGACGAATACGATGCCGGGCGCCCCGATGTCATGTTCGTCATCCAGCGGCTGCTGGAGCGCGACGGCGGCTTCACGCTGCCGGACCAAAACCGCGTCATCCGCCCGCACCCGCATTTCCGGCTCTTCGCCACCGCCAACACCGTCGGGCTGGGCAACCTCAACGGGCTGTACCACGGGGTGCAGCGGTTGAACCACGCCCAACTGGACCGCTGGAACATCGTTGCGGCCCTGGACTACCTGCCGGTGGCCGACGAGGTGGACATCGTTGCCGCCCGCGTCCCGGACCTGGCACAGCAGCCCTCCGGAACGGACCTGATCCGCTCCATGGTGCAGGTCGCCAACCTCACCCGCGACGGCTTTGCCGCCGGGGACATCTCCACCCTGATGTCCCCGCGCACCGTGATCACCTGGGCGGAGAACATCTCCATCTTCCGCGATCCCGCGCTGGCCTTCCGGCTCTCCTTCATCAACAAGTGCGACGAGGCCGAGCGCTTCATCATCTCCGAGTACTACCAGCGCGTCATGGCCACCGAGCTCGACGAGTCCTACGCGCTCGTTCCGGCCGGGGCCTAGCGGAGGCCGGCCGCAACGCCATGGACAGCACGGGAATCGCCGAACGCCGCGCCCAGGAAATCCGCCAGCTGTGCGCCGCGTCCCTGCGCGCGCTGGGCGCCGACCGGCATCTGGAGCTGCTTGGCTCCCGGCCCTACCGCGGCACCGCGGTGCTGCCGTTCAACGCGCCGCACCTCTACCCGCCCTCCCCCGGCGCGGCGTTCGAGTCCTTCCGCGGCGCCAGCGACGGGATGGCGCTGCGCACCCTGCATTCGGACACCGCCGCGCATCTGGCCCTGCTGCCCGAGAATCCCAGCGCCCGACTGGTCTTCGAGGTGCTCGAGCAATTCCGCTGCGAATCCCTGGCCACCCTGCCCGGGGTGGTTTCCAACCTGCGGGCCCGGCACGAGGCATGGTCCAAGGAATACCTGGCCTCGGGCCTGGCCGAAACCTCGCTGGGCATGCTGCTGTACACGATCCTACAGGTCACCCGCTCGCGGATCACCGCCGAGCCGGTCGTCGAGGAATCCGAGGACATGATCGAGGCGACCCGCGCGAACCTGTCCCCGGTGCTGGGCCCGTTGCTTCCCGCCCTGCGCCGGAACAAGCTCAGCCAGGCCGATTTCGCCCCGCCGGCGCTGGAGATTGCACGTCTTGTCGCCGACGCCGTCCAGGCCCTGGAATCCCGTGCACCTACCCGCAAGGCGCCGAAGGAGTCCAAGGCGGCGGCGTTTTCGCTGCTCGTGGACGTCGAGCGGGAGGCCGCGCTGATCGGGAGAACCGGCACGGGAACCAGCGGCACGCTGGAGGCCGCGGCAGGCGGCTACACGGCCTTCACCCGTGCCTATGACAAGGAATCGGCGGCCCGGGATCTGGTCCGGGAGGACCTGTTGCGCGGCTACCGCGAACGCATTGCCGCCCGGGTGCACACGGAGGCGGTGAACACGGCACTGCTGGCCAAGAAGCTCCAGGGGCTGCTCTGCGTCCCGGAGCGCTCCGGGCACGATTCCGGCGCGGAGGAAGGCCTGCTCGATGCTTCCCGGCTGGGCCAGTTGATTGCATCCCCCACCGAGTCCAGGCTGTTCAAGACCGAACGCTTCGAGCCGGTGGCCGCCGCAACCATCACCTTCCTGGTTGACTGCTCCGGGTCGATGAAGCAGCACGCCGAGGGGCTTGCCGCGTTCCTGGACGTGCTGGTTCGGGCGCTGGAACGCATCGAGGTGCCCTGCGAGGTCCTGGGCTACACCACCGGCGCGTGGAACGGCGGGCGGGCGTTGAAGGACTGGCGCCGCGCCGGCACCCCGGAAAATCCCGGGCGGCTCAACGAGCTCAGCCACCTGGTCTTCAAGGACGCCGCGACCCCGTGGCGCACCGGGCGCCCGGGCCTGGCGGCGATGCTCAAGTCCACGCTGTATCGCGAGGGCATCGACGGGGAAGCTGTGCGCTGGGCACTGAGCCGGCTCGAAACCCAAGGCCAGGAACGCCGGATCCTGGTGGTCATTTCCGACGGCAGCCCGGCGGACGGCGCCACGGCAAACGCCAACGACGAAAACTACCTGCAGCACGATTTGGCCGCAGTGCTTCGCGGGGCCGAGGCCGCCGGCTCCACGACCATCCTGGGCCTGGGCCTGGGGCTGGACATGAGCGAGTACTTCCGCCGCAGCACCATCCTGGATGCCGGGCGGCTCGGCGGCTCCGAGTCCGTGCGCGACCTGCTGGGCCTGCTCGAGCGCTCGCTGCGTCCCGGGCGCTGATCCGGGCTGCGCTGCAACGTGTGATTGCCTGTCCCTGCCGCACGGTGCCCCGCGGGGGCTTCACCTGACCGGGGGTACGCTGGGTTCCCCAGCACCATCGCAAGGAGAACCATGGCCGCGAAACCGCCCGCAATGTCGCCGTCCGACCTGCCGGTCGCCCAGGTGCTGGACCGGGCCACGGGGCCGCGGCGCGCCGAAGCCGAGGAACTGCTCGCGATGCTCGGCGGGATCAGCGGCGAGACGCCGGTCGTGTGGGCCGGTCGCATCATCGGCTTCGGAGAGTACGAGTACCGCTACGCGAGCGGGCACTCGGGACGCTCCCCCCTGCTCGCCTTCGCGCCGGGACCGACGAAGCACACGATCTACCTCGTCAACGACTTCTCCCAACGCTGGCCGGAGCTGCTGGACAGGCTCGGGCCGCACCGCTCGTCCAAGGCCTGCCTGTACCTCACCCGCTTGAGCGGGGTGGACCGCAGCGCGCTGCGCGAATTGCTGGAGCACTCGCTCGCCGAGACGATGTCGCCGGGGTCCTGAACACCGCGCGTTCTCGAACGGCCGCGATGGTGGCACGATCGAAACAACACGGCGACGGCAGCTTGGCCCGCGACATACGGACGTCGTAAAGGTGAACGCCATGTTGGCCGCGTCGTTCGGTACCGGAACTGTTCACGGGCCGCTGGTGCGTGATCCTGCCATGAGCGTGGACCCATCCTCAACCGCGGGTGCATGCGTCCTCGTTGCCTTAGTTGTTCCCGTCCAAGCCGGTGTGGCCTACCCCGTCCGGCTGGCCGCTGCACATTGCCTTGGTCCGCTTCGACACCCGGGAAACCGCCAGGTTTGCAAGCGCCCGGCTCGACGGTGTGCCGCCGGCGCGATTGGGCTTTGGCGTGCACACAGGCGCGGACGCGCGGTGCGGCCACGGCGCGTCCGCGCCGGTCTCGCTGGTGGAACCGGCGTAGAACAGGATCCGCCGCGGAATGCCTGACGCCACGGCATTGAGTCGTAGCGGGGGCAGGATCTGCATGGCCCGCCTTCGGACTCAGGTTCCGCAGAAGGTCCGGTAGGGGCCGAAGCCTTCCGGGGCCGCGACGGCGAATCGCTCGAGGCCGGGGCGCTCCTGGAAGGGTGCGGTCAGCGCAACCAAGAGCTGCGAGAGCGGCTCCTGGTCGCCGTCGACGGCGGCGGCGAGCGCCTCCTCGACGAGGTGGTTCCGCGGGATGTAGACGGGGTTGGTCCGGTCCATCAGGTCAGCGTCCGGTTCCAGGGCCCGCCAGCGCTCCGTCCAGGCCTCGAACGCGGCCGGATCGAGGAACATGGAGCGCGCGGACTCGGCGTCACCCCGCGCGGCCGTGCCCAAGTTCCGGAAGAAGGACGTGTAGTCCACGCGGGCCTCCTGCAGGAGGGCGAACAATTCCCCGGTGAGTGACGTGGCCGAGTCGTCGTCCAGGCCCTCGGCCAGGCCGAGCTTGGTTTTCATTCCGGCCAGCCACGCGGCGCTGTACCGGGTGTGGAAGGCACCCAGGGATTCCTGGGCCAGGGCAACGGCCCGGTCCTGGTCCTCGTGGAAGAGCGGCAGGAGGGCCTCCGCGAGCCGGGCGAGGTTCCACTGGGCCACGAGGGGCTGGTTGCCGTAGGCATAGCGCCCGGCTTCGTCGATCGAACTGTAGACCGTGGCCGGATCGAAAACGTCCATGAAGGCGCACGGGCCGTAGTCGATGCCCTCCCCCGAAATGGTCATGTTGTCGGTGTTCATGACCCCGTGGATGAAACCCGCCAGCATCCATTGGGCCACCAGCGACGCCTGGGCCGCGACCACCGCTTCGAACAGGGCGAGATAGGGGTTCTTGGCCTCCGCCGCCCCGGGATGGTGGCGTGTCATCGCATGGTCCGCCAGGCGGCGCAGCAGGTCCTCGTCGTCCATGGCCCGGGCATATTGGAAGCTTCCCACCCGCAAGTGGCTGCTTGCCACCCGGGCCAGCACCGCTCCGGGCAGCATGGTCTCGCGGCTCACCGGCCGTCCCGTCGCCACCACGGCCAGGGAGCGCGTGGTGGGAATGCCCAGGGCGTGCATCGCCTCGCTGATGACGTATTCACGGAGCATCGGGCCGAGCGTGGCCAGGCCGTCACCACGGCGGGCAAACGGCGTGCGCCCCGAGCCCTTGAGGTGGAGGTCCCTAAGGCGGCCCTCGGCATCGGCAATCTCGCCGAGCAGGAGCGCCCGGCCATCGCCCAGACGCGACGAGTAGGAGCCGAACTGGTGGCCGGCATAGCCCTGCGCCACGGGAGTGGCACCACTGGGCAGCGCGGTGCCGATCAGCAGCCCGAGGCCCTCGGCATTGCCCAGGGACTCGGGGTCAAGACCCAGCTCGGCGGCCAGCGGCTCGTTGAGCACGACCAGTCGCGGATCCGGAGCCTGTTCCGCCTGCCAAGGAACGGCCAGTTCGGGAAGCTCACGGGCAAATTGGCCGTCCAGGAAGACGGTGGATTGTGCGTCGACACTCATCTTTCAAGCGTACCTTCGATATGGTGCGGTCCGCGGGGAAAGACGGAAGCAGGCAACTGCCACGGCACCGAAGACGCCCCTGGCCTCCGTCGCATCACCACACCGAAAAACAGGGAGGGGCTCGTCCGCCGGTGACCGTGCCGGCAGAGGAGCCCTTCTGTTCTTGCGGCCCCTGCCCTACAGCTGCAGCAGCAGGACCCCCGCGTAGCCCAGGCCGGCGATCAGCGCCCAGGCGCACAGCGCCATGAGGATCGAGGCACCCTTGGAGGCGAAGAGCTGGCGGACCCGCACCGCGGAACCCAGACCGAAGAGCGCCGCGGCCAGCACGATGTCCTGCACGACCGTGGCGGCGTCCAGCAGCTCGGCCGGAACGTCGAAGATCGAGCGCACTGCAACCAGGGCCACGAACCCGATGATGAACCCGGGAATGATCGGGGGCAGCTTCAACCCCTCGTGCGCGGAGCCGGTCCCCTGGGAGCGGCGGCTGATGATGCCCGCGGCGGCAACCATCGGGGCCAGGGTCAGCACGCGGGTGAGCTTGATGACGATGGCGATGGCCAGCGCGGAGGCGCCGGCGGTCTGCGCGGTGGCCACGACCTGGCCGACGTCATGCACCGAGGCACCGACCCACTGCCCGAAGGCCTCCGGGCCCAGCCCCAGCGGAACCATCAGCAGCGGCAGCACGGCAATGGCCAGGGTGCCGCACAGGGTCACCAGCGCCACCGGGATCACGGTGTCCTCGTCCTTGGAGCGGCGCACCGCGCTCATCGCGCCGATGGCCGAGGCACCGCAGATGGAAAAGCCCGTGGCGACCAGCAACGGCTGGTCCCCGGGCAGCTTGAACGCCTTGCCCAGCAGGTAGGTCCCGGCAAACGCCAGCAGCACGATCGCCACGACCACCACGAAGGTCAACCACCCCAGGTCCAGCACATCCACGATGCTCAGTTTCAGGCCCAGCAGCACGATGCCGACGCGCATGAGCTTCTTCCCGGCGAATCCCAGGCCCTTCTGCAGCGGGCCGGCCACCAGGGTGGACAGGCCCGGGATGTTGGCCGACAGCACGCCGAGCACCACCGCGGTGGTCATCACAGGGATGGAGGGGAACAGCAGGTGCACCGCGAAGGACAGCGGAACGGCCACGGCACAGGCGGCCAGTCCGGCCCAGTGCGCCACGACCCAGGAGCGGGTCTTGCCCGAGGGAGGGGACCCCGGGCCCTTGGACTGCACCACCGGTTCGTGTGTTTGGTTGGCCATGAGGGGGAAGCTCCTTGGAAAAGAGTCGCGCTCGTGGTGCGGCCTGCGGCCGCACCACGAACCACGCGCTGGATATGTTTACTATTGTGCCCCGTCTCGCTCCGGGCGTCAGTTTGCCGCCGAGGCACCGCTGGCGGACTGGGCCTTGAGTTTGGTACCCTCCGGCCGCGGGGCGCCGAGGACCAGGATGTCGACCTGTTCGTCGGACAGGGTCTTGTTGTGCTTGCGGCGCATCATGAAGAACGCCACGCCCAGCAGGGTCCAGACGGCCAGTGCGGACATGGACTCCTTGCCCAGCACGCCCGGCGAGCCCGGGACCAGCAGCAGGGCCATGAACACCAGCGCCGTGACCGCGCCCAGCGCGCTGAGCACCTTCTTGGAGGTCGAGCGGGTGCCTTCCAGCTCGCCCGCCCGCTCGACGGAGTTGGTCGGACGGAAGATCTTGAACGCGCACAGGCAGGTGTAGAGGTAGGCGACGGTGACTCCGACCGCGGACATGTCCACCACCCAGGTCAGTGCTGCGCGGCCGAACCAGGGGCTGACCAGGCATACGGCGCCAACAAAGATGACTCCGACGTACGGGGTCTTGTACTTGGGGTGCAGCCGGGCGAACACCTTCGGGACCATCTGGGCCCGGCCCATGCCCAACAGGATGCGGCTGGCCGAGACGTAGAAGCCGTTCAGGCCGGTGCTCACGCCCATGGTGATTCCGATGGTCAGCAGCAGCAGGCCCGAGCCGCCCAGCACCCCGGTCAACGCATCCGCGGTGCCCCACGCCGAATCCCCGGCAACCAGGGCCTCCCAGGGTGCGGCCATCGCCACCGCGGCAATCATGGCCGCGTAGAGCAAGGCGGCTGCCAGCAGGGCCAGCACAATCAACTTCATGGCCTTGGCCGGAGGAAAGTCGAACTCCTCCGCGGCCTGCGGGACGTTGTCGAATCCGATGAAGGCCCAGGGCGCAATCGCAACGATCGCAGCTATCGCGGCGATAGGATTAACATTCTCCGGGAACGCCGGAAGCGCGTTGGAAAAGACGACCTGCGGGCTGGCGATGACGGCCACCAGGATGCAGGCGACCGCGACGAGCATGATCACGCAGGCAATGAACTGGATGCGGCCCGACAGGGCGGTGCCGCGGATGTTCAGGTAGGCGAAGACCGCCAGGGCCACCATCGAGATGATGACTTCCACCAGGTAGACGTCCCAGCCGGCCACGGTGTAGAGGTAGCCCTGCTGCACCACGTCTGGCATGAGCTTGCGGAAGAGCAGGGCCAGCGCCGAGGCGTTCAACGCCACGATGCAGGTGTACCCCAGGGTCAGGAACCAGCCGCAGAAGAAGGCATGGGTGCGGCCGAAGCCGACCAGCGCGAAGGCCAGTTCGCCGCCGGAGACGGGGAACGACTTGATCAGGAACCCGTAGCTGACGGCGATGAGCACCATCAATGCGCCACCGATCAGGAAGCCGGAGACCGCCCCGAGCGGTCCACCCATGGCCAACCAGTCGGTGGGCAGGATGAAGGCTCCCCATCCCACCGCGGAGCCCAGGGCAATGGCCCAGACCCAGTGGGCCTTGAGCGTCTTTTCCATGCGCTCGGGCTGGCCGCCGTCGAAACCTGGCGAAGCCGATGCCATGGGACTAGTCACCGTCTTATCTGTTGTGGCTTTCATTTGAACCTCGTTCTTGCACGGCGACGCTTGCGTCACCATGGATGGGGGTTTGTCGGTTCGCCCTGGCGGGCGGACCTGTCGGGGTCAAGATTTCTGGGATTGCATCATGCTGATCAGTGAAACGTTCACGATGTCCGCCACGGTTGCGCCGCGGGACAAATCGTTGATCGGTGCGGCCAATCCCTGCAGGATCGGCCCGTAGGCCTGGGCGCCGGCGAGGCGTTGGGTGATCTTGTACCCGATGTTTCCGGCGGCCAGGTTGGGGAAGATGAAGACGTTGGCGTGCCCGGCCACCGTGGATCCCGGGGCCTTGGAGACGGCCACCGATTCGAGCAGCGCCGCATCGAATTGCAGTTCCCCGTCGATCTGCAGCGCCGGCTCGGCTTCCCGCGCCAGCGCCGTGGCAGTGCGGACCGTGGAGATGGTCTCGTGCTCGGCGGATCCGGCGGTGGAGAAGGAGAGCATCGCGACCGCCGGTTCCTGCCCGGTGAGCGTGGCGAAGGTGCGCGCGGTGGCGGTGGCGATGTGCGCCAATTGGGTGGAATCCGGGGTGGGGATCACCGCGCAGTCTCCGTAGCCCACGTAGCGTCCGTCGTTCAGCCGCATCAGGAACGAGGAGGAGACGGTGCCGCCGGCCTCGCGGGTTCCCACGACCCGAAGGGCCGCACGCAAGACCTCGGAGGTGGGCCGGGTGGCACCGGCGACGGCTGCCGCCGCCAGACCCGCCGGGACCGCCGCGACGGCCAGGAACAGCGGGTCATCCATCCACCCGGCGGTCTTCTCCGGCCCGAGCCTGGCGACGATGCCGGCGAGGTGGGCCCCGGCGGCGCTGTCCCTCAGCTCGGCGATGTCCATGACGGTGGTGGCATCGGTGAGTGTGACGCCCTCGGCGAGCGCGCGGGCGTTGATGCCCTCGCGCCCGCCGACCAGGATGACCTCCAGGCCGATCTCGTTGAGCACGCCGGCGGCGGTGACGGCCCGCGCGTCGTGCCCGTCGGCCAGGATGATGCGGCCCGCAGGGCCGGCCCAGTGGCCCGCGGTGAAGCGGGCCAGCATGTTTTCGTCGACCCCCTGGGGCCGCACCGGTGCAATGGTCATCTGCCGTGTTTCCTGTTTCCGGGTTCCTAGACCGAGGCCAGGGCGGCGGGGGCCTTGAGGTAGCTGTCCACCGCGCCCATGACGTGGTCGACCTTGTTCAGCAGGTCGTCGAGCACGTCCTGGTCGGCGACCAGCGGCGGGGAGAGCACCAGCATCGTCGCGCCGCGGTTGTCCGGGCGGGTGATGAGGTTGACCTCGCGCATGGCCTGCGGCATGACCCGGGTCAGCAGCGCCTTGGACTGGTCCGCGGTCAGCTCGCGGCCCTCGCTGCGGCTGCCCATCAGCTCGATGGAGTAGAAGAATCCGGTGCCGCGATATTCCTTGATGCCGTCGTGCGCCGAAAGGATCCGGTCCAGCCCGTTCTGGAAGTACGGTTCGAGGCTGCGCACGTTGCCCACGACGTTTTCTTCCTTCAGCGCGGTCAGGTTGGCGACGGCGGTGGCCGTGGCCACCGGGTGCCCGCCCCAGGTGGCGCCGTGGGTAAAGACCCCGGCCAGCGGCGAGGCGAGCATGGAATCGGCCAGCGGCTTGCGGATGATCACCCCGCCCAGCGGTGCGTAGCCGGAGGTCGAGCCCTTGGCGAAGGTGATCATGTCCGGGACGACACCGTACTTGATGCTGCCGAACCACTCGCCGAGGCGGCCGAAGCCGGTGATGACCTCGTCGGCGACCAGCAGGATGCCGTGCTCGTCGCAGATGGAGCGCAGTTCCTGCCAGTAGCCCGCCGGCGGGACCAGGGCGCCGCGGGAGTTCTGCACCGGCTCGGCGAAGAGCGCGGCGATGGTGTGTGCGCCCTCGCGGGCAATGACCTCGCGGATGGCCTGCACGGAGGGCAGGTCAGCGGCGGAGCCGCCTTCCGGGACGACCTCGCCCAGGGTGTTCGGGACGTGGAAGACCCCGGGCATCAGCGTGCCGAAGGCTTCCTTGTAGGCCGGGATGCCGGTGACGGCCAGGGCGCCGAGGGTGGTGCCGTGGTAGGCCATGTCGCGGGCGATGATCTTGGTGCGCTCGGGCTGCCCCTGGCTGCGGTGGTACTGGCGGGCGAACTTGATGGCCGACTCGACGGCCTCGGAGCCGGAGTTCACGAAGAACACGACGTCCAGGTCGCCCGGGGCCAGGTCGGCGATGGCGGTGGCGGCGTCGACGGCGGCCGGGTGGGCCGAGCCCCAGTTGGTCCAGTAGGCCAGCTTGGACATCTGCTCGTACGCGGCCTTCGGGATGTCCTGGCGTCCGTGGCCGATGTTGGCGCAGAAGAGTCCGGCCAATCCGTCCAGGAACTTGTTGCCGTCTTCGTCGAAGAGGTAGCTTCCCTCGCCCCGGGTGATGATCGGCAGGTTCGGGTCGTTCCACACCTGGCCGGTGGTGAAGTGCGGGTAGAGATGCCGCTGTGCACGATTGCGGATATCTGAGTTGGTCACGAGACCCCTCCATTCAAAGTTTTCCTGACAGGACCCGAAGCAACCTCGCTGCGGTCCTCGCCACCCATGACTTGCTGTGGTGTGTATCACTCTGCCCGCATGCTGGGCCCTTTCCCAGACCCAAATTGGCGTCCCTTTTTAGGTACCAGTTACCTACCTACAGGTAGATCCGCGGCACCCTGGACCCGATGCGGGTCAGCACCTCGTAGGGAATGGTCCCGGCGGCCGCTGCCCACGCCTCCACGTGCGGTTCCCCGGAGTCCCCGTGGCCAAAAAGCAGCGCCGCATCCCCGGCCGCAACATCGTCGTCGCCCACGTCGACCACGAACTGGTCCATGCAGACCCGGCCCAGCACCCGGTAGGTCCGGTTCCCGATCAGCACCGGGCCCGCGGAGCTGGCGGCGCGGAAGACCCCGTCGGCATAGCCCAGCGGCACCACCGCCAGCGTGGTCTGCCGTGCGGTGGACTCGGTGTGCCCGTAGGAAACCCCGGCGCCGGCCGGTGCGCGCTTGGTTTGCACGACCGCCGCGCCCAGGCTCATGGCCGGGCGCAACTCCGGACCGTTCACGCGGTCCGCCTCGGCCAGCGGGTTCACCCCGTAGACGGCCAGGCCGGGGCGGACCATGTCGAAGTGCGCCTCGGGGCTTGCGAGGGTCGCGGCGGAGTTGGCGATGTGGCAGAGCTCCGGTTCCAGCCCCAGGGCGCGGGCCGTGGCGATCGCCTGCCTGAAGACCTCCAGCTGCACGGGGAGCGATGGGTGCCCCGGCTCGTCCGCGCAGGCCAGGTGGGACCAGATGCCCAGCACCCGGATCCTGCCTTCGGCCTCGAGCTCCCGGGCCGCGGCACAGAGCCCGGGCCAGTCCTTGGGCGTGGCCCCGCCGCGCCACATCCCGGTGTCGATCTTCAGGTGGATCCGCGGCACGGCGCCGACCCGGTCCCCGGCGTCCGCGATTTCGCGCAGCTGCCCGAGCGAGTAGGCTGCCAGTTCGATGTCCTCGGTGATGGCCCGGCCGTAGGGTGCACCGGGTGCCGACAGCCAGGAGAAGAGCGGGGCGGTGATCCCGGCGGCGCGCACCGCAAAGGCCTCCTCAAGCACCGCGGTGCCCAGGTAGTCGGCGCCGCCTTCCAACGCGGCCCGGGCCGCGGGCACGATGCCGTGCCCGTAGCCGTCGGCCTTGAGCACGGCCAGGACCTTGGCGCCGTTGGCGACCTCGCGCAGGGCCCGCACGTTGGCGGTGATTGCGGCGGTCTCGATGTAGGCCGCGCGTTGCGGGACGAACCCGTCGGCGTTCCGGTAGGTGGATGCGGCGGCGTTTTCGAGCGTGCTGAGGTGTTCCATCGGAGGCTCCCTTGTCTCTGAGGCGAATTGCCATGGCTGCTGGTTCCGGGCGTTGGAAAGCTCGCCCGGCGCTACTGACTACTGTTGACCACCTGCGGCGCCCGGCCCAGATCCAGATCGGGGGCGCTTCCTTGGGTCCACCGCGGTGCGGCGTGCTACCGCCCGTCCTGGGCGGCGATGACCCGGCCCAGTTCCTTGATGCCGGGGCGGATGGCCTCGAGGGAAATCGCGGCGAAGCCCAGGCGGAAGTGGTTGCGGTTGGCTTCCGGGTCGTCGAAGAACACGTCCCCGCGCTCGATCACGATCCCGGCCTCCAGGGCCGCGGCCGCCAGCGCGACGCAGTCCAGGCCTTCGGGTCCGCGGATCCAGATGCTCACCCCGCCCGGGGGCGCGGTGATCTTCCACGGCACGAACTCCTCCAGTGCCTCGACGAGCACCTGCCACTTGCGCGCCAGCTGAGTTCGGCGCCGGGAAATCGTGCGGTGGTACTGCCCGGATTCGATCAGCAGGGCCATGGCCCGCTGCGGGTGGCCCGGAATGTGGCGGATCTTGTAGCGGCGCTGGTTGCGCAGCTCGGTGACCAGCTCGGCCTCGGCCACCAGGTAGCCCATACGCAGCCCCGGGGCCAGGAACTTGGTGAAGGAGCCCAGGTAGATGACGTGTTCGGAGTCCGGCAGCGCCTTGAGTGCCGGGGTGGGCTTGCCGCGGTAGCGGAACTCGGAGTCGTAGTCGTCCTCGATGACCAGCGCCCCGGTTTCCCGGGTGCCGTCGAGGATCTGCCGGCGCCGGGATCCCGAGAGCGTGACGTTGGTGGGGCTGTGGTGGCTGGGGGTCAGGTAGAGCAAATCCAGCTCGCCCAGGGATGCGGGCGGGAGAAGCCCGTGCTCGTCCACCTCCAGCGGGCGCAGCGTCGCCCCGGTGCGGGCAAAGGTGTGCCGCGCATCGACGTACCCGGGGTTTTCGACGCCCACCAGGGTGTTGGTGCCCATCATGGTTTGGGCCAGCAGGTCCAGGCCCTGCTGGGAGCCGGCGGTGATGAGGATGTTCTCGGGCCGGGCCAGGATGCCGCGGGCCGGAAGCACGTGCTTGCACAAAACCTCGACCAGGAACGGGTCGTCCTCGTCGACCGAGTCGCGCAGCGAGTAGAACAGGTGCGGCGGGTCCAAGGCGTCACGCAGTGCCCGGGACCAGCCCAGCCGCGGGAAGTCCCGCTCGTCGACCTGGCCGGCCACGAACGGGTAGGGGTAGCTGGACCAGTCGCGGACCTTGGTGATCTCCGGCATCCCGGCGTCCTGGCGGGGACGGATGTGCCGGGACCAGTCCACCGTCGAGCCCGCGGCGGGGGCCAGGGCGGACTCCGGGGCCACCTTGCGCAGCATCTGGGTGTTGATGAAGTAGCCGCGCCGCGAGTGGGACTCGATGATGCCCGAGGCGAGCATTTCCTGGTAGGCGGCATTCACGGTGTTGCGCGAGAGTCCCAGTTCCCGGGCCAGTTCCCGGGAGGAGGGCAGCGGCAGATTGGGCACCAGCGAGCCGGAGAGGATCTGGTGCTCCAGGGCCTGGCGCAGCTGCCGATAGAGCGGCTCCCCGGAATCCGAGCTGACCGCGATCGGGGCGCGAACCAGCCCGTGGCGCGGCGGGGGCAGGTGCGGGTTCGGTGGCGTCATGGGTGGTGCGGGCGCGGCCCTAGATGCGTCCCGGCCGGCCGGCCGCCGGGACCGGGACGTGGAAGCGCGGAACCACGACCATGGGCACCGGCAGCGCGCGCAGCATCTTGTTGGCGGTGGATCCCAGGAAGATCCGGCTGCGTTCGGCCAGGCGGGAGGAACCGATCATCACGATTTCCGACTCGTCCCAGTCCAGGGAGTCGATGGCCGCCTCCGTGGACTTCCCCTGCGCTACGTCGGCGGTGACGATGGTGCGGGCCTGCACCCCTTCGATGGCGCGTTCCAGCGTCGCGGCGGCATGCGCGCGGGCCCACTGCCCGGCGTCGGCGTGGCTTGAATCCCCGTCCAGTGCCACCAGGGAGATCAGCCGCAGCGGCACGTGGCGGATCGCGGCGGAATCCACGGCGACCTCCAGCACCGAGTCGGCGCCCGTGCGGGTGCCCAGGGCGCAGGTGATCCGGGTGATTTCCCGCGGCGGCAGGTACCCGGAGGGTGCCAGGGCCACGGGCACCGGGGAGGAATGCAGCAGGGCGTTGGCCACGGATCCGACGGTGAAGCGCCGGAACGGCCCGTGGCTGGCGGCGCCCACCACCACCAGGTCCGCTTTGAACGCGGCCACGGCCTCGAGCAGGCCCTCGGCCATCGAGTCGGCAAAACGGATGTGGGTGCGCGCGGCCATGCTCGAGGGGACCAGGGCCAGCGCGCGGTCCATCCACTTCTGCGCGGACTGCTGCAGGAACTGCTGGTAGACGCGTTCGCTGTGCGATCCCGCGTCCTCGGGCGCGGCCCCGCGGATGATGTGGACCAGCTCGAGTTCGGCATGCGTCGGCGCGGCCAGCGATTTGGACAGGGCCAGGGCCAGCGAGATCGCCTCGCGGCCGCGCTTGTCCGCAAGGCATCCGACGACATACTTCATTTCAGTGGCCCCTTCGGTGGGAGTTCGGCAGGCGGTGCTGCGTGCCCCCTATACCTACCAGCAATGCCCGGCGGGCGGAAAGCATGACGATTGTGTGACGCGGGGCACTACTTGTCGCCGGAGTGCTGGGCCAGGAAGGAATACACCTCGGTCTCGTCCACGCCGGGGAAGGCCCCCTGCGGCATGGCCGCCAGCAGGTGGGTCTGGGCGCGGGCGCTGGGCCAGGCCTGGCCGGCCCATTGCTTCTGGAGTTCCAGCGGCGGGCGCCGGCAGCACGATTCGTCCGGGCAGGTGGAGATGGAGCGCTCGGTGGTGTCGCGCCCGCGGAACCACTTCACGTGCACGTACGGCACCCCGATGCTCAGCGAGAACTTCCCGGTGGTTGAGCGCTCGGTCCGCGCGGTGCACCAGAACGTGCCGGCGACCGTGTCGGTGTATTGGTTGTAGGCGCTGAACTGGTCGGCCACGTCGAAGACCTCGCGGCTGGTCCAGTGACGGCAGACCGACTGGCCTTCGATCGCGCCGATGTGGTCCATCGGGAAGTTCACCCCGTCGTTCTCGTAGGCCTTGTGGATGATGCCGGACTCGTGCACCTTCTGGAAGTGCACCGTGATGCCCAGGTGCTCGGTGGCCAAGTTGGTGAAGCGGTGGGCCGCGGTCTCGTAGGACACCGCGAAGGCGTCCCGGATGTCCTCGACCGCGAGCTCGCGGGCGCTCTTGGCGCGCTGCAGGAATTCCACGGTGGCCTTTTCCGGCATCATCAAGGAGGCGGCGAAGTAGTTGGTGGCCACGCGCTGGCGCAGGAACTCGGCGTAGTCCCCCGGAGTGGCGTGGCCCAGCACGTGGTGGCCGAAGGCCTGCAGCAGCACCGAGCGGGTCGAATGCTCGGAACGCTGGGACTGGGTGAGGTAGACCCGCATGTTCTTCAGGTCGGTGACCGAGCGGGTGGAGTGCGGCAGGTCCGAGACGTTGTGCAGCGAGAAGCCCAGGTGCGAGGCGATGTCCGCGACCTCGTGGTGCGAGAGCGGTCCGGTGGCGTGGCCGATGGCCTTGAGCACCTTGGCCGCTTCCTTCTCGATCTCCGGGTAGTAGTTGTTGCGCTCGCGCATTTCCCCGCGCAGCTCGGCATTGGCGCGCCGGGCTTCCTCGGGCGTTGCGGATTGCTCGTTGAGCCGGCGTTCCAGCTCGCCCTGCAACCCGACCAGGGATTCGAGCACGTCCATGGGCAGCCGCGAGGAAATGCGCACCTTGGGCAACCCCAGTGCCTGGTAGAGCGGGCCGCGCTGGGCACGCTCGAGTTCGATCTCCAGGGCCGCCCGCTTGGTGGGCGGCTCGGCCCCGAGCAGTTCCTCGAGCCCCACGCCGAAGACCGAAGCCAGCGACTTGAGCATGCTCAGCTTGGGTTCGCGCTTCCCGTTTTCCATCAGCGAGAGCTGGCTGGGCGCCGTCCCCACGGCCGCCGAGAGATCGTCGAGGGTCATCGCCTTGGCCTTGCGCAGGTGGCGAATTCGCCGTCCCAGGGAAATGAGGTCCAGCTCTTCGGCGTCTTCCGGGGACAGGATGCTCTTTTCCGGCGCTGCGGGCCGGTTCCATGTGGGGGTGCTCACATTTTCAGGGTACGCGAAGAAACGGGGATCTTCCCAGCATTTTTCCCGATCGGGAGGTGAAGTAAACGCCAAAAGGCAGGTTTCGGGCAATTCTTGTCGCGGGCCACCTGCCGGAACGGCGTTCCGCGAGCCACCCCCAATGCGTCCGGGTCCCGCGCGGTGGACGGGCGGTTCCGCGCTGCCGGCGGCCGCGGATTTTTGCCTCGCGGTTCCTCCGGCCGATGCCACTCCGCTGGGATGTCGGGCCACCGTACGGACCCCGGAGGGGGTTGCGGCGGCCCTTCCGCACTGACAGCATGAAACCGGTGAGCGCACTTGCGAAATACCTCGAAGCCTACGACGACCAGCTCCGTACGGACGCCGAGACACCCAGCGCGATCCGGGTCGACCTGCTGGGCCCCCTGCGACTGGTGACTTTCGCCGGCGGGCGTGGTTTCATCACCTACCGCGACCTGGGGGACCTGGACGGGCGCCGCATCGCGGCACTCGTTGGCCAGGCGCTGGACCACTTCCGCGCCGATCCCGATATCACCCGCGTCGAGTGGAAGAGCCGCGGCCACGACCGCGCCCCGGGGTTGCACGAGGCGTTGCTGGTGCACGGCTTCCTGCCCGACGAGCCCGAGTCGATCATGATCGGGGCCCTCGCGGGCCTGTGCACCGACGTCCCCATGCCCGCAGGGGTGGCGTTGCGGCGGATCAGCAGCGATGCCGATGTCCGCGCCATGAGCGCGATGGCCCAGGAAGCCTTCGGCGACCCCGCCAAGACCCGGCTTGCCGAAGCACTCATCTCGCGCCTGGCGCGCAACGACGGCATGGAGCTGTGGGTCGCCGAAACCGACGGGCGCATGGTTGGCGCCGGCCGGCTCGAGCCCGTGCCGAACACCGACTTCGCGGGCTTCTGGGGCGGTGCCACCCTCGCGGCTTACCGCGGGCGCGGCATCTACCGTGCGCTGACGGCAGCCCGGGCCCGCTCGGCACTGGCGGCGGGCAAGACGCTGGCCCACAGCGATTCGACGGAGTATTCCAGGCCCATCCTGGAACGCTCCGGCATGCTCAAGGTCTCGACAACCACGCCCTACAACTGGTCGCGCTAAGCCCGAAGACCCGCCGCCCGACTACGCCTTTTTCGACGCCCCGATGGCCCAGACCCGCGGCAGCACCGAACCGTTGACCGCGTGGTCCCCGACCAGCCTGGCCTTGTAGACCCAGGGGTTGTGGTTGCCGGCCGTGCGGGCGTTGCGCCAGTGCCGGTCCAGGTTCTTGGCGGTGCTGGTGGCCGATGCCGCCAGCGCGTCAAAGGCGTGGGTCACCGCGTTGAGCACCAGCGGGGTGAGTGCCACTTGGGCCTGCGCCGAGGCAAGTTCCGCGGCATCGTTGGCTGCCTCATCCTCCTGCTCGGTGACATCCCCGGAGTGGAGCGCGACGGCGGTTTCGTAGGCACGCTGCAGGGAAGCGGCCACGCGTTCCACCGCTCCGGAAGCGACGAAGGCCGCGGCAGACACCTCTCCGACGATTTGCAGCAACTGCGGATCCTGCCCCGCCACCTCGGCGGCCGCGTGGCTGAAGGTGCGCTTGCGCGCGGCAAGCTCCGCGGCGAACTCGCGTTCCACGGCGCGCGCCGTTCCGGCCAGCACCGCGAGCAGCACCTGCTGGTAGAACGCCGTCTGGTACTTGAACCGGGTGTCGAATTCGATGAGGTTCTCGGCGGAAACGACGGCATCGGTGAACGTGGAGGTTCCGGTGCCGGTGGTGCGCTGGCCGAATCCGTCCCAGTCGTCCGCGAGCTGCACGCCGGGCTGGTGGGCGTTGATCGCCGCGATGACCCTGGTTCCGGTGTCCGTGCGCTGGGCGTAGGTGTCGATCCAGTCGGCGTAGATCGACCCGGTCGAGTAGTACTTGGTCCCGTTGACCACGAACCCGCCGTTGCCATCCGGGGTGACCTTGGTGTTCACCTCGCCCACGGTGACGGTCCCGATCTCGGTCCAGGAGTTGCCGACCAGCTCGCCGGCGGCGAAGCGCGCCAGCCAGATGTCGCGTTCCGCGCCGGGTGCGGCAACGAGCCGGTCCTCCACGAAGGCGAAGTGCGCGCGCAGCGCCTGGGTGATGTTGGGGTCCGCCGCCGCAAGTTCGGTCAGCAGCTCGAAGAGCTCGGGCAGTGTGGCCCCTGCCCCGCCGTGGGATTCGGGCACGCGCACCGCGCCGAACCCGGCAGCGGCCAACCCCGCTACCTGTTCGCGGGGAAGAGAGTGGCTGCTGTCGCGCTCCGAGGCACCGGCGGCAATCTGTTCGAAGAGCGGTGCGAAGCGTGCCGAGAGCTCTTCTAGCCGGCTGCGGTTCAGATACGTTGTGGTCATGGCTTGGCTCCTGGTCGTGTCGGCAAATCGATCGAAGTGGTTGGGATTCCGGTGTGAGGCGCGAACCTACAGGCACCTTCGGCGTTGGGGATGGAATTCGACATGAACGCCTCCCAGCGGGCACTGCACTGCCGGCCGAAGGGGAAGTTGCGCGATCTCCATCGATCCTGGCGGAAGCACTATCCACTCATTGCTGAGTGGATTTGCTGCGGCGTCGACAAGCCAGGTCTCTCGGCCGCTCTGGATGGGTACCCCTTGATTCAAGCAGCCGACATGATCCGGCGGAACCCGTCCGTCACATGCGGACCAAACACGGACATCTGGGGTCACATGGGGCATTTCCCGCGTCCCGGGTCCTGCCCCGGCGGACATTCGCCAGGGGCAACGCGTCATCAACCGCAAGAAACCTTGATCTTTCGACACCAGCGTGGAACGGCGCCAGTCATGTGCATCGGATGCGGGTCCCCAGGGAACGTGCACTTCGACAGCCAAAAGATGTTGTCGGATTTCCTGCCCCGGGCCGGGGAAGAAAACTAGAATTGAGGTACCGACAAAGGACCCGGTGATGACGATGAAAAAGATATTCTCCCGCCCGGAAAGCGTCCAGGGCAGGACTCCACGGATGGGACCGGCATCCCTGCATGGTTCGGCGTCAAGCCCCGGCCTTCCGAATCTCGCCGGTGCCCAGATCCCCGGCCCTGGCACCAAGCATCTGCTTTACGGCGAGGACGGACGGCTGTCCGACGAGGCCGCGGGCCCTTGGGAGCTCGAGGGACATTTGGGCTCCCGCGGCGGGGTTCGCCGTTTTCTGGGCCGGTTGTTCGGACGCTGAGAGCGCGGCCAGGAATCCGGTCTACAGAATCCCTGTCGTATTCGATCAACCCAAGCGCAGGAATCCACCTTCATGGTTTCCTGCGCTTGGTGTTTTCCTCGACTCGTCACGAAGTCATCCCCTGCTTCACCCGTCTGGTTACATATAGCAAGGGAACGAGTGGGGAAGGTGGCGAGCGCCTACGTGGCCAAGGAATCCGCTGTCGAGGCCGGGACGATACCCGACCCGGTGCTCAGGTCCATCGGCTTCCTGGCATTTTTTGACCGCTTCGCCACCCCGCCGATGCTCGTCGCCCTGGCCACGGTCACCGAACTCACCCTGGCCCAGGCAGTCCAGCTGGTTGCCGCCTATTCGCTGTTCTACGCGCTTGGACAACCGCTCTGGGGCTTGCTCAGCGACCGATTCGGCCGGTTGGCGGTGCTGCGGCTGGCGCTGGCCGGGGCCGCGGTCGGAGCCGTCACGAGCACCTTGTTCATGGCATACCTGCCGTTGCTCGTGGTCCGTTCAATCACCGGTTTCATGTTCGGCGCGCTCTATCCGACCCTGCTGACGCTGCTGGGCGACACCCGGAAGGGGACGGACCGCGCACGGGGACTCTCGGACCTGCAGATCTATTCCTCACTCGGGGCAACCTTGGCCACCTTGGGTGCCGGAGCCGTTGCAACCTTTGTGGATTGGCGGTTGGTCTTCGGGCTTCCCGCCCTCGGGGCCGCGGCAATACTGGTGGCGCTGGCAAGGGTGGAAGCTCCTCCGGCGGTGCGAGGCCGGTTCCGGCTGCGGCGAGCCTTCACTCCCGCCGCGGTTGGCCTCTATGCCATTGCCCTGCTGGAAGGCACAGTGTTGCTCGGCGCCCTGACCTACATCGTGCCGGCGCTGCAGCACGCCGGCGTGGGCATCGGGTTGGCCGGGCTGTTGGCCACCGGCTATGCAGTCGGCGTCATTCTCGGGGCACGCGCGATGAAGGTCCTGGTGCATCGCTTCTCCCGGACCCGGCTGATCCTTGCCGGCGGCGCGGTGTTGGCGCTGGCCTGCGGGATCTCCATGCTCTGGCCGGTCCCGGCGGTGGTCACCGTGACGGCGACCCTGATAGGCGTGGCCAACGCGGTCATGCACTCGTCCATGCAGGGCTGGGCCACGGACGTGGCACCGCAGGCCCGCGCGACGACGGTATCGCTGTTCGCCGCATCGCTGTTCCTGGGCGGCTCGCTAGGAAACTTTGCCACGGCAACACTGGCCGAGGCAGGTTCCTATGCCGCTATCTTCGGATTCGGCCTGCTGGCCAGCGTGGTGCTGACAATCGCCGCGACGATCGGCCATGCCGCATGGACCCGCCGACACGCGAATCGCACAACCCCGGGATAACCACCGCGGGGATTTCCGGGGTTTCGCCCAGTGCCCGTTACCGAGGTTCCCTGCCCGCAAGCTCCGGCGTCAGGCGCGAGGTGTCGGCGCCAGCATGAATTCGCGTGCCGCTCGGATCTGTTCCGCGGTGGGCCGGATGCCCGTGTAGAGCACGAATTGCTCCACGGCCTGCAATGTTGAAACATCGACGCCTGTCACGACCGGCTTTCCCGCAGTGCGTGCCGCGCAAATCAACTGCGTTTCCGTCGGGACGGCAACCACGTCAAACACCGCCTGCGCGGTGGCCACTTGCTCCGGCGAGAACGGCATCTGGTCCGCCTCCGCGCCGCCCGCCATCCCGATAGGGGTGACATTGACCAACAATTCCGCGCTTTCGGCGGCTTCGGGCGCCCACGTGAAGCCGTAGGTCTCGGCCAGGTCCCGTCCTGCCGCCTCGTTGCGGGCCACCACCACGACGTCGCCAAACCCGGAGTGCGCCAGCGCCGCCACCACTGCCTTGGCCATCCCGCCGGAGCCCCGCACCACGGTCCGCAGTGCAGGGGAAACGTTGTGGATACTCAGCAGTTCAACGACCGCCGAGTAGTCGGTGTTGTGGGCGGTGAGGATCCCGTTGTCGTTGACGATGGTGTTCACCGACTTGATGGCCGCCGCCGACGGGGCCAAGTGGTCTACGAGCGGGATCACCGCTTCCTTGTAGGGCATGGATACTGCGGCACCGCGGAGGCCCAGCCCACGGACGCCGGAGATGGCCTGGGCCAGGTCGGTCGGGGCGAAAGCCTTGTAGATCCAGTTAAGTCCCAACTGGTCATAGAGGTGGTTGTGGAACAGCGTCCCGTTGTTGCTGGGCCGCGCCGCCAGCGAGATGCAAAGCGTCATGTCCTTGTTCAGTATCGGCATGCCCCGAGTCTATTCCGGCAGCCACGGCCCCAATTTTCTGGACGTCCAGAAAAACGGTCCGAGGCAACAGTCGGCCCTGAACGGGAACCTGGAGCAGCAAACTGCGAGCGCTGACAACGAACAAGACCAACTCATGTTAAGCACGAATAGCTGTCGGCCGCGCTCGATGCCGTCGTCAGGGACTTCCGGTCCGCCGCGCACCCCCTTGCCCGCCACTGGTCATTTCCCGAAGGAAAAGACCACACCTACCGCACCTGAACTTTGCGTTTTGCCTTGTTGGTCAGCCGTTGGGCAAGTCTTCACGGGCTTGACCTCATGCCGAACCCCAATGGCGGCTTTCCATTCATCGGCGTTTGGAAAGTTGGTGACGGTCGGCAATATAGCCGGCTGGTTTCCCCAAACCGGAGGTACGTCATGCCCACGTCCACCCAACCGCCCAAAAAACTCCCCACCCGGCCGCTCGGCATCATTGTAGGAACCGCTGCCGTTCTCGTTGCAGGCACACTGCTACCCTCGTCCGCCGGAGCCGCGCCAGCCCAGAGCGACTGGGACGCAAATGCCTACCGCGGCTCCGTGGACGTTGTTGAATCCAACGGCACCAGCAACCAGGAATCACTCAAAGGCGTCGTTTTCGACGATTCGAACAAGAACTCCGTTCTTGACGGCAACGAACGGGGTCTCAATGGCGTGGCCGTATCCAACGGTCGCGATATCGCCACGACGGACTCGAACGGCCGCTACGAGCTGCCCGCCTTTGAGAACATGACGGTTTTCGTCACCCAGCCGCGCGGCTACCAGGTCCCGGTCGATGAGCACAATGTCGCCCAGTTCTTCTACAACCACCTGCCCGCGGGCTCCCCGAAGCTGAAGTTCGGCGGGATCGCACCCACCGGTGCCCTGCCGGAGGCGGTGAACTTCCCGCTGGCCCAAAGCAAGCTCACCCAGTCTCCCGAGCAGCACTGTGCCATCGGCGCCGATATCCAGACGTACAACCAGAAGGAGGTCGAATTCGCCCGCAACGGCGTGTTCGCGGACCTCGCCGAACGCCAGGACTACGCGGGCTGCGGTGCGCTCTTCATCGGGGACGTGGTCGGCGACGACCTCTCGGTCTTCACCCAGACCCGCGAACTGACCTCCATGCTCAATGGCCCGGCGCGGTTCCTGCCCGGCAACCATGACCTGGACTTCGATGCGCTCGACGGCGAGCACGAATTCGACTCCTACCGCGCCCAGTTCGGGCCGGAGTACTACTCCTACGACGCCGGCAAGGCCCATGTGGTGGCCCTGAGCAACATCGAATACCCGACGAAGGTGCCCGCGAAGAAGGGCGACTACACCTACGGGCTCGGCGAGCGCCAGCTCGAATGGTTGCGCGCCGACATCGCGAAGGTCCCGAAGAACAAGGTGATCCTGCTGGCCGGCCACAGCCCGCTGCTCGAGTTCTACTACAGCAACTCCCACACCACGAAGCAGCTGCAGGAGATCTACGAGATCCTTGAGGGCCGCGAGGTCGTCTCGCTGGGCGGGCACACGCACATGGCGGAAAACCTGCGCAAGGGCGACCTGATGGCCGGATGGCGCGACGAAGTGGGCGAGGCGGGCCTGCCGTTCACGCACCTGACCGTGCCCGCGGTGTCGGGCCATTGGTACGGCGGCCGGGTCCTCGATGGGGGTTACCCGACATCCGTCCAGCGCGACGGCACCCCGCCCGGCGTGCTGACCCTCGACATCAAGAACACGGAGGTCACCGAACGGTTCACTGTCCGCGGCGGCGACGGATCCGAGCAGATGTCAGTGGGCCTGAACACCCCGAAGTACCGGGCCTGGTACGCGGACAACCTCTCCGTGCCGCGCGGGTCGGCTCCGGAACTGGAAAGCCCGATGGCGGTATCCCGGGCCGATCTGGCGGGCCAGGCCTGGCTGACGACCGACTTCTGGATGGGTTCGACCGGTTCCACGGTCGAGGTCGAAATCGACGGCGGCGAGCCGCTGGTTGCATCGCGGACCCAGCAACTACGTGGCGAAACCCCGCTGGTCGGCTCCGAGTACTCCGATCCCGTTGCCATTGCGGAGCAGTTCGTCCACGGCGGCGGCTTGGCAGACAGGTCGATGCACCTGTGGCGCCTGGCGCTGCCCCCGGGCCTCGCCGTCGGAGAACACACCGCCGAAGTCACAGCGACCGACGTGCACGGCCGCGAATTCAGCGAGACGCTGACCTTCGAGGTCACCGAGTAACTCCTCGGTTCACGCGTCCAAACACGATGGCGGTGCGTCACGGCTTTGCGGCCGCGGCGCACCGCCGTCGCTTGTGCAACTATCGTCCGGGCATCCAGCCCATGCAATAGTCGAGGTTCGCGATGACTGTGCGCACGGCGGCATCTCCGTCCCCTGCCTCGATCGCCTCGAGCAACTCCTCGTGCCCGGCGGCCAGGCAACCGTCAAAGCCGGCTTCGAGCCGCTGCACCATCTTCGTCCCGTGGAAGACGTCCCCGAAGCTTTCGTAGAGTTCGTGCAACAGCGTGTTTCCGGAGGCTTCGGCGATGCGCAGGTGGAATTCCCAGTCCGCGGACGACCATGCCTCGTAGTCCCCGGCATCCCAGCTTTCGCGCCGTTGCAACAGCAGCGCACGCAGGACCTCGACCACCGCGGCGTCGGCCGCGCCTGCGGCAAGCCGGGCGGCCTGCGTGTCCAGGGCGAAACGCACCTGCAGCACGTCCTCGTCCGCGTGCTCGCGATAGACCCGCTGGGCGGTGCCGCTGATTTCGCTGGTGGCCCGCACGTAGGTCCCGTCCCCGCGCAGCACCTCGAACAAGCCGGCGTGGGCCAGCGCCTTGACCGCCTCGCGCAGGGTTCCGCGGGAGACACCGAATTCGGCGATGAGTTCGGGTTCGGAAGGGATTTTCGCTCCCACGGCCCAGCGGCCCGACGCGACGGCCTCGCGCAGCCGGGCAACCACCTCGTCGGCCAGTGGAAGCCTCACGCCGGGGGTGCTCATGCCCGCACCTCCACCGGGGTGCCTTGCTTCCGTCCGATTCCGCCGAGCCGGTATCCCAGGAAGAACTGCACCAGGGTGACCCCGACGAGGATGACCAGCGGAACCGTCCAGGAACCCAGGACCCCCTGCAACAAGCCGAGCCCGAACGGGCCGGCGGCGGCGACCAGGTACCCGACGGACTGGGCCAAGGTCGACAGCGCGGTGGTTTCGGCCGCACTCTCGCCGCTGCGGCTGATCATCAGCATCAACAGCGGGAAGATGCCCAGCCCCAGCCCGGTGAGCACCGCGGGCACCACCGAGAATTCGACCGGGAGCAGCAGCAGGGCGGTGAACCCGGCAGTGGCGGACCCGCAGGTCAGGACGAAGGCGGGGCGCAAGAGCCGTGGTTTCGAGGCCATCCACAGCAAGAGCAGGACCGTCGGAATGCTGACGGCCTGGACCAGGCCCAGCATGAAGCCGGCGGTGGCGGGGTCGGAGCCGCGCGAGATGAGGATGTGCGGCAACCAGCTCAGCAGGGTGTAGACCAGCAATGCCTGCACGGCGAAGACCGAGGTGAACAGCATGCCCTTGCGCGTGGCAAGCATGGGCCACGGGGAAACGTGCGGCCCCGCCGGTCCGTCTGCGCGGCTCCCCCGGATGGCCAGCGGCAGGAACACCAGCAGCGCCAGGGCGGCGGGGACCGCCCAGGCGGCCAGCCCGAGGGTCGGGGATTCCAGCCGCGCGGCAATCGGCACGCTGAAGGCCGCGGCGCTGGTCGCGCCCACCGACATGGTGACGGTGTAGGTCGCGGTCATCGAAGCGGTCCGGTGCGCGTGGTGCTCGCGGATGAAGGAGGGCATGGCCACGTTGCAGATGGCCAGCCCTGACATGCCGAGCACGGTTCCTGCCAGCAGCAGCCAGGTGGATTCGAAGGCGCGCACGGCCAGGCCCAGGGTGAGCAGCAGCAGGGCCACGCCGATGGCCCGTTCGAGTCCGGTGCGCTTGACCAGCCAGGCGGTCCCCGCGCCGGCGAAGGCGAAACACAACACCGGGATGGTCGGCAGCAGCGAGGCCACCAGCGTGCCGTAACCCAGCAGTTCCTCAAGGTCGTGGAAGAGCGGCGCCGCGGAGGCGATCCCGGCGCGCAGATTCAGACCCACCAGCACCACGGCCGCCACGGCCAAGGCCCCGGAAAACCAGCGATTCCGCCTTGCGGGGGCCATTGGCGGCACCGGGGCACCCACCGCGGCCTCCGCCGCCACCATTTCGGCGGCGACATCCTCCATGGCCTGCGGCGGGGCGGAGGGTTGGCGGGTGCTCTCTGAATTCATGTTTAAACATTAGACGTCTGATGTTTGTTACGACGAATTTCGTGCCCTTTCCAACAATCCGGCATGACCGGCACCGGGCTCCGATAGGCTGGCGGCAGCACCCCGCGCACCACTTTGCGCTCCACCTCCGCGATTCAGAGGAGCCCGCCACGCATCCCCGTCCTTCACCGCGCACGACCCTGCCATGGGTCATCGCCGGCATCGTGGTCGTGGCCTTGAGCCTGCGGGCTCCGATCATCGCCCCCACCGCGGTGATCCCCGGCATCACCGCCGACACCGGGCTCAGTGCGGTCGGGGCCGGGCTGCTGACCGGGTTGCCGGTGCTGCTGTTTGCGCTCGCCACACCGCTGGCCACCCGAAGCATCCGCCGCTTCGGGCCCGAGGCCACCATCATCCTGTGCCTGGCCGGGGTGCTGGCCGGAACCGTCATCCGCTCGATCGGACCGGCACCGGTGGTGCTGGCCGGAACCGTGTTGATCGGTGCGGCCATGACCCTGGGGAACATCGCCGTCCCCGTGCTGATCCGCCGGGATGTCCCGTTCAACCGGATCTCCGCCGCCACCGGCGCCTATTCGGCCACCATGAACATCGGCTCCATGGCCACGTTGCTGGGCACCGCGCCGCTGGCGGCCCTTGTTGGCTGGCGCTGGGCGATCGCGGCGTGGGGCGTGGTGACCGCCGCAGGACTGGCCTATTGGCTGCTGCGGCAACGGCGCGGGCGTTTTGCACCCACGCCCCGCGAGGCCGCGGCATCGCCGGCGCCCGCGGCCCCCGCGTTGTCCGACGGGCCCGGCGCACTGGCCGCCACCGCACGCGGATCGGCCGACCGGACCCGCTTCCGGCGCGTCGTCGGGCTGCTGGTCCTGGCCTTCTGCGGCCAGTCCGCCGCCTACTACGCCACGACCGCCTGGCTGCCCCTGCTGCTGGCCGACACCCGCGGACTGGCTCCGGCCTCCTCCGGCGCAACGGCTTCCCTCTTCCAGATTGCGGCCGTCGTCGGGGCGTTCGGCGTTCCGTTGCTGGCCTCCCGCACAAAACTCTGGATCGCCACGGCCGTCATCGCCCTGTGCTGGGCCGCGCTGCCGATCGGACTCCTTGCCGCCCCCGAGCACTTCGTGCTCTGGGCCCTCATCGGCGGGGTGGCCCAGGGCGGCGGGTTCACGGCGATCTTCTCGATCATCCCCCGGGTCGCCCACAACAATGCCGACGTGGCAACCGCGTCGGCCCGCATCCAGGGCAGTGGATACCTCGCGGCGACCTGCGCCCCGCCGCTGGCCGGGTGGCTGAACGGCGCCACCGGATCCTGGACCATGCCGCTGTTCCTGGTGCTCGCCGCAACCCTCGCCTTCAGCATCGGTTCGCTGTTGGCCGTGCGGCTCTCCGAACGGCAATAGCAAGAAGCCACGACAGGGCAGCATGTTCTCTCCTGGAACCGGCTTTCGGTGCAGCCGACGGGCAACCAAGACCAAGGCAGCAATTATTCAACAACAGGCGCTTGACGAGCCCCCAGCTCTTTGCCGCAGGACTATGCTGATAGGCCAGTGACCCTCAATTTGGCGGACATTCTTGAAATAAGTGCATTTGGCATCCGCCCACCCCGTATCGTTTCCAGACTTCAGGGTGCAAGCGCATAACTGCGGCCCACCATCCGATTTCCTAGAACAAGGCAAAGGGCGGTGAACCGGACAACCGTTCACCGCCCTTGCCGGATGTGCTTATTCGTCCGATTCTTCGCCCGGCAAGTACTGCTGTTCGGGCAGGACATCCCAGAAAGACGTGTCAGCTGTTTCAACCGACCCGTCCGCGACGGCCTTGATAACGCTTTCCAGGGTCACGATGGTCTGCTGACGCAGGTATCCATTGGATTTCTGTCCCAGAACGGAGCCCGGATTGTAGTGGTCGCTCATGCCGCGCATCTCGAAGAGCAACGTGGAGATGCCATACTCCGCAGCGATTCCATTGCGGGCAATCGTATTTGCCGTCCCACCCACGTACTTGCCCAGATGTCCCCATCCGGTCGGGTCGACGTTCTGGTAAACGATGGAGCCCAAGCGCTTCGAGCCCTCGCGCACCTGCTCGTCCACATCTGGCGTGGTCGGGTACAGGATGGATCCAGATACCAGGTTGCCGTCCACTGCCGATCGGGTGCCCTGGTGATGCAGGTCGATCATGTAGTCAACGTCGTAGGCTGCAAGCACGTTGTTGTGCAGTGCCTGGATCTCCGGCTGCGTCTTGGCCACGTGGTCGCGGTTGATGTCGACGTTGTTGGCGTTGTAGCGGGTCAAGTGCCGTTCGCCGGAAGCGATGTAGTCACTCAGGTCAAAGTCCACGTCTCCCATGGCACCATCTGGGTTCAGCATCGGTACGAACAAAACGTTGATGTCCTTCAGCGTGCCCTTCATGCGTCCGGTGCCCAGGTGCTTGATGACCTCAAGGGCCCCTTCGGTGGTCAGCTGCTCATTACCGTGCTGCTGCGTCAGGAACAAGATGGTTGGATTGGCCGGATCCGACTCATATTTGGCAAGGAAGAGGTCGCGCCCCTTCACGGATTGGCCGATGACTTCAAGTTCCAATGCCGATTGCTTTGCATCCTGCTTTTGCAGTTCCTCGACCATTGAGTCGTAGGTGTGCAGGATCGAGGTATTGATGGTCTCATTACCCTGGTAATTGGGTCCGTTTCCCACAGCTTGCGCGGGAGCGAGGCCCAACCCGAGACACAGGGCGGAAGCTGCGGCTGTGCAGGCAAGCTTCTTGAAGGCTGAAGGTGACAGGTAGCTATTACGGCTGGACATCGGGATGCTGTTCTCCTTGTGGCTGGTTCGGATCCCCAAATCCTGCTGTGACATACACCACCAAACCATATGGGGATCGGCAAAACAAGGACCGACTTGGCCATACCTATTCGGCGACCGAGCTCTAGCGGGAGTTCGCTAACTATTTCGTATTCGTTCGGTCGTGCGTTAAGAGAACCGTGTGAATCGAGGCCAAACGAAGCATCGGCGTTGCAGGAAGTTGTAGGACCTAAATGTGTCGCAGAGGCAAAAATTCACCTAGCTCATGGGGGCGATGCCTGAAAAGGTCATCAGGGTTCCATTTCGGACGGTACAACAGTGCCGAACACCCCCAGTCTCCACGACCGTGGTTCCGCCGATCGGAAATTCGCCTCGGGGACGCCAGAAAACGACTTAGGCCATACAAAAGCCAACACGAAAACCGATATCTGACCTGTGGCAATACAACTCTCATCGCCGTTTACCAGGACACTCCCGTAGGGCCGCAGGAAATCCTGCGCATCCAGCGCCGTGGCCTGGCCTCCCCTGGAGATGCCCGGCATGCCGCCCGTCGCCGGACCGGGGACTTCTTGCTGCTATCGTCAAGCACCACGGTCAAATACCACGGGAATACGAACCTGTGCCGGCGCGTTGGCCACCGTTGTGAAGAACATCGGATTTTTGTCATTCGGCCACTGGACCGACCACCCGTCCTCGGCCACGCGCAACGCGTCCGACGCGCTGCTGCAGGCCATCGACCTCGCGGTGGCGGCCGAGGAGCTCGGCGCGGACGGCGCCTACTTCCGCGTCCACCACTTCGCCGCGCAGCACGCTTCCCCGTTTCCCCTGCTCGCCGCGATCGGGGCGCGGACCAGCCGCATCGAAATCGGCACCGGGGTGATCGACATGCGCTACGAGAACCCGCTTTACATGGCGGAGGATGCCGGCGCCGCCGACCTGATCTCGGGCGGACGGCTGCAGCTGGGCATCAGCCGCGGTTCGCCCGAGCAGGTCATCGACGGGTGGCGCCACTTCGGTTTCTCCCCCGCGGCGGGCGAGTCCGACGCGGACATGGGCCGGCGGCACACCGAACGCCTGCTCGAGGTGCTCACGGGCGAGGGCTTCGCGGAACCGAGCCCGAACCCGATGTTCCCCAACCCGCCGGGACTCTTGCGCGTGGAACCGCATTCGGAGGGCCTGCGCGAACGCATCTGGTGGGGTTCGGGCTCCAATGCGACGGCCGTATGGGCCGCGAAGCTGGGCATGAACCTGCAAAGCTCCACGCTCAAGGACGACGAATCCGGCAAGCCCTTCCACGTCCAGCAGGCCGAGCAGATCGAGCTCTACCGCCAAGCGTGGAAGGAAGCCGGCCACCAGCGCGAGCCGCGGGTCTCGGTCAGCCGCAGCATCTTCGCGCTGACGGAAGAGCGGGACTGGCAGTACTTCGGCCGCGACCGCCACAGTTCCGACCAGATCGGCAACATCGATGCGAAGACGCGCGCGGTCTTCGGCAAGTCCTACGCCGGGGAACCCGACGAGCTGGCCAAGAAACTGGCCCAGGACGAGGCGATTGCCGCAGCGGACACCCTGCTGCTCACGGTCCCGAACCAGCTCGGCGTCGAGTACAACGCCCACGTGATCGAAGCGATCCTCACCCAGGTGGCGCCCCAGCTCGGCTGGCGCTGATCCCGCCGCCGGCGCGCGGGACCGAGGCGGAACTGCCCCGCGCCGGCGCGTCCCCGCCCTAGCCAACAGGGTATTTGCTGTTGCACAATCAGGCATGCACACTCCTGTCGACGAGAACCAGGGCCGGGACACGCTGCGCTACCTGCGCCTGATGCTCCTGGTCATTCCGCTGCTGCTCCTGGTGGCCATCGCCCTGTACGCCTGGTGGACCGGGAGCATCGGGGACTCCATCAGCTCCTACTACATCGGCCCGGCCAGGAACCTGTTCGTGGCGATGATGGTGACCACCGGCGTGCTGCTGGTGGTCTACAAGGGACCGCCGCTGGAGGACCAGGCGCTGAACCTCGCCGGCTTCTACGCGATGTTCGTCGCCTTCGTCCCCGCCGGGCTGGGCCAGACCCTTGGCACCCTGGACCCCGCCGCGGCACGGGAGCTCATCCGCTCGATCCAGGTCTCCGTGGTTGCGGTGCTGGTCGTGGCGGTGGCATTCGGGTGGCTGGAGTGGAAGACCCGCAGCTGGTCGTCGCGCTCATTGCTGCAACGCACGGAAACACGGTGGCTGGCCGTGGCAGGCACGCTGCTGCTGGCGGGGTTCCTGGTGCTGTTGCTGTGGCGGACGCTCGAAGGCAAGGACTTCGTCGGCGTCCACCTTGCCGCAGCCCTGCTTCTGCTCGCCAGCATGGGCATCGCGATCGCCAGCCACCTGGGCAGCAGCAGGCTTGGTGACACCGACACCAGCGGCGGGCGGGCTGGCCACTATGCGGGGCTGCTGGTCCTGATGGCGCTGGGCGTGGTGGCATGGGCCGTGTTGGCCGCGCTCGGGGTCAGGCAGGCGGTCTTCTTCGTCGAGTGGTACGAAATCGCACTCTTCCTGTACTTCTGGTACCTCGAGACCCGAAGGACCTGGAACCCCGTCCCCGCCCCGGAAACCGGGACGGGCCGGCACGCGGCCGCATGACGCCGGGGCCGCCCCCCACGGGAAACGGCCCCGGCGCGGACCGGAATGCTACCGCTACTTCGCGGCGGGCTCCTTCACATCCGCCTCCAGCACCGCGCCACCGGCATTGAACGATGCCGCAAGCATGCGTTCCTGGGCGACCTTGGCCTGGTGCAACGCCCGCAATTCGGCGTGCTTGGGCTTGGAGCGCAGGATCGCGTAGCCGATGCCCAGTGCCACGAACCAGATCGGGGTGAAGAGCAGCGCGGCCAGGGTGTCAGCCTGCGTGGTCAGTGCCCAGAGGATGAAGCCGAAGAAGGCCAGCACCACGTAGGGCATGAACGTTCCGCCGGGCATCTTGAACTTGCTGGCCACGTGCAGCTGCGGGCGGCGCTTGCGGTAGACCAGGTAGCTGATGAGGATGATCGACCAGACGAACATGAAGCACAGCGCTGAGATCGTGGTGACCAGGGTGAACGCCTCCGCCACGCCACCCTCGGCGTAAAGCAGCGCCACGCCGGCGAGCAGGAACATGCAGGAGAACAGCAGCGCGTTGCGCGGGACCTTGGTGCGGGAGAGCTTCGCGAAGCCCCTGGGGGCGTCGCCCTCCTCGGCCAGGCCGTGGATCATGCGGGAGGTCGAGTAGATGCCGGAGTTCGCACTGGAGGTCGCGGAGGTGAGCACCACGAAGTTCACGATGCCTGCGGCGCCGGCCAGGCCGGCCAGGGCGAACATGCCCACGAACGGGGACTCCGCGGCACTGAACAGCTTCCACGGCTGGACGGCCATGAGGATGACCAGGGCACCGACGTAGAAGAAGAGGATGCGGATCGGAATGGAGTTGATCGCCTTGGGCAGGGTCTTCTCCGGGTCCTTGGTCTCGGCCGCGGTCGTACCGACAAGCTCGATGCCGACGAACGCGAACACGGCGATCTGGAAGCCAGCAACGAAGCCCATGAAGCCGGTCGGGAACATCCCGCCGTCGTTCCAGAGGTTCGCGAAGGAGGCAGTGGCCCCGTTGTTCTCGAAGCCGGTAATGACCATGACCAGGCCGACGACGATCAGCGCGCCGATGGCGACGATCTTGACCAGGGCGAACCAGAACTCGGTCTCGCCGAAGTTCTTCACGCTGGGCAGGTTGAGGGCCACGAGCAGAAGGATGCAGGCCACGGCGGGGATCCATAGCGGCAGGTCCTTCCACCAGAACGCGACGTAGTGGGAGATGGCCACCACGTCCGCGATGCCGGTGACCACCCAGCAGAACCAGTAGGTCCACCCCGTGAAGAAGGCGGCCCACGGGCCCAGAATGTCCCCGGCGAAGTCGGAGAAGTTCTTGTAGTTGGTGTTGCTCAACAGCAATTCGCCCATCGCGCGCATCACGAAGAAGAGCATGAAGCCGATGATCATGTACACGAAGATGACCGAGGGCCCGGCCACCGCAATGGTCTTGCCGGATCCCATGAACAAGCCGGTGCCGATGGCACCGCCGAGCGCGATCAGTTGGATGTGGCGGTTGGAGAGCCCACGTTCGAGGTGGGGCGCGGAACTGTTCTTGCTCATGCTGTTGCCTTCCAGATTGGTGCCGGTGCTTCGGTGGCGTGCCATGGACGATTCCCTAACGGTTCTCGCCGACGGGCGCGATGCCCTGGAACAAGGACTTCGCGTTGTTCTCCGAGGCAACCATTCCCAGGCCGGTGCGCTTGCAGGAGTGCCCTGCGGTGCGGTGCTCGGCATTCCCGGGGGACCGCAGCGCGGATTCACGGTGCAGGCCGGCGGGCGCACCAAAGGGCGACCGGGCAGTGGCGTGGGTGGTTGGCGTCATTGGAGGAACTCCCGAATCGCGCGCGGACGGGTCCGCGCTGTTCTTGGATCCTCCCCAATCTGTTGACGTACCTGAGAGTTTCCATCCCGTCCGCAAGGGGATCGGGACTTGCTCCTTCGGTGAGCACGGACCAGACCGTGCTTCTTTCCAGATTCGCCTCTTCGTGGCGGTACGGGGGCCTGAGAGTTTCCTGGGGAGGAATTGCTCCTACGGCGCCCGTCCAAGGCGCGGACGGATCTCTCCCGCCACGTGTCAACGGCGATATTTTGTGATTGCAGTCATAACTTACTGCGCAGTGGCCTGTGGTGCAACTCACAAGCCTTTTGTGTCATCGCCCGCGAAACATGTCGCGGCGCCCCCGAAAAAGAGCCCACCCCGCGGCTGCGGCCGTCACATGAGCCAAAAAGCCAAGTCAGCGATGGGTGCAACAGCCACGGTCCGTTGGCCGGTCGTTTAGCTGCTGGAGTTCAGGACCTGCAACGCCGCATGCAGGCCGCTGCGGCACCCCCGCCGGGTCTGGTTCCGCCCGCGCAATGGTTCGGCTTCCCCCAGCGCATCCCAGAAGCCCTCCGTGGGCATGGATGACGGACGAAGAATGAACCAGCAGTCGGCCAGCGGATCCGCCGGACCCGGGATGCCGGCATCGGCCAGCGTGGTCGCGATCTCCCGGGAGTCCCCGACGCGTTCGGCGCCTGCCCCGTCCCCGGCCTCGCGCGGCAACCGGTACACCGCACCCGGCACGCCCAACTCGAGGATTCCGGCAACGGCCAGGAACCCGAAATCGCTGCGCGGCACCTCGACCGCTCCCGGCGGTGGAGCGGCCACGGGAACCGATTTCCAGTCAACGCCGTTCATGTTTCCTCCTCGATCGCCGGACCGGCACTCGCACCGCCCCGCGCGGCCAGCCCAACCGACTCGAGACGAACACGATAGGCCAAGGACGCAGGCCGGCATTGATGCCGGAGCGGACGGCCGCGCCGGGTCACAGCGGCTGGCGCCGCACCAGGCGCGTGCCGGTCTTGACCAGCATCAGGACCAGCAACAGGATCCCGACGTAGCCGTTGACGACATAGACGATGTTGACCATCTGGGAGAACGGCAGGACCAGGCCGATCACTGTGCCAACCACTGCCAGCGCGATGGTCAGGTACTTGAAGCGCGGCGTCTTGTCGGCGAAGAAGCGCGAGGAGACTGTCCACAGCAACGGCACCGCGGTCGTGTAGATGCCCGCGAGGATCATCACGGAAATCCCGGCGGCAAGGACCGGGCTCACGTCCTTGGCCAGCACGAGCATCGGGATCTCGGTCCCGCCGACTCGCACAATGTTCGCCAGCAGGCCCAGGCCAACAATGATGCAGGCCACCGAAAACGCGATCGACCCTGCCAGGGCCCCGGAGGACGCCTCCTTGCGGTTGCGTGCAGTCTTGCCAAGCGCGGTCAGGAAGGCCGCGAGCCAGAGCATACAGAAACCCACGTAGGACAGGCCGGCCATGAACCAGTTCGTGGAAGCCTGGGTCAAATCAAGACCCGAAAGCAGGGCGTTGCCCTCCGCGATCCCGCCCGGGTTGCGGAAGATTCCCAACAGTCCGAGGGCAATGGCGACCACAACGATCACCGGACCGATCTTCCCGATGACATCGACCAGGGACTTCAGGCCAAACCACACGCTGATGCCCACGACCACCGCCAGTCCGATGCCGCCAACGTATCGCGACATCCCGTAGTGCTCCTCGAAGACGGCGCCGGCGCCGGCGACCATCACGGTGAAGCTCAGGAAAACGAACAGGATCGAGAAGTAGTCGAAGAAGGTCCCCAGATGCTTGCCGCAGTAGTAGTGGAAGATCCGCGACGGCCGGTCGAATTTCTTCGCCTGCCCGACCACGAAGAATTCGACGGCCACATAGGTCATCAGCACCAGGACCAGCAGACCGGTGCCGAAGACGCCCCAGTATCCGTAGGAAGTGAAATACTGCAGGATCTCCTGCCCGGTGGCGAACCCGGAGCCTATGAGGAACGCGATGATCGCTCCGGCATAGGTGAGGACGCGAAGGAAGCTCGCCTTTTCGACGGTGTCAAGATGCGCCCTGGTGGGGGATTTTTGTGGCATGTGGCTGTTGTCTCCCGTGGTTCTCGCCGACGCCACCAAAGATGCGCCGCTCCCTGATATATCAATTTCCATAGAACGATATGTCTCAGATGTGACCTAGTCAACAAACGAAAGTAATATGACGGGCCTCACACCGGTTGAGCTTGGCTTTGGGCTGGGAGGCATTGGGTCACTGAGGACACGGTGCAGTTCTTCGGCACCGATGCCGCTGGTCAGAACCGCCCAGCCACCACCGAGTGAAGCTCGAGCCAGGCACGTTCTCGGTTTTCCCGCAGCATTTCCTCCTGGCGTGGCGAGAACACCAATAGCGGGCCGAAGACCAGTCGACGGCGCGGAGCCGCATGGGCTGCCGCGGTCGTCCGAGAGGTACGTTTTCTGGCCCGATGGCGGGCACCTGCACGGTTGTCGAAGGCTGATTGGACATTGAAGGCATCGGTTGAAGTAGCCATGCATCAAGCCTGAAACGACCGGCACCGCCTGACCACCATTCGGCCATTTCCGAATCCTTACCTCGACACCGCCGCAAGCCTAGACTCGGTGTCATGCAGATCAGACTGTCGGCCGAGGACCTGACCCGGGTGCGTTTCACCGTCTCGCCCCTGTGGGAAACCGTCACCAGCATGCGCGCCCTGCAGCTCGGAACCCGGTTGCACCGACCCTGGATCACGGAGGCGACCTCGCGCATCCTGGCGTCGAGGGACCCCGCGAAACAAGACCACCTGAAACTACTCACCACATTGATCCGCTCCACCGGGTTCATTGCCGATTCCCTGACGCCCACCCCGCTGCGGCAGGACACCTTCGAGGCAGGGCTCGCGGCGGTCGCCGCCGTGCCGCCGGAGCTCTGGGTCCGCGACCTCAGCTACCTGATGGCGGTCGAGCGGGACGAATCCAGGCTGGAGACGATCAGCGATTTCTGCGACGATCCGACGGCCGGAGCCACTCGTCTGGTCGACGCCCTGCGCTGGTACTGGGAGACGGCACTTGAGCCGTTCTGGCCCCGGTTGCGCTCCATGCTGCTGGCCGATCTGGACTACCGCCTGGCATTGCTGGCAGAACACGGTATCCACCAGGTCTTCGATACCCTGCACCCCAGCGTACGGGGCACCCGCTACGGGCTGGAGGTCACCGCGAACTGCGACGGTTCGCACCACGCTGCGCCCGGCAACGGGCTGATCCTGGTGCCCAGCGCATTCGTCTGGCCGCGCACCCTGGTCCTGGATGTCGAACCATTTGTCCCCACACTCACCTACGCCCCGCGCGGGGTTGGCCGGCTGTGGGAGAACAGCCGCCAGGTGAAGGACTCACCCGTGGCCAAGCTGCTGGGCCACACGCGTGCGACGATCCTGGCCCAGCTCGACCTCCCGATGACCACCACCCAGTTGGCCTGCGCCCTGGAACTTGCAGCAGGAACTGTGAATGGACATCTGAAGGTGCTGGAGGCTTCGGGGCTCACCGACACCATACGCGCCGGCCGCGAGGTCTTCTATCGGCGCGCAGGCCTGGGCGAGGACCTGCTGGCCCGTGCGTAGCAACGGGTCGCTCCCGGCTTGTCACTCCGGCTGGGTAGGGTCGGGGCATGATCGATTTCAACAACGCCTCCGTATTCAAGCTCAGTCCGTGCGGCCCCGGGGACGTGGCGGGCGAAGTCACCCCCTCTTTGTCCAGGGCGAGGAACAGCTCGCCGCTTTCAAGGGAGCGCGCGACTACGTGGTCTTCACCAACAAGAGGCTCATTGCGGTGAACATCCAGGGGCTCACGGGCAAGAAGCGCGACTACACCTCGTTGCCGTATTCCAAGGTCCAGGCGTTTTCAGTGGAGACCGCCGGGACCTTTGACCTCGATGCCGAGCTGGATTTGTGGTTCAGTTCCCTGGGCAAGGTCCGTCTCGAATTCAAGGGCAAGGTCGACGTGCGTGCGCTCTCACAGCTCGTCGCCTCCCACGTTCTGTAGCGCAACGCGCCCTTGGTGTGGTCCGGTCTTTGCCATTAATCGGAAACTCACAGGCCGAGGCCGGCATCGAATCGGTTGCGTTGTTCGTTGGAATTGAAAGAAAGAACCCACCGAACCAACCAACGGAGCCCCTTGCCCTCTTCCCGCACGGCCACAAGCCTTGTGCTTGCCGACCGACCGGAACCTCGGGACGCAGATACCCTTTCCGGTGATTCGTCGCGCCACCGAACCATCGTGCTGCTGGGGATCGACGGGGCAGGCAAGACCACCACGGCAACAACCCTGGTGGCTTCCCTCCGGAATTCCGGGGCCCGGGCCCAGCTGTTGCGAAACCCGGCCGGGCGCCGTTGGATGACCAGGGTGGCAGCCCGGTTCGGGACGGCGTTGACACCCGCTTGGGCGAATCGACTTGAATCGGTCGTCCGGTGCATCAATGTCCTGCTTGCCCACAGCCGTGCCGCCGGATTCCACGGAACCACCGTCATGGATCGCCACGTGGCGTGCCAACTGGTCCTGCGCTCCGTCCGCGGCCTGCCCCAAGGGGTGGTCTTGCCGTGGATACTGGCCCGGCTTCCGCGCCCGGATGCGATCGTCCTGATCGACGTCCCGGGCGATGTCGCATACTCCCGGATCCTGCGGCGCGGGGAGGACAGCGAGACCATGGCCTATTTGCGCTCGTCGCGCGAGGCCTATCTGGAGATTGCGCTGGCCAGGGGCTGGCACATCGTCGACGGGTCAGGCACGCCCCAGCAGGTGGCGGCCGATGCCATGCGGGCCGTGACTCGCACCGCTTGAGACAGCCGGCACCACGCCGCCTCTTCCGCGAACACCGGCAGGCCATCCGCCTACACCGGTGATTCACCGCTCCAACCACCGCTTGCGCGTGTTGACATGGGTCGCGATGAAACTCCATTTCTCGGGCGTCTAAAAGACCCGGGCTTCTTCCGTGGATTCCCGCAGCTTCCGACCCATTTCCGGCCTTCTGGCCCGGTTCAGTGCCCGGACAGCTGCAATTTTAGATTTCGCGAAGAAACGCAAATCTTTCCATCAAAACCCTCTAGCTAGGTCTGGCAAAGTGCGGAAATGTAGTTCTTACGCAGAAGGAACGCCGGAACAACCTACCGGGATCACCAGCGAAGACGATCCCGAACCGGCACCGGCAACCAGCAAGGAGAAGGCAATGACCGAGCAGAACTCGACCGAAGACCGTATCGCAGCAATCGAACAGGACTGGGCAACCAACCCCCGCTGGAACGGCGTTACTCGTGATTACTCGGCAGCAGACGTTGTGAAGCTGCAGGGCTCGGTGCAGGAAGAGCACACCCTGGCCCGCCGCGGCTCCGAAAAGCTCTGGAAGCAGCTCACCGAGGAAGCCCCGACCGGCGGCTACACCAACGCACTGGGCGCCCTGACCGGCAACCAGGCAGTACAGCAGGTCAAAGCCGGCCTGCGAGCCATCTACCTGTCCGGATGGCAGGTGGCCGCAGACGCGAACCTTTCCGGCCACACCTACCCGGACCAGTCCCTCTACCCGGCCAACTCGGTTCCGCAGGTTGTCCGCCGCATCAACAACGCACTGCTTCGCGCCGACCAGATCGAGCATGCAGAAGGCATCAAGAGCGTTGAGGATTGGCTCGTGCCGATCGTGGCAGACGCCGAGGCCGGCTTCGGCGGCCCGCTGAACGCCTACGAACTGATGAAGTCGATGATCTCCTCCGGCGCCTCGGGCGTTCACTGGGAAGACCAGCTCGCTTCGGAAAAGAAGTGCGGCCACCTCGGCGGCAAGGTCCTCATCCCGACCCAGCAGCACGTTCGCACCCTGAACGCGGCCCGCCTGGCAGCCGACGTCGCCAACACCCCGTCGGTCGTCATCGCCCGCACCGACGCCGAGGCAGCCACCCTGATCACCTCGGACGTCGATGACCGCGACAAGGAATTCGTCACCGGCGAGCGCACCGCGGAGGGCTTCTACAAGGTGACCAACGGCATCGAGCCCTGCATCGCCCGTGCCAAGGCCTACGCACCGTACTCCGACCTCATCTGGATGGAGACCGGCACCCCGGACCTGGAACTTGCCCGCAAGTTCGCCGAGGCGGTCAAGGCAGACTTCCCGGACCAGATGCTCTCCTACAACTGCTCCCCTTCCTTCAACTGGAAGAAGCACCTGGACGATGCAACCATCGCCAAGTTCCAGCGCGAACTCGGCGCCATGGGCTTCACCTTCCAGTTCATCACCCTCGCCGGCTTCCACGCCCTGAACCACTCGATGTTCGACCTTGCCCACGGCTACGCCCGTGAAGGCATGACCGCCTACGTCGACCTGCAGGAGCGCGAGTTCGCTTCCGAGTCACGCGGCTACACCGCAACCAAGCACCAGCGCGAAGTGGGCACCGGCTACTTCGACGACATTGCAACCGTTCTGAACCCGAACGCCTCCACCCTGGCTCTGGTGGGATCCACCGAAGCCGGACAGTTCCACTAAACGAACCTCGGCGGTTGCCGCCGCGGTTCCGGTGGGCCGGCTGGAGACAGCCGGCCCACCGGGCCACACGTTTTTCCCCGATTTCCCCGGCACACCGCCACCCAAAATCTTGATTCAAGAAGGAGTCACAGCCATGAACGATCCAATCACCCTGAACGGTATTACTTTGGTCGCTGCCCCCGTCCGCCGGCAGGAACAGATCCTCACCCCCCAGGCGCTGGACTTCTTGGCCCAGCTCCACAAGGCATTCGACGGACGCCGCGCAGAACTGATGCAGACACGCCAGCTGAACCGTGCGCGGATCGCCAACGGCTCGGACCCGAGGTTCCGTCCCGAGACCAAGCACATCCGTGACGACGCCACCTGGCAGGTTGCCCCCATCGCTCCCGGCCTGGAGGACCGCCGCGTGGAAATCACCGGCCCCACCGACCGCAAGATGACCATCAACGCACTGAACTCCGGAGCCAAGGTCTGGCTGGCCGACCTTGAGGACTCCTCGACCCCCAGCTGGTCCAACGTCATCAACGGACAGCTGAACCTGCGCTCCGTGCTGGACCGCAACATCGATTTCACCTCGCCCGAGGGCAAGGAATACAAGCTGGACGGGGAGAAGCTCACCGACATGCCCACCATCGTGGTTCGCCCGCGTGGCTGGCACCTGCCGGAGAAGAACCTGCTGGTTGGCGGCAAGCCGGTCTCCGGTGCGTTGGTCGACTTCGGCCTGTACTTCTTCCACAACGCCCAGCGCCTGATCTCCCAGGGCCGCGGCCCCTACTTCTACCTGCCGAAGATCGAGAACCACCTCGAGGCACGCCTCTGGAACGACGTCTTCATCCTGGCCCAGGACCTGGTGGGCATCCCGCAGGGCACCATCCGCGCCACGGTCCTCATCGAGACCATCACCGCGGCCTTCGAGATGGAGGAAATCCTCTACGAGCTGCGCGACCACGCAGCAGGCCTGAACGCCGGCCGTTGGGACTACATCTTCTCCATCATCAAGAACTTCCGTTCCCGTGGCCCGCGCTTCGTGCTCCCGGACCGCGGCATGGTCACCATGACCGCCCCGTTCATGCGCTCCTACACCGAGCAGCTGGTCCGTGCCTGCCACCGTCGCGGTGCCATGGCCATCGGCGGCATGGCTGCCTTCATCCCCAACCGCAAGGACGAGGCCATCAACACCGTGGCCTTCGAGAAGGTCCGTGCCGACAAGACCCGCGAAGCCAACGACGGCTTCGACGGTTCCTGGGTGGCACACCCCGACCTGGTCCCGGTGGCCCGCGAGGTCTTCGACTCGGTGCTCGGCGACCAGCCGAACCAGCGCGGGAACACCCGTGAGGACGTCACTCCCGACGACAAGGAACTGCTGAACATCGCCGGCACCGAGGGCAAGATCACCGAGGGCGGCATCCGCAACAACATCGAGGTCGGCATCCGCTACATGGAAGCCTGGCTGCGCGGCAACGGCGCCGTGGCCATCCACAACCTCATGGAGGACGCCGCCACCGCCGAGATCTCGCGTTCGCAGATCTGGCAGTGGATCCAGCAGGCAGCCATCACCGACGAGGGGGAACTGATTTCCCGCCACTGGGTCGAGGCGCTGACCGAAGAGGAATTCGAGAAGCTCTCCCGCTTCGAGGGCGACCGTTTCGACGACGCCCGCGAGATCTTCGAGGCTTGCGCCCTGCGTGAGGATTTCCCGACCTTTCTCACGGTCCAGGCGTACAACCGCTACCTGCGCGAGGCCAAGGCACTCGAACCGGCAGCCTAGATCCGCTGTGGCGGCGGGGGCAGGGGGCAAGCGCAACGACGCGAACACCCCCTGGTCCCCGCCACCAAGCAACAACTGAATACACTTCGATCGTCCCCACCGGCAGAGCTGCCCATGGCGGGGACGATCGTCGCTTAACCCGGTTTTCCGCCAAAAGCGTTGGATCCGTCACGGCCTGTCGGCAATGACACCACCCTCCGCATCCTCAAATGCCCGAACCCGCCGGGCACGGGGCCGATAATGGCAGGAGGCCCCGTTGCGGGACCGAAAGCAGGAAAAACCCAAAGAAGGAGCCCGGTGAGCCAGCCACACGATCCCCCAGCGAAACTCTTCACCCGGGATTTCTTGCTCGCAGGCCTCGCGAACCTCTTCATTTCCATGGTCTTCTACCTTCTGATGACCTCCATGGCGCTCTACGCCGTGGACAGGTTCCAGGCCTCCGACAGCGCAGCCGGCCTGGCCGCCAGCATCTTCGTCATCGGCTCGGTCACCGCCCGGCTCTTCGCGGGAAAGCTGCTTCAGGTCCTGGGACGAAAGCGGCTGACGGTCATCTCCCTGTGCCTCTTCGTCCTGGCCTCGGTGATGTACCTCTTCAGCGGTACGTTGTGGCTCCTACTGGTGGTGCGCTTTGTCCACGGAATGGCGTTCGGCGCGGGAAACACCGCCATTGCCACCGCGGTCCAATCCATCATCCCGTCGGCACGGCGCAGCGAGGGAACCGGGTACTTCGGCCTCTCCACCACACTGTCCACGGCCGTCGGCCCGTTCCTGGCCGTGCTCCTGGCCGCAAACGGCAACTACACCTCGGTCTTCGTGTTCTGCTCGATTTCCTCTGCGGCGGCACTGCTCATCTGCCTGTTGATCCGCATGCCGGAGCCTCGGCCGACCACCGAGAGGCACGTGTCGCATGTGCGTCGCGGAAGCTTCATCCGTTCCATCGTCAGCCCGGCGGCCCTGCCGATCTCCCTGGTGATCCTGGTCTGCGGCGTTGCCTACTCGGGCATCATTTCTTTCCTGGCCCCGTTCCTGATTTCGAGCTCGATGGCCGAGGCCGCGAGTTGGTTCTTCGTCGTTTACGCGATCACCGTGTTGGTTTCCCGGCTCTTTGCCGGGCGCATCCAGGACAGGCGGGGCGACAACGCCATCATGTATCCGCTGCTGGTCATCTTCGCCCTGGGCATGGCGGCGCTGGCCTTCGACCCCAGCAACCTGAGCGTCGTCTCGGCAGCCGCTCTGACCGGCCTCGGCTTCGGCGCGCTGATGCCCTGTGCGCAGGCCATTGCCGTGAACGCGGTGCCTCCGGCCGAGCTGGGCATTGCCACCTCCACGTTCTTCCTCATGCTGGATGTCGGGATCGGCTTCGGTCCGGTGGCACTGGGCCTGGTCATCCCCCACCTGGGATACACCGGCATGTTCGGTGCCTTGACGGTGCTTTCCGTCCTGGGCATCGGCATGTACTTCCAGGTCCACGGCCGCCACGCGCGCGGGTCCCGGGGGAATGCCGTCTAGTCACCGGCGGATGCGGAAAATCCGCCCCGGGCTGTCGCGCACGAACGCGACGACCGTCCACAACACCAGTGCCAGCGCGGCCACCCACAGGATCAGCAGCCCCACCTGCAGGTAGAGGAATGCCCCGACGAAGGAGCCCAGCGTGATCATGGCCCAGAGCGCGCCGTATGGCAGCCACGCCCACTTGGGTCCGCCGACCAGTGCCGCAGCCAGATGCTGCCCCATCTTCACCAGGGCCCCGGTCATGTATGTCAATCCCACGCTGACTTCGCCGCGGCGCGTKTAGGTCGCGTTGATCGCCCCCATGGACATGGCCATCAAGACCGCTGTCCATACGGCATGGAGAGAGCCGAGCGTGGTCAGGGCGGCGGCCACCAGGAAGACCGACGACACCGAGAGCACCGCTCCGCGCCGGTGCACGGAAGGCACCTGACTGGCCAGGGTTGCCGCGGCCACGCCCAGAACGAAGCTGGCCACCAGACCGATGGCCAACGCCCATTCGAAGTAGTTTCCTTCTGCGAGTCCAGCGCTGGAACGCGTCGAGTTCCCGCTCATGAACGAGACAAAGTATCCCCCGAAGTGGATGAATGCCACGCCATCCACGAATCCGGCAATTGCGGTTAGTCCACTGGCATAGGCGATTCCCCGCCATCCCAAAGACCGCGCCACGTGTATTCTCCTCATCCGTGCCCCGGCGCAAAGCAACGCTCCAGGCTGGGACACCCTCAAAATCATGGGTCCGGCGTGCGCGCAAGATCGCTTCCGGCTCCCACCCAGTCTATTGACGAGCCCAAACCGCGCCGCATCGACGCACTCGGGCCGCGTTTCCAGGTTTTTCACCGGTCCACGGGCACGCCGGACTGTCGGGTGATCCACGCCACCGAACCACTACCGATTCGGGTTGCCCACTTATCATTGGATAAGCCCCCTTTCCAACCGAAGGTTTATTTCCGTGCCCCAATTTGCCCAGGCGCTTGCCCGCGGCCTGAATGTCCGCCACGTCCGATTCATGGCCCTTGGCTCGGCCATCGGCACCGGATTGTTCTACGGTTCCGCATCCGCCATCCAGTCCGCCGGACCGGCGGTCCTGCTGGCCTACATGATCGGCGGTGCCGCCGTCTTCATGGTGATGCGGGCATTGGGCGAGATGGCGGTGCGGCACCCGGTCTCCGGGTCCTTCGGCCAATACGCCTCCAAGTACCTGGGCCCGTTCGCGGGGTTCATCACCGGCTGGACCTTTGCCTTCGAGATGGCGATCGTGGCCATCGCGGACGTCACCGCGTTCGGCATCTACATGGGCTTCTGGTTCCCGGATGTGCCGCGCTGGATCTGGATCCTGGCCGTGGTCTTCTTCATAGCCGCGCTGAACATGATGAAGGTCAAGGTCTTTGGCGAGACGGAGTTCTGGCTCTCGCTGATCAAGGTCTCCGCCATCATCGCGATGATCGCCGGAGGCGTGCTGATCGTGCTCTTCGGCTTCGGGTTGCCCGCCGAGGCAAACCCCGGGCTCGGCACCCTGTTGGCCGCCGGAGGGTTCTTCCCCAACGGATTCTGGGGCCTGTTGGCCTCATTCTCGATCGTGATGTTTGCCTTTGGCGGCATCGAGACCATCGGCATCACGGCAGGCGAGGCCGAGAACCCCAAGTCGGTGGTCCCCAAGGCGATCAACACCGTGCCGGTGCGTATCCTGCTGTTCTACGTTTGCACCCTGGGCATCTTGATGATGATCTACCCGTGGAACCAGATCGGTTCCGAGGGCAGCCCGTTCGTGAAGATCTTCGACAACCTAGGCATCCCCGCGGCCGCGCACATCCTCAACGCCGTGGTCATCACCGCCGCGATCTCCGCGATCAACTCCGACATCTTCGGCGCCGGACGGATGATGTTCGGGCTGGCCCAACAGGGCCACGCCCCGGCTTCCTTCGCCAAGATCTCCCGCAACGGGGTGCCGTGGATGACGGTCCTGACCATGGGCATCGTGCTGCTAGCCGGAGTGGTGCTCAACGCGGTGCTGCCCGAGTCGCTGTTCCTGATCATCGCCTCGATCGCCACGTTCGCCACGGTCTTCGTGTGGGTCATGATCCTGCTCTCGCACATCTCCATGAAGCGAACCATTGCGCGGGAGAATCTCCCGGCGTCCGAGTTCCCTTCGCCCTGGTGGCCTGCGGCATCCTATGCGGCTCTTGCCTTCATGGGCTTTGTGATCGTGCTGCTGGGCGTGATCCCTGCAACCCGGGTTGCCATGGTGGTCGGCCTGGTGTGGATCGTGCTCTTGTTTGTTGCCTACAAGGTCTGGGTCCGCGGCAAGGGCCACGAACGCGCCGAGCTGGTCGACGAGACCGGTCGCGAATACGTGTCGGCCGACTCGCACTAACGGACAGGACTTCCCTGTTGCGCTGGCGGGACCCCGGACGCTCAATGAGTGGTCCCGGGGTCCTCTTGCATTTTGGCGATCCATTCCGCCAGGGGAATTCAATTCACGCACCTGCATTTCCAGCCGGGCGGCAGCCCAGCCGCCAATCTCCCGGGCCCGGGATTCCGAAGCCGGCGTCGCTTCAGGTAGGGGCAGCGGCATCCAGCGCCGATCGGTGGTTGGTGACGAATACCCCTCTGTGGCCCGAAGGTTGCAGGGAATACGCGCCCCGGCTCGTCTGTTGCCCCTGATATGACTGAGACCCGCTTGAGCGTTGACATTTATTCCGACATTGCCTGCCCCTGGTGCTTCATTGGCAAGCGCCGATTCGAGAAGGCCGTTGCGGCCCTTCCCTTTGGGAACAAGGTCGACGTGAAATGGCATGCGTTCCAATTGGATCCCTCATTGCCCGACCACTACGAAGGCAGCGAAGTGGACTACCTGGTCAAGGCCAAGGGCATGCCCGCCGAGCAGGTCGCCGGGATGCTTGAGCATGTCACCGCCCAGGCAGCCGGGGAAGGCCTGGACTACGACTTCGAGGCATTGCGTCCGGCCAACTCCTTCACCGCCTTGCGCATGCTGGCCCTGGCCAAGGAACGCAACCTCGGCAACGAGATGAAGGAAGCCCTGCTGTCGGCCCATTTCGAGAAGGGCGTGGACACAGGCAGCAGCGCGGCGCTCCAGGGCATTGCCGATTCCGTGGGCCTCGACCCGGCGGAATCAGCCGAGGTGCTCGCCGGCGACAAGTACGCCGATTCGGTGCGGGCAGATGGTGTGCGTGCCCGCGAGCTGGGTGTCAGCGGAGTGCCGTTCTTCGTCCTGGAGGACAAGTACGGGATTTCCGGTGCCCAGCCGTCGGAGGTCTTCGAACAGGCCCTGAACCAGGTCTGGAAGGAAATCGGAGGCGAGTCCCTGCAGATGCTCGGCACACCCTCACCCGACGGTGAGGCGTGCGGTCCCGAGGGTTGCAACTAATCCCCTATTTGTCCTTCTGCTCCGTCGACGGTTCCGGTTTTTCCGGGGCCGTCGACGTCTTTGCATCGTCCTTCGGCTTCGGCGGGGTGCACCCAAGCTTCCCGGGCTTCTTGTTGACCGACTTTTCCTTGACCAGGTCCTTGTACTTGGTGCCAACAACCACGTCAACGGTCGCCCCCGGGCGCTTGGGATCGTAGACGTAGGTCAGGTCCTTGATGTTTCGCTGCACCGTCATGGCCTGGGCGTAGCCGTCGGGCCCGGAGGTCACGGCGCCCACCACCTCGACGTTGGACAGGCGCGCGTTGCCCACGTCACCGACCTTGAATCCGCGTTTCTTCAGCTTCGTTGCCGTGGCACCGGCCAGGCCGGAAACCTGCGTGGCGTTCATGACGTTGACCTTCATCTTGGCCGGGTCGACATAGTTGAACTTCGTGGTGGGGCAGGCCTCGTTCACCGCAACCGGGGCCTCGGCAACCGGCTTGGGCTCAAGCGCATCGATGATCAGCGACCGGGTGTTGACCATGTAGGCCAGTACCAGGGATGCGATCAGGACCAGCAGGATGAACGTGAGGATGATTCCGTGGCGGATGGTGCGCCGCTTCTTGATCCTGGCATCCGTGGTGAACTCGGGACTCGCCAACTGGTCTTCGGAGATGATTCGGTGGCCGTGCCAATCATTTGGATCGGTGTTGCGCGCCAAGGTCGCCCCTAGTCTTCCAGCACCAGCACGCGGGCGTGCAGGATCGAACGTTGGTGCAGGGCCGTGCGGACGGCGCGGTGCAGTCCGTCTTCCAGGTAGCGGGTGCCTTTCCACTGCACGACATGCGGGAACAGGTCCCCGAAGAACGTGGAGTCCTCGGCCAGCAACGCGGCCAGGTCCAAGGTGCTCTTGGTGGTCACCAACTCGTCAAGGCGCACCTGCATGGGCGCAACGGAAGACCAGTCCTTCGGGGTGACGTAGCCGTGTTCCGGGTATGGGCGCGAATCGCCGACAGATTTGAAGATCACTTGACCAGCTTAGGAAACTTCTAGCGACAATTGGGCCGATCCACGGTTTTTTGTGCGAGTCGCGGATTTTGTAGGCGTTTTCACAGCCGGCGTCAAGGGTCCCGACGCATGGATTCACACTACGGAACGGGACGTAACCTGCGCTGTCACAAACCAGCCGACCGGGTGCATTCTTGATTCATGAGTACAGTTCTCACCACCGTTCCGGTCCTAGACATGTCTACCGCACGTCGCGCCGATGGCAGTTTTGATGAAGGTTTCATTACGGCCCTGCGCGACGCCGCCCACCGCGTGGGCTTTTTCCAGATCACCGGCTTCGGCGCCGGCGAAGGCACGACGCAGAACTTGCTCAAGACCCTGGCTGAGTTCTTCGCCCTGCCCGTCGAGCAGAAGCTGGAACTGGACAACCGCACCTCGGCACAGTTCCGCGGCTACACCCGGCTGGGTGCCGAAATCACCCGCGGCCGTGCCGATTCGCGTGAACAAATCGATTACGGGCCCGAGCGCGAGGTCCTCGCCGAAGTGCCGGCCGATGCGCCCTACCTGAACCTGCAGGGCCCGAACCAGTGGCCTGCCGGGTTCCCGAAGCTTGAAGCCGTCGCCATGGAATGGGCAACGCTGATGAACCGCGTCGGTGCCGAGCTGCTCTCCGCACTGGCCGTCGGATTGGGCCTGCCCCAGGAATACTTCGACGAGCCCTTCGCCGAGACCCCGGCCTGGATGGGCAAGCTGGTGCATTACGTCGGTGGCGGGATCGTCCCCGGTGCCGGAACCCAGGGCGTCGGAGCGCACGCCGACTACGGTTTCATCACCCTGTTGCTGCAGGACGCGGTTGGCGGGCTCCAGGTCCAGCCCTACGGCCAGGACGAGTGGATCGAGGTCGAGCCGATCGAGGGCGCGCTGGTGGTCAACATCGGCGAAATGCTCGAGGTCGCCACCAACGGCTACCTGATGGCCACCATCCACCGGGTCACCGCCCCACCGGCGGGGGTGGACCGCTATTCGGTCCCCTTCTTCTACTCCCCGCGCCTGGACTCGGTCATCAACACCGTGCCGCTGCCTGCAGAGCTTGCCTCCGATGCGCGCGGCGTTTCCGACGACCCGCAGAACCCGATGCTGGCTTCCTACGGCGCCAACGTCCTCAAGGGCTGGCTCCGCGCCCACCCGCAGACCGCCAAGGCGCACTACCCGGACCTGGTGAAGTAGACCTTCCGAATGCGGGCATGCAACGGGTGACTTGGCCGTCCTCATCCTGCGTGGCCTGGCCGCAAGTCCGCGGACAGGCCGGGGCGGAACCTATGCTGTACCTATGAGTGCCACGAATACGGGCCGGCAGCGCCACACGGGAGCCCGGTTGCCGTCGCTGATCTCCCGGCTTGTCACCAAGGGCGTCCCGTTTGCCGACCTTCCCTTGCAACGGAAGGCCGGCTGGTCGCAAACACCCATGCTGCTGGCGGTGGCCATTGCCTGCATCCTGGCGGCAATCACGGCCCCCAGGGAAATCTATGGGGACGGGCATTTCGTGGCCGGGGTGCTGCTGACGTTGCTCAACAGCGTGCTGGCCTGGACCGTCCCCTGGACGCGGCTCGGCCCGCAATCGTATCTCTCGATCCCCGCGCTCGGGTTGGTGGCGGCAACCCTGATGGCGATCGGCGCCTATCCCTGGCTCACCGGGGTCAGCCTGTTCATTGCCTTCCCGGTCTTCTGGTTTGCCTGGTCCGGGGTCATCCCGCGCACGACGCTGCTGCTTTCGTTCGTCGTGCCGCTGGCCGCGACCTGGCTGCAGTTGTGGCACCATCACGTTTCTTTCTCGCTGGAGACCATGGCCAAGCCGATGCTCGTCCCCCTGGCCATCCTGGCCCTGGCCACCACCACTGTCATCGCCGCACACAACGCCACACTGGCCGAACGGCAGCTGCGCGAAACCCTGGCCACCAGCAGACGGCAGACCCACCTGCTGAACGCCGTGCTCAATGCGGCAAACGTCGGCGTCGTAGTGGTGGATCGCGACGGCCACGACGTGTTCATGAACGACGTCCAGCGCTTCCAGCACCGGCATGCCACCCCGGAGGATAATCCCAACCCCAACGAGTCCCAGCTGCTGATACGCGCAGTCTCCCCCGACTACGAGCCGGCCGGAAAGCTGCTGGATCCCCATGACCGGCCGGTCATCCGTGCGATCCGCCAAGAGGAATTCACCGACGAACTATTTGCGATGGGTCCGCTCTCCAACCCCATGTACCTGTCCACCTCGGCCCGCTCGTTCTTTGGGGAAGACGGTGCCTACGACGGGGCGGTGACCATGTTCAAGAACATCACCCCGCTGATCGAGGCTTCAAAGACCCGCGACCGCTTCCTGGCCAACGTGAGCCACGAACTTCGCACCCCGCTGACCTCGATCCTGGGCTATCTCGAACTGCTCCAGGACGATGCCGGCCTGAACCACTCCCAAAAGCACTCCGTGGATGTGATCTCACGGAATTCCGAGCGGATGCTGCAGATGGTCAACGACCTGCTCGCCGCGGCAGCCGGGCACCACCAGGTCAACATTGTCGCCATGGACCTCGGAGCGGTCATCCACGCCCAGATCGAGTCCCTGTACCCGCGTGCCGAAACGGCGGGGATCGCGTTGCTCGAGGGAAACCTTTGCCACGAGGCCGTGCTGGGAGATCCGTTGCGACTGGGACAGGTGGTGGACAACCTCGTGTCCAATGCCATCAAGTACACCGACGCGGGGGGCTCCGTCACGGTTGAGATGAACTGCAACAACAAGGAGATCTCGCTCCGGGTCATCGACACCGGGCACGGGATGTCCGATATGGACCTCCAGGGCCTCTTTACCCGCTTCTTCCGCACCGACAGGGCCAGGCGCTCCGGGCTGCCTGGTGTCGGTCTTGGACTGGCAATAAGCCAGGAGCTGGTTGATGCCCATGGCGGGAAGATCACGGCCGAGAGCAAGCTGGGCGCGGGAACGACCATGACCGTCACCTTGCCGCGCAAGTCCCCGGACTCCGGCACGGGATCCTCGGTCCGCCCGCTGGGCTTTCCGTCCGTGCACCCGGATTCTCGCCGCTGAAACTGTGGCTTAAAAACAAAGTGTGAGTTCGAGGTGCACCTCTAACTCACACTTTGCCAGGTTCGTCGAGTTCCACTCACGCCCCCATGATGCGAGTGAAGAACCTTGAATTGGTATTCGGGAACTCATCACTTTCCCCGTTGCCGGCGGCGCGGGTTCCCCCGATCCTCCAGCAATCAACACTATTCCTTGACAACATCAATTTCTCGTCCAATCGCAGGCAATATTGCCGCACAGTATCCTCAAAAATCTTGGAGACTTCCTTGAGGTGGTCTTGAGCGATTTTGGGGCCCGTTCGTGAGCTTCGCGGAGCATGATGGGACCATGAGGTTCCTGCCCATTTCCCCAGACGACGCGGTGTGTACGCGAACCCTGGGAAAATTGTGCTCGGAACTGGGGCCGCAATCCGTCGACGAGTTCATTGCCCAGTTCAAGACGCTTCTGCCCCTGCGAATCACACGGTTGAACCAGGCTCATTCCTTGCACGACCGAGCAGCGGGACAGGATGCCGCGCTCTCCTTGAAGTCCGCGGCAACCATGGCCGGCGCCCATGGCCTGGCCTGGCTGGCCTTTCTCCTCCATGACGCTTTCAGGGACGACCAGCGGGACACCCAGGGCGAACTCATTGGCCGCATCGAGCGGGCAGGGAGCACGATCCTTGCGGTGTTGGGCGAACCCGGATTTGCCGAGTGCGCGCTCAAGGCATATCTAGGGTCGGCTAACGCCTAGCCACCGCGCGGTAACCAACCCCGCGCACGGTTTCAATCCAGCGCGGTTCCTGGGCGGAGTCTCCCAGCTTGCGCCGCAGATTCCCCACATGCACCTCCACGGACCGCTCATCGGAGGCCGAGACGTAGGTACCGGCATCGGAATCCTCGTTGCGCAACCGCCTCACTAAGTCGGTTTTGGTACGGATGTGGCCCTTCGCACCCAGGAGTGATTCGAGCAGCGTGAACTCCGTCGGCGTGACGACTTTTGCTTCCCCGTCAACATGGACCGAGTAGGTGGCCACGTTCATCACCAATCCGTTGAGGCTTCGTAGGTGGGCCTCGTCGGTGGCCGCCTGGTCCTGGGCCTGGGCCGCAGGTCGGTTTTCACCGGGCGTGGCGTCGTGTGCTGTGCTGTTGAGGCTGGTGCGCCGGCGCATGATTGCGTCGACCCTGGCACGCAGCTCACGAGGGCGGAACGGCTTGGTGACATACTCGTCGGCACCTGATTCCAGCCCCAGGACCGTGTCGATCTCGTCGGACCGTGCGGTGAGCATCAGGATGTGCGCGTCGGAGACGCTGCGGATCCGGCGGGCGGTTTCGAATCCGTCGATATCCGGCAAACCGATATCCAAGGTGACCAGATCGGGATGGTGGGACTCCACCATTTCCATGCCGGTAACCCCCGAGTCCGTGGAATGGACCTCAAACCCGGATTGTTGCAGGACAACCTCGAGCAGTCCACGGATGTCGGCGTCGTCTTCCACGACCACTGCGATTCGGCGTTCGGCCAACTCATTCACCTTTTCAGCTACGTTTGATTGGCGCCATCAACTTTCGCCAATGCACTGGTCGTTAGTCTAACGATTTCCCGATCAAGTGGTGCAGCTTAAACGAAATCGGCCTTGACGAGATTTCTCAAGTCAAGACCGATACCGTATCCGCGGAGGATGGGGGATTTGAACCCCCGAGGGCGTGAACCCAACACGCGTTCCAGGCGTGCGCCATAGGCCGCTAGGCGAATCCTCCAGCTTGCTCCAAAGAGCAGGTTCCAGCATAGCGGACAATTTCGGTGACAACTAATCGACGCTCGAAGCCCGTCCCCAAAAGGTTCTTGTCGCAACCGCAAGCCCTTTCCCGCACACCCCTGGATGGCCCCTGCCGCACTCCACAGCCCGGCCGGGTCCGGGAGCGGGAAAGTCCGTACCGGGTTGAACTTGAACATGGGAAAATTTGCGGCGCACCAGAGCAATCCAGGGCCCGAGGGAGGTGGCGTGCCGCCTGCCGGGTCTCGTTACTATGCCGGAATGGATGGCATCTGGAGCACCCTTGTGGAGACCTTCCTGGCGCGGAACCCCCTCATGCGGGCAGTAGCGAAGCTCACATCAACCCATTCCCCGCGCACGCCGGCACAGGGCCTGAACCAGCTGGGCGAGCTAAGCCGGATCCGCGCCATGGTCGACGGGCTGGAGTCCACGTTGCTGGCAGACACCTCCGAGATGGTGCAGCGCGGCATGCCCACCCCGTTGTCGGAGGAGAACCCCACGCTCTTTGACTACAAGCGGGAGATCGAGGAACACGGCTACCCGCTCTCCCGGCTGGACCAGGACCTGAACCGGTCCTCCTTCGTGGCCGAGGCCGCCCTGGTCACCAGGACCTCGGAGCATTCCACCTTCAACAGGTTGGCCACCGCCGAAGGCCTGCGGACCGTGCACGAGGCCTCCCTCTTCGCCTTGTACAGCGGCTCCATCACCTCACGCACAGCCGCCGCGCTTGTGAAACAGACCCGCGGAATCCCACGCGCAACGGCCCAACAGATCGAGGCGAGCCTGCTTCCCACCGCCACCACAGCCTCCGACGCGGCCATGGCATTGCGCATCAAGCGCACCCGTGAGCGCATGCATCCGGAACCGGCCGCGGACCGCAGGTCGCGGGCGGAGACGGGGCGTTCGCTGGCGTGGTGGCCCGAAGAAGACGGGATGGCGGTGCTGCAGGCCTACCTGCCCGCCGAGGACGTGCTGGCCATTTACAACACCGTCTCCGTTCACGCCAACCTGCTGCTCCCGGGCGAAGCGGACCGGGCGCTGGGCCAGCTGCGTGCCGACGTGTTCAGGGATTCGCTGCTCGAGGGCTGGCCCGGGCAGCCCACGAAGAAGCCTCCGCCCTTTGTGGGGCTGACAATCCCGGCGCTGGAGCTGCTGGCCAACCCGGAACGCGGGACCGCCAACCTTGAGGGGTATGGACCCATACCGATCGGTGTCGCGGTGCGGCTGGCCGCCGCGGCGCCGTCGCTGCGGCCCATTCTCACCGACCCGTGGACCGGTTCCGTCCTGGACCTGGGCCGCAAGCGCTACAAACCCTCCAAGGCGTTGCGTGATTTCCTGCGGGTGCGCGACGAGCATTGCCGGTTTCCCGGGTGCCGGCGGGCCCCGGAGCTCTCCGAGTTCGACCACATCGACGATTGGGCAACCGGTGGCGGAACCTCGGCGCGCAATGCCCAGTTGCTGTGCAAGCGGCACCAGATCTACAAGCATGTGCTGGGCTGGCAGGCGGTATACCTGGGCAACGGGTCACTGCAATGGCGCACCCCGCACGGCCTGACGCAGCTGGAGCTGCCCGACGGGCTGCTGTACCCCCGCCCCCTGGGCCCCGAATCACCGCCGATCCAGCTGATGCTTCCCGGAACCACGATCAATGCGCAGGCCAAGCGGTTGTTGGGCTGGAACGAGTCAGAGAAGATCCCGGGGATCGGCGACGACTCCCCCGAGCCGTGAAAGCAGGAATACGTGAGCCGACCGACGCATGCGGATTTCGGGCCTGGGCCCTGTCTCGGGTAGACTATTTGACGGCCCCTCATGTGGTGTCATCCTGTTGAACTCCCCCAGGACCGGAAGGTAGCAAGGGTAGATGGGCTCTGGCAGGTGCATGAGGGGCCTTTACTATTTTCCCGCATTGAGTGTTGACCCAAGCACCTCGAATCCGGGAGTCGAAAGGGAGTAGGTCCATGGGTTCCGGACGGTTCGCTCCCAGCCCCTCGGGAGAACTGCACCTGGGCAACCTGCGCACCGCGATCCTGGCCTGGCTCTTCGCCCGCTCCACCTCACGCGGATTCCTCATGCGCGTCGAGGACCTCGACCGTGCACGTGCCGGCGCCGAGGAACTCCAGCTTGCCGACCTCGCCGCCATTGGGCTCACCTGGGACGGAGAGATCGTGAGGCAGTCCGAGCGCTCCGACCTCTATGCCGAGGCCCTTGGCTCGTTGCGGGCCCGCGGCCTGCTCTATGAGTGCTTCTGCACCCGGCGCGACATTGCCGAGGCCTCCAGCGCCCCGCACGCCGCACCCGGCACCTATCCCGGGACCTGCCGGGATCTCACCGAGGCCGAACGCGCCGCCAAGCGCGGGCTGCGGCCGGCAGCCTGGCGGCTTAGCACCGAGGCGGAAACCTTCACCGTCACCGACGTGCTGCACGGCCAATACACCGGGGTCGTGGACGACTTCGTGGTGCTGCGCAATGACGGGGTCCCGGCCTACAACTTGGCAGTGGTCGTCGACGACGTGGCCCAAGGCATCGACCAGGTGGTCCGCGGCGACGACTTGCTCTCCTCCGCCCCGCGGCAGGCCTACCTGGCCCGGCTGCTCGGCGCCGAACCTCCGGCCTACGCCCATGTTCCGCTGGCCCTGAATGCGGCCGGCAAGCGCCTGGCCAAGCGCGACGGGTCGGTGACCCTGGGCCGGCTTGCCAGCGTGGGCATCGACGCCGCGGCGGCCCGCGCCATGATCCTCGCCTCGTTGGGGCTGCCCGGCGACTCGCTGTCCGCTGCGTTGGCGGCCTTCGATCCAGCACTGCTGCCCACGCAACCGTGGGTCTTCACAACCGATCCGGGTGCGCATGCATCAGGAAAACCGATAGGGTGGCCCTCGTGAGTACAGCTCTTTACCGTCGCTACCGTCCAGACAATTTTGCGGACGTGATCGGGCAGGAACATGTCACCACGCCGCTGATGACTGCCCTGGAAAAGAACCGGGTCAATCATGCCTATCTCTTCTCGGGTCCGCGCGGCTGTGGCAAGACCACGTCCGCCCGCATCCTGGCCCGCTGCCTAAACTGCGCCCAGGGCCCAACGCCAACCCCGTGCGGCATCTGCCCCAGCTGCATCGAGCTGGCCAGCGGCGGCCCGGGTTCCCTCGACGTGATCGAAATCGACGCGGCCTCCCACGGCGGCGTCGATGACGCCCGCGACCTGCGCGAGCGCGCGACATTCGCCCCGGTGCGCGACAGGTACAAGATCTTCATCATCGACGAGGCCCACATGGTCACCTCGGCGGGCTTCAACGCCCTGCTGAAGATCGTCGAAGAGCCGCCGGAGCACATCAAGTTCATCTTTGCGACGACCGAGCCGGACAAGGTCATCGGCACCATCCGCTCGCGCACCCACCACTACCCGTTCCGGTTGGTCCCGCCAGAGCCGCTGATCAAGTACCTCGAGTACTTGTGCACCGCCGAGGGCGTCTCCGTGGCCCCCGGCGTGCTCTCGCTGGTCATCCGCGCCGGCGGCGGGTCGGTGCGCGACTCGCTGTCCGTGCTTGACCAGCTGATCGCCGGTGCCGGGCCCAACGGCCTGGACTACGAGCTGGCGGTGTCGCTGCTTGGCTACACCCACGCCACTTTGCTCGACGACGTCGTCGACGCACTGGGCGCCGGCGACGCCGCGACCGTTTTTGCCGCCGTGGACCGCGTGGTGCAGACCGGGCACGATCCGCGGCGATTCGTCGAAGACCTGCTCGAACGCTTCCGCGACCTGATCATCGTGCGCGCGGTTCCCGAGAACGCCGCCCAGATCATTCGCGGCCTGCCCGAGGACCAGCTCCACCGCATGCAGGCCCAGGCCGCGGGACTCGGCCAGGCCGAGCTCAGCCGCTGGGCCGACGTCACCAACGCGGGCCTGACCGAGATGACCGGTGCAACGTCGCCGCGCCTGCACCTCGAGCTGCTCTGCGCCCGACTGCTGCTGCCGGCCTCGGACGCCACCGAACGTGGTTTCAATGCGCGCATGGACCGGATTGAACGCCGCCTAGCCTACGCCGGCGACGATCTTCCACCGATGCCGGCCGGCGACTCCGGCCAGCCGGGCCATCCCGGTTCCACCGCCGGCTTCGAGGGCGAATCCTCGGGCCAGGGTGCGGCCGCGGTCCGCGAGGCCCTGCGTGCGGCACGGGCCCAGAAGGAAGGCGGCGCCGCCGAAGCGCCGGCAGTCCCCGCCGCCCCGGCTGCAAGCGAAGCAGCGCCAGCGGAGGTTGTGGTCCAGCCGGTCGACGAGCCCTCCCAAGCGCCGGTTTCGACCGCTCCCGCCGCCGCTGCACCCGCACCGGAAACATCGGCGGCGCCGGCCCCGTCTGCGCCCGTGGAGGAAACCCCCGTTGCGGAAGCTCCGGCCGCCGAGGAACCGGCCGGGCACTCCCCCGATTGGGGCGGAACCTGGGGGCCGGTGCCCGAGGGGCCCGCCAACCCCGTCACCGAGCCGGTTTCACCCTCCCAAGGCACTCCGGTGCACCCACCTGCCAATGTGCCGCCGTTCAGCATCCTGCCCGATCGCGCGCCGGAAACCGAGGGCGAGCCCGCGGCACCGGCACCCGAACCCGCACCGCTGCAGCAAAACCAAGCCATGGCGGATTTCACCAAGAAGGTCAAGGAAGAGCAGGCCGCCAAGGAGCGCGCCGCGGCCGAGCAGGCCATGGCAGAGCGTGCCGCCCAGGAACGGGCTGCCGCCGAACAGCGCGCCGCCGCCGAGCGAGCCGCGCAGGAACGCGAGGCCCAGGAACGTGCCGCGCAGGAACGTGCCGTGGCCGAGCAGCGCGCCGCGCAAAAGCAACAGGCTGCCCCGCGGCCGCAGAATGCGCAGCAATTCGCCGCGCAGCAGCAGAGCCAGCCTCAGCAGCAGGCCCCCGGGCGGCAACCCCAACAGCAGCCGGCCCCAACCCAGCAACAGCAGGGGCAGCCGCAGGGCCAGATTCCTCCGCAGCAGCAACAGCAAAACCAGGCACCACGGCAGCAGCAGCCACCGGCCGCACAGCCGCAGCAGGGCCAAGGCCCGGCAGCGCACTCCGGCGGCGCCGGATCGGTGGAAATGTTCCGCCGTGCCTGGCCGGACATCCTGGAAGAGCTCAAGAGCAACAAGCGGTTTGTCTGGATGATGGTGGCGCCGAATGCCTCGGTCACCGGCTTTGACGGCCGCACGCTGACCGTGAGCTTCGCGCACACCGGCGCCATGACCGCATTCACCGCGCGGGCGGACAACGTTGCGATCCTGGGCCAGAGCATCCAGAAGGTGCTCGGCGTGAACATAGAGTTGGTCATCGCAGAGGGAGGCTCCGCACCCGCGGGTGGTTCTGGCCCAAAAGTTGATCGCCGGCCCGAGCCGGCGGTGACCACTGGTCCAGCTGAATCCGCACCACAGCAGCACACCGCCCCTTCCCCTTCCAGTGCGCCCGCTCCCAGCCAACCCGGCTGGGGCGCCGCACCGGCCCCTGCCGTCCAGGCCGCGCCCGCCGCACCCTCCGTGGTGTCGGCCGCACCGGCGGCACCGCGGCCGGTCGTTCAGCAACCGGCGGCACCGCAACCTGTCGTCCAGGAGCCTGTTGCCGCGCAGCCCGCAGCCGCGCCTGCGGCACCCACCCAGCCCCCGGCGGCCGAGCCCCCGATCCCGGACGCCTCCTCCGAGGACCCGGGCTTCGGACCGGAACCCGCCTGGGATTCCGAACCGTGGGATGACGGCGGCGGCGATTGGGATGCTTCCTCCGTGCCGGTGCCCGACTGGGAAGGGGACCTGGGAACCCCGGTTGCCTCACCCGCCGTCGAGGACGATCCTTCAACAGCGTCCGGGACCTCATTGCCCGCGGCCCCGCCCCCGGCCACGCCCAAGGGCTACGTGGCCCCGGCACCGTCCCTGGGTGCTGCCGACCGCCCGGTCGCCCCTCCCCCCGGCGCATCGGCCGCCACCTGGGGCATGCCGGTTCCGGCTCCCGTCCCGGCGGCGGAGGAACCCGGGGCCCCGGTGCCCGCCAACGGCGGCAAGCTCAGCCGCTACCAGCGCCTGATGAACCGCGCCGCGGGGATCACCGATTCGCACCCGGCTCCCGTGCATGCCCCGATCACCACCGATCCGTCGGCCGGTGCCTGGGGCAACCCGGACGACGCCCCGGATTTCGCCCGCCCGCGGCCAACGCCGGTTGCGGAGCAGCGCCCGGCCCCGGTTGCACCGGTAGAATTGGAAGAGACGGAGTTCGTCCCCAGCGACGACGACATCGAGATCGAGGATTCCTCGTTGATCGGTGTTCCCGCCATCGAGCGCATCCTCAAGGGCATGGTCATCGAGGAACGCGATGCACAGGGCAACGTGCTCGAGCGCCCCAACCGGCCTCGATGACGGCCCGCCGGCCGGGGCCAAGCGTCGGGGCCGGTGTGTAGTGTCTGGTGCACGCAACAAAGTCGCAGCGAACAGCAAGATTAGGCAGTGTGATTCCAAGTGTACGAAGGCGCAGTCCAGGAACTGATCGACGAATTGGGAAGGCTTCCGGGCATCGGCCCCAAGTCTGCCCAGCGCATTGCCTTCCACATCCTCGAGGCGGATGCGGAGGACATGAAGCGCCTGGCGCAGGTCATCTCCGTGGTCAAGGAACGGGTGAAGTTCTGCACCGTGTGCTTCAACGTCTCGGAGTCGGAGACCTGCTCGATCTGCCGCGACGAACGACGCGGGGACGACATCATCTGCGTGGTCGAGGAGTCCAAGGACGTCATCGCCATCGAGCGCTCCCGCGCCTTCACCGGCAGGTACCACGTGCTGGGCGGGGCCATCAACCCGATCAACGGGATCGGCCCGGAGCAGTTGCACATCCGCGAGCTGATCGCGCGGCTGGGGGACGAGCGCATCACCGAGATCATCCTGGCCACCGACCCGAACCTGGAGGGCGAGGCGACGGCCACCTACCTGGTGCGCACGCTGCGCCCGCTGGGCATCAAGATCAGCCGGCTGGCCTCCGGGCTGCCGGTGGGCGGGGACCTGGAGTATGCCGACGAGGTCACCCTGGCCCGCGCCATCGAGGGGCGGCGCAACACCGCGCAGCCGGCCCCCGCCGCCCCGCTGGTGCGCACCGCCCCGCCCTCCCAGGAACCGGTCTCCGCGTCCTGACCTTCCGCACCCGTTTTTCGGGTGCCTCCTACCCGCGCAGTCGCTCCATCTTCGGATCGAAGAGCGGGTCCGCGGCAACCGTCGCGGGAATCCTGCGGCCGAAGTACTCGATCTCCACCTGGTCCCCCTCCATCATGGAGGCCGGCAGCCAGGCGTAGGCCAGCGGCGTGCGCACCGTGTAGCCGTAGGCGGCACTGGTCACGTAGCCGGCCGGGGCACCGTCCACGTACACCGGCTCCTTGCCCAGCACCATCGAGGTCCCGTCGTTGATGGTCAGGCAGCGCAGCGCCCGCGCCGAGGGCTTGTTGCGCAGCACTTCCACGGCCTGCGCCCCCACGAACCCGGTCTTGTCCTTGGCGATGGAGAAGCCCAGGCCCGATTCGAACGGGTGGTGTTCGGGGGTCATATCGGTGCCCCAGAGGCGGTAGCCCTTTTCCAGGCGCAGGGAGTTGAATGCCCCGCGCCCGGCGGCGATGATCCCGTGTTTGGCACCGGCCGCAAAGAGCACGTCCCAGAGCCGCTGCCCGGTCTCGGCGCTGGCATAGAGTTCCCAGCCGAGCTCGCCCACGTAGGACAGCCGCATCGCGGTGACCGGGATGCCCCCGATGACCACCTCCTTGCTGCGGAAGTACCTCAGCGACTCGTTGGAGAAGTCGTCCCCGCTGGCCTTGGCCATGACCTCGCGGGCCAGCGGCCCCCACAGCCCGATGCAGCAGGTGGCACCGGTGATGTCACTGACGTGCGCCCAGGCACCCGGGTCCGCGGCCGCCTGGCGGCGCGCCTGGACGGTGAAGTAGTCCAGGTCGATGTTTGAGTTCACGCCCAGCTGGAAGCGTTCCTCCCCCAGCCGCGCGATGGTTACGTCGCTTCGGATCCCGCCGTCCGTGTTCAGCAGCAGGCAGTAGGTGACCGCTCCCGGCTTCTTGGCGATGTTGCCGGTGCTCAGGCGCTGCAGCAGCGCCAGGGCGCCGGGCCCGGTGACCTCGAGGCGCTTGAGCGGGGTCATGTCGTACATGGCCGCCGCGGTGCGGGTCCGCCAGGCCTCGGCCGCGGAGATCTCCGAGTGGAACCGGCCGGACCAGGAGTCGCGCGCCGGGGAGCGCCACTGATCGGGCAGCACCTGCAGCAGCTGCCGGTTGGCCTCGAACCAATGCGGCCGTTCCCAGCCGGCGGATTCCAGGAAAAACGCGCCAAGCTCTTCCAGGCGGGCCCGGAACGGGGCAGAGCGCAGGTCGCGGGGCGAGGTGCGGGGCTCGAGCGGGTGGCGGATGTCGTAGATCTCCACGAAGTTCTGCTGGGACGTCTCCGAGATGTAGTCCTTGGTGGTTTGCACCGGCTCGAAGCGGGTCACCTCTCCCTCGTGCAGGGAAACCGATGACTGCCCGTCGATGAGCAACTCGGCCACGGCCCGGGCGATGCCGGCCGAATGGGTCACCCAGACGGCCTCGGCCACATAGAAGCCCTCCAGCTGCGGGGCCGCACCCACCAGCGGCCCGCCATCGGGGGTGAAGGAGAAGATGCCGTTGAAGCCGTCCTCGATCGAGACGCCGCCCAGGGCCGGCAGCAGCACCTTCGAGTCCTCCCAGGAGGGCAGGAAGTCCTCTTCGGTGAAATCCAGCCGCGAGGGCATCTCGTGCTCGCTCATGTTCTCGGACGGCACCTTCGCCAGGGAGTCCAGGTCCACCGGCATCGGGTGGTGGGCGTAGGAGCCGATGCCGATCCGGTCCCCGTGCTCGCGGTAGTACAGGTCCTTGTCCTGGTGGCGCAGGATCGGCAGGGAGGCCCCGTTGGACCCCTGGTTGTGCCCGGCGAGCTCGGGCAGCGCGTCGGTGGTGACGTATTGGTGGGCCAGTGGCAGCAGCGGGACACGCATCCCGATCATGTCCCCGATGGCAGGTCCCCAGAACCCGGCGCAGGAGACCACGATGTCGGCCTCGATCACGGTGTCGTCCCCGATCCTCACCCCCGTGACCTTGCCGCCGGCCTGCTCGATCCCGGTGACGGTCGTGTCCCCCAGGAACCGCACCCCGGCCGCGGTGGACTTCTCGATGAGCAGCTGCACCGCCCGCGCCGCGGACGCCAACCCGTCGGAGGGAACCAGGAAGCCGCCGAGCACCACATCCTCGTCCAGCAGGGGGTGGAGCCGCTTGCATTCGGCCGCGTCAACCAGCCGCGATTCGAGTCCCCAGGAGGTGGCGAATCCGTGCCGGCGCGCCAGCTCCTCGAGGCGTGCGGGGGTCGTGGCGATTTCCAGCCCGCCGACCTGGTTGAAGCAGGAAACGCCGTCCTTCGTGAGGGACAGCAGCTTTTCGACGGTGTAGCCGGCGAATTCGGTCATCGACTTGGACGGGTTGGTCTGGAAGACCAGGCCGGGGGCGTGGAAGGTGGATCCGCCGGCCAGGTGCAGGGGACCCTGTTCGACCACGGTGGTGTTCGCCCAGCCGCGGACGGCCAGCTCATCGGCCAGGTTCGCGCCGACGATGCCGGCCCCGATGATCACGACGTTCGGTGCTTGGTTCATGGTGGTGCTCCTTATCCGACGAGGCTGATGCCCGGCGGGAGGTTCGGGGCCGCATCCGATTCGGCGACCGTGATATGGCCGTCGACGACGGTGACCTCGTGGACCCGCACCGGGCGCTTGGCCTGGGGCTGGTCAACCTCCCCGGCGCGGAGGCTGGACTTCGAGGCGTGCAGCTGGCATTCGGCTTCGCGGTTCTCGACCCAGCCTTCGGCCATCGAGGAGTTCCGGTGAGTGCAAGTGTCGTCGATGGCGAAAAGCTCGCCCTCCTCGGTGTGGAACACGGTGATCGGGGGCGAAGTGTCACGCCGCGGTGCGTATCCACGGGCCGGTTGGGTCAGCGTGCAGGCGCCGTGCATCCTGTTTCACTCCTTGCTGGCTCTTCGGCCGGGGCATTTTCGGCGGCTGTCGGTATTTCGCACTGAACAGCAGCATTCGCCCCGTGCGACAACAGTGGCGCAGGCCACGAGCGGAAGTCAAGGGTCGTCCCGGAGCACTGAGCCGAAGCGCCAAACCGAAGAACCCGGCCGGGCTGTCAGCGGTCCGGGTAGCCCAGCGAAGCACTGATCTCCAGCCCGGCCCGCTTGAGACCCTCGAGCAGGCCGGGCTGCTTTTCCGGGTCGAAGCGGAAGGCCGGGCCGGAGATGCTGATGGCCCCCACGACCGCCCCGAGGTGGTTGCGCACCGGCACCGCAACCGAGTTGATGCCCATCTCGAATTCCTCGCGGGCCTGCGCAAAGCCGTTCTTCACGACCTGCAGCAACTCCTTTTCCAAGGCGGTGCGCGTGCGGATGGTTTTGGCCGTGCGCTGGGGAAGCTTGGCGGCCTTCAGGATCCGTCCGCGCTCGTCGGCCCCCAGGGCCGCCAGCAGCACCTTCCCGCTGGAGGTTGCATGCAGCGGGGTGAGGCTGCCGAGCCAGTCGTATGTCGCCAGGGTCGAGGGGCCCATGGCCTGGTCGACATTGACCGCGTATTCCTCGCGCAGGACCGCGAGGTTGACGGTTTCCTTGTACTCCTCGGCCAGCCCCTCGAGGACCGGGCGGGCTTCGCCCACCAGCGAGAGCCGTCCGGGAATGGAGCTGGCAAGCTTCAGGATGCCGAACCCCAGCTCGTATTTCCCGCGGTTGGTGTTCTGCTGCACCATGCCGCGGGCCAGCAGCGAGCTCAGCAGGCGGGAAGCGGTGGACTTGTGGATGTCGAGTTCCTCGGCGACCTCGCCCACTCCGGAGCTTCCGTCCCGGCCCAGGATCTCCAGGATCGCCAGCGCCCGGTCCACCGATTGGACGCCGCCGGGAACGGCATCGTCGCCGTCCGTTTCGGTGCCTTGCGGTTCGTCGACTGCCAATGCTTTTCCGTCCTTCGTGCCGGTTCGTCTCATTGGTCGCTTCGCCCCAGCCTAGCGCTGGCCGGGCCGTCCGGCCCCGAGTCCGGGGCCGGGCGGCTAGGCGATCCGCGTTCCCGCGGCGAGCTTGCCCGCCGGGGTCCTGAGGCGGTTACGCCCGGCGGCCACGATGCCTCCCGCCAACAGGACCTGGATGCCAAGGCCCAGCGGCCACAACGGCGCGGGAGTCGGGGGCAACGCGGTGTTCTTGACCCCGTTCAGGCACGGGATCTGGAATTCCGGGCCCGCCTGTGAGTAGCGCACACCCTCGCTGATGGCCCCCATCGGGCCGGCCTCGGCGAACATCGACGAATCCTCCGGGGCCGGGGACCGCGGTGCTGCATCGGCGACCACCACAAACGGGTTGGCCGCCAGCAGCCAGGTGATGCGTTCGGTGGCAAAGGTTTCCTGCACGTACGTCCATGATTCGCAGGTGTAGTTGTTCTCGTCCCAATCCCCCGAGAAATCGCCGTTCATGTACGTCCCGGGCCAGACCTGGTTGGAGACATTGACGTCGGTCTTCACCAACTGCATGCTCAGCCCGTAGGCAATCAAGGTCCCGAGCCCGAGCAACGCCACCAGCAGGTAGGTGACCATGACGGCGAAGAGCGTGCGGTTGGCCAGCGCAGAAACCCCGACCCCGATCGCGCAAACGATGCCCAGTTCGACCGCCAGCATGCCCAGCAGCACCGGCGCTGCCGGCAGGTACACATCTCCGTAGGTCATCGCCCAGCCGATCAACGGGATCGTGACCACCAGGAACCCCAGCGACGCCACCCACGAGGCCAGCCACTTGCCCCAGAGCAATTGTCCCGGGGTGAGCAGCGTGTTTTGCAGGATCGCCAGGGTTCCGTTGGCCCGGTCCCCGGTGATCGAGTTGGCGCTCAGTGCCGGGGCGATGAGCATGCCGAAGAAGAGGACGAACGCGATGACCAACTCGAACATCACCTGCCCGGCACCGAAACCGTCTTCCCCGACGCTCAGGGCTGCAAGGCCCACGACGGCGGCGACCACCACGAACCAAATGCCCAGCATGATGTACCAGCCGCGGTTGCGGATCCGCTGCCGGATCTCCAGGCCGAAGACGGTGCGGATGCCCGCAAGGTAGCCCAGGGCCGGGGCGGCGCTTCGTGCGCGCGGGGACGTGGAGATACTCATGGCATTTCATCCTCAAGGCTCAGGTAGGTCTCTTCGAGCAGGCCGGAAGTCGGGGCGAATGCCGTGACGGGAACCCCTGCACCGGCCAGCCTGCCCAGAAGCTCCGCGGCCTGGACTTCCCCGGTGAGCTTCAGCTTGGCGCTGCCTCCGCCGTTTTCCAGGTTGCTGCGATACGCCGCCTCGAAGTTGGCTTCCGCCAAGGCGACGCGCAGCATCTCCAGGTCCAGGCTGGCGATGGTGTAGCCGCGGCTCTGCGCCCCGGCTTCGGCAAGACTCTGGCTGCGCACGGTTTTGCCCCGGGACAGGAACACCGCCGCGTCGGCGATTTCATCGAGTTCCACCAACACGTGCGAGCTGATCACCACGGTCTTCCCGCTGTCCGCGAGCTGGCGCACGAGCGAGCGCAGTTGCACGCGTGCTCCTGGGTCCAGCCCGCTGGCGGGCTCGTCAAGGAGCAGCACTGACGGGTCGTTGACCAATGCCCTCGCCAGCGAGAGCCGTTGGGCCTGCCCGCGAGAGAGGACCCGGGCCGGGGTGTCGGCCAGCTCCCCGAGGTTCACGACCTCCAGTAACTCCGCGGCGCGCACCCTGGCCTGCGCCTTGCCGATCCCGTACAGGGCGGCGACGGTGGTGAGGATTTCCCTGCTGGTCAGGGACTCCCAGAAGCCCAGCGTGTCGGGCATCCAGCCCAGGACGGCGCGCACCGCGCGGGGATCTGCCGTCGGGTCGATGCCCTGGATGCGGATGCTTCCGGCATCCGGGCGCAGCAGGGATGCCAGCATCAGCAGCAATGTCGTCTTGCCCGACCCGTTGGGTCCGATCAACGCCGTGACTTTTCCCGGCGCCGCATGGAAATCAATGTTTTCCACCGCCCGCACCGCGCCGAAGGAGCGGGCCAGGCCGGTGGCCGTGATTCCCAAACCTAGATCCTGCCGTTGCCCCGGCGCTTGGCCCGGGCCCGTGACAGCTGTTTCCATGAGATCCCACCCTGCACTTGTTCCGATGGCTCCCCCGGGCCCGATCCTCCCAAGGTACGCAGTCTGACTAGGCAAGTCACGTGTTTATCCATTCCGTTACCAAATAGCGTTCTTCGGGCCCCCAATTCGCCGCACTCCTTCACGCGGGGTGACCTGCGCGATATCCAATCGAGCAAATAGACCAGCCAAACCCCGCTTTATGACCAAGAACGGTCATGCATTGGAGCTCCGGTGCATCACAATGGCTAATATGGAAGCGGTGCCGGCCACGGCTGCGCCGATTGAAGTCCACCTATTTCCCGTCCCATGGAGTGTGCTGACGCATGAGCCTGATTGTCCAAAAATTCGGCGGATCATCCGTGTCGGATGCCGAAGGCATCAAACGCGTTGCCCGTCGGATTATTGACACCAAGTCCGCCGGCCACGAAGTCGTCGTGGTGGTTTCCGCCATGGGCGACACCACCGATGAGCTGCTCGATCTTGCCGGCCAACTGACCGAAGAGGCTCCCGCCCGCGAGATGGACATGCTGCTGTCCGCCGGCGAACGCATCTCCATGGCATTGCTGGCCATGGCCATCGACGGACTGGGTGCCAAGGCCGCGTCCTTCACCGGCTCGCAGGCCGGCATGATGACCGATTCCATCCACGGCAAGGCCCGCGTGATCGAGGTTTCCCCGCAGCGCGTGCGTCGCGCCATCGACCGCGGCTACGTCGCGATCGTTGCCGGGTTCCAGGGCATGAGCAAGGAATCCAACGACATCACCACGATGGGCCGCGGCGGTTCGGACACCACTGCGGTGGCCCTGGCTGCCGCGCTCGGCGCCGACGTGTGCGAGATCTACACCGATGTCGACGGCATCTACACCGCCGACCCGCGCGTGGTTCCGGCGGCCCGCAAGATCGACACCATTTCCAGCGAGGAAATGCTCGAGATGGCCGCCTCGGGCGCCAAGATCCTGCACCTGCGCTGCGTTGAATACGCGCGCCGATTCGGGGTCCCGCTGCATGTGCGCTCCTCTTTCAGCACCAATGAGGGAACCTGGGTCCTGCCCAGCCCCGATGACCAGATCAAGATTCAAGAGGGAGAACCCTTGGAACAGCCCATCATTTCCGGTGTAGCCCACGACCGTTCCGAAGCCAAGGTCACCATTGTCGGCGTTCCCGACATCCCGGGCAAGGCCGCGCAGATCTTCCGCGTCATTGCCGGCGCCCACGCCAACATCGACATGATCGTCCAGAACATCTCCACCTCCGGCTCGGGTCGCACGGACATTTCCTTCACCCTGCCAATGGTCGATGGAAAGCATGTCCAGGAAGCCTTGCGTTCCGCGCAGGAGGAGATCGGCTTCGAAGCCATCTCCTACAACGAGAACGTCGGCAAGCTCTCGCTTATCGGTGCGGGCATGCGCTCGAACCCGGGCGTCTCCTTCACCTTCTTCGAGGCGCTGCACCAGGCCGGCGTGAACGTGGACATGATTTCCACCTCGGAAATCCGCATTTCGATTGTCACCGACGCCAACAAGCTCGACGACGCGGTACGTGCGATCCACGCCGCTTTCGATCTTGATGCCGAGGACGAAGCAACCGTCTACGGCGGTACCGGCCGCTAATTCCCGGTCGCTTTCAAACGCCACGCGGTCCGTGGCGCCGAGGCACGCGTCATCGCGTGCTCCGGCGCCACGGACCGTTTTCGTTGGCGGGCGTGCGGGGGCCCGGCATGGCGCGTGTGTGGTGCGGATCCCCGGCGTCAGCAGGGGGTGCCGGGCAGCGGCGGTGCGGTGGAGGTGTAGGTCGCCCCGACCGGGGTGGTGATCTCGATGGTGTGCCGCCCACCGCTGTCCACGACGCGCTCTTCCCAGCCGGATTGTTCCTTGGTCTGGTTGCAACTTGCACACCTGCCGGCCGAATTGGCCTCGCTGGTCGGGCCGCCGCGGCTGTGTTGGACCACGTGGTCGAAATGCTTGATGGGTGCGTTGCACCAGGGGGTGCGGCAGTACCTGTCGCGGATGCTGATCAGGTCCTTGAGGGCTGTGGGGAACTGGCGGGACCTGGAGTCCATGGCCACCAGCGCCCCAGTGTCCGGGTGGGTGTAGATCCTCTTGAGGGACACCAGCCCCCGGTAGCGTTCCCTGTCCTGGGGGTCCCGCCCGGCGACCACCATCCTGGCCCAGGTGGAAGGGACGGTGCCATAGCCGATCAGGTGGGCGGGTTCGCTGGAGCCCTGAAAGAGGGTACGGTCGTTCATGACCAGGTGGAGGACGACCTTCACGCCCTCGGCCGGCTTCCTCCCGGTGACCCGGTCCACCAGCACGTCCGCCCGGATCTGGGCCAGGGTGCGGGGGTCCCCGGCCGCCTTGATCTCCCGGGCCGCCTCGTCCAGGGCCTGGTGCACGGCCAGTCCGTCGTCGACGGGCAGCAGCCCGGCCAGCTGCATCATGCCGTCGCGGGTCGGGAACGCGGCCGCGTAGCGCCCGGCCCTAGCCTCTTCCAGTCTTCCCAGCGAATCGGAGCTGTCGTATTCGAAGGCGAACTTGCGGACCCTGTCCACCAGCGCGCGCGGGCATAGCCCCTTCAGCCCTTCCGGATTGCGCAGCAAGGCGGCATCGATTTCCTCGCGCTGCGCCGAGGGGAGGTGCTGGGTTTCCCGGTCAATAGCCCGCGCCTGGGATTCGCTGATCTTTCCGCGCAGCAGGGCGATGAGGGTGAAGGGCAGGTCGGCGATCAGGCGGTCCGCGAAACCGAGGAAGGCCCGGCCCTGGTCCGGGGATTCCCGGCGGGCCAACGCGATTTGCGACCCGACCCCGTAGGCCGGGTTGTTTCCCCGCACCCCGGCCTCGGTCCTGAGGGCCACCACGTCGGCCTCCATGAGGGTCGCCGACATGGCCTGTGCGCCGGCCGCGGCGCCCTTGATCTCCTCGACCATGCCGATCTTCTCGTGGTGTTCCCTTGCGGTGCCTCCCGAGTCCAGGGCCGCCAGGCCGTCTCGCACAAACCTCAGGAACGCCATGTCGTCCTCGTGGCTCCGTCCCGGTGCCGGCAGGGCGGAAGGTGCCGGGGGCGTTGGACCCGCCGGCGCACTGATTTCGCCTGGAGGTTCGTCTTCCGAATCCCCTTTGTGGTATTCATCGAACATATCTCCATTCTACGCCGCAAGACCGGCAAAATGAAGACCCGGAATGCGACCATTCGGATACAAGAGTGCATGTCAGCATCGGTTTTTGGTTATCCCCAGAACCGCGCGGAGGGCTTGACAATCGGACCGGGAATGGGCATCCAAGCCGCAGAAATTGCTGCTTCCCGGCCCCGGCGCGAGACAATGGTTGAATGCTTCCCTCCACCCCGACCTGGCTGCCTCAAGAGCAGTGGCTGCCCGCGGCCGCCGCCCACCAGGCGCGCGCCAAACGCTTTGGCGAGCCGTTCACCGAGCGCCGGATGAAGCGGCAGAAGCATCCGGTCGAGGATTTCCTCTTCACCTACTACACGCAGAAGCCCGGGCAGCTCTACCGCTGGCATCCGGGACCCGGTGTGGTCCTGGCCGGGGATAAAGCCCGAGAACGAGCGGATTGGAAGTTCTACCAAGAGGCGATCCACCCGGAATCCGGCGAGCGCGGCTACACGGTGGACCTGGCGGCATTCGCCGACGCCCGTGCCGAGGCGATCCGCTTCGCCGCCATCATCCTGGCCGGCACGGCATCGCGCCCGGGGAACTTCGCCTGCTTCGGGCTGCACGAATGGGCCATGGCCTACAAGTCGGCGGACAACGGCATCCGCCACGAATACCTGCCGCTGCGGCTGGGCTCCGCGGGGACCGACGCGGTGGTGGAGGAACACAAGATCCGCTGCACACACTTCGATGCCTTCAGGTTCTACACCCCCGAGGCCGTGCCGCTCAACGAGCTGCAGCCGACCCGCGAGACCCAGCGGGACCTGGAACAGCCCGGCTGCCTACACGCCAACATGGACCTGTACAAGTGGGCCTACAAGCTCACCCCGGCCGTTCCCACCGACCTGGTCATGGACTGCTTCGAGCTCGCCTGGGACATCCGCACCATGGACATGCAGGCCTCGCCGTACGACCTGGCGGACTGGGGGCAGGAGCCGATCCGCATCGAAACGCCCGCGGGCAAGGCCGAGTACGTGCGCCTGCAAAAGGAGTTCGCCGACCGTGCCCAGGTCCTGCGCGGGCGGCTGCTGGCCGTTGCCCAATCGCTTCCGGTGCCACAGACTTGAGATAGGCCGGGAGCCACCGGTTCCGGCACCAGACGGGAGGGTACGGCCATGCGGTCCAGGTCTTCCCTCTTGGCGACGGTCCTGCTCGCCGGCGCCGCGCTGCTGCTTTCCGGGTGTGCCGGATCCACCGGCGGCGGGACCATGCCGTTCGAATCCGCCACCGGGCCGGCATCTTCCGCTTCGCCCGGCACGGGCCCTCCGACCACCGACCTGCAGGTCTCTATCCGGGCCGACGGCTCCGTGGAGAGCGCGCACTACCGCCTGCTGTGCCGGGGGTCCGGCCCGCTGCCTGAAAGCCAACATCCGGACGCGGCACGGGCCTGCGCCCTGGTGGCCAAGGAACCGAAGCTGCTCACCGGCCCCCGTCGCGGCGCCAACGTTGCGTGCACCATGCAATACGGCGGACCGGCGGTGGCCGTGGTGAACGGGACGATGGACGGGCGCGCGGTGAACCGCCGCTTCGACCTGCGCGACGGCTGCGGGATCGCCGACTGGCACGCGGCCCTGGCTCTGCTGGTCGACCAGCCCGCCCTGCAATGACCCCGGCACCGAACAGGGCTTCGCGGGCTCAGTCCTGCACGAGGTAGCGGTGCTCGGGCCGGCCCCGGCTGCCGTAGGCAAGTTCCAGGCGCAGCGATCCGGCCTGCACCAGGTTGGCCAGGTAGCGCTGCGCGGTGGCCCGGGAAATCCCCACGGCGGTGACCACGTGCATGACGGTGGCCGGCTCCCCCGCCGCGGCAACGGCCGCCAGCACCGCCTGCTCGGTGGGGGTGGCCGCGGCACCGGCCGACTCCTCGCCCGAAAGCAGCGCGCGTTGCGCCCGGTCGATGCCCTGCTGGTCCAGCGCCGCGGCGCCATCCAAGAGCCTGCGGTAGCGGGCGTAGCCGCGCAGCCGGGAGGCGAGCACCTTGGGATCGAAGGGCTTGACCAGGTAGCCCAGCGCTCCGCGCCTGATGGCGGTGCGCACCGCGTCGACCTCGGTGGCCGCCGAGAGCACGAAAGCGTCCACGTCCAGGGTCGCCAGCAGGTCCAGCCCGGAACCCTGCGGCAGGTACACATCCAGCAAGAGCAGGTCCGGCTGCCCCTCGGCCACGGCGCGCGGCACCATCCGGGCGTCGTGCACCGGGGCCAGGGCGCGGAAGCCCGGGACCTCGTCAACGTAGCCGGCGTGCAGGGCGGCGACCCGGAAGTCGTCGTCGACGACCAGGACCTTGTAGTCGGTGTTCTCGCTCATCGGGCGTTCTTCCCTTCGGTTGTTCCGTTCTCGGTGGACAGCACCCCGGGCAGGCGTGCGGCAAAGACGGCCCCGGAGTGCGCATTCTCGGCGTTTCCGGGCCCGCCGGGGTCCGCGATCCAGACCTCGCCGCCGCGGGTGCGGGCCAGCCGGCGGACCAGCGGCAGCCCGACGCCCTGGCCGTGCTCGGGGGCATCGGGCAGCGCGCCGGTGCTGACCCCCTCGGCGAAGACATCGAGCCCTGGCTCGACCCCGTCCCCGGAGTCGGCGACGGCCAGGTGCAGCGTGGTCCCCTCGGAAAGCAGGTCGACCTCGACCCAGCGCGGCGCCGGGCCCTCGACCGCGGCGCGCAGTGCATTGTCGATCAGGTTCCCCAGCACCGCGGTGGCATCCTGCGCGTCGCCCAGCCGGCCGTAGAGCGCGCTGGCATCCCCCACGCGCAGCACCACACCGCGTTCGTACGCCTGGACGCCCTTGGCCCCGAGGAAGGCGCGCAGGTAGGTGTCTTCGATGGCCGCGAGGTTCTGCACCGGCTCGCGCACCGGCCCCGATTCGATGACCTCGCCGAGATACGCCCGGGCTTCGGCCACGTCCCCGTGGTGCAGCAGCCCGGAGATCGTGTGCAGCCGGTTGGCGAATTCGTGCCGCTGGGCGCGCAGGGCCGAGGCCATGGTCTCCACCGCGTCCAGCCGCGAGCCCAGGGTCTCGATGGTGGTCACGTCGCGCAGCAGCACCACCTGGCCCAGGTCCTGTCCGTCGCGGGTCACCGGGTGCACGGTGGCGACCAGTGCGGCGTGCTCGGTTTCCAGGCGCAGCGTGGCCCCGTCGCAGGAGGCGATGGCGGCAACCAGCGGCGCGGGCAGCCGCGCGTCGGTGTAGGGCAGTCCGATGATGTCGGCGGATTCGTGGCGGTGCGGCAGCCCCAGCATGATCCGTGCGGCCTTGTTGCGCACCGAGACCCGGCCGTCGGGGCCGATGCCGATGACCCCGTCGGCCACGCCGTAGAGCACCGCGTCGCGGTCCCGCAGCAGCTGCGCCATTTCGGCAGGTTCCAGCCCGAGGGTCTGGGCCTTGAGCCGGCGCACCAGCCAGCGGGTCGAGGCCGCGGAAAGCGCCAGGGCCCCCAAGCCCAGCCCGAGCACCCAGGCGCCGGCGGTGCGCAGCCGGGCGGCCAGTTCCTGGACCCCGACCCCGACACTGACCTCCCCGACGACGGTGTCGCCCTGCGGGGCGAAAACCGGCACCTTGGCGCGCACCGACTCGCCCAGGGTCCCGTGCTCGCGGGAGACCGACTCGTGCCCGGACAGCGCGGCGGGATCGGTGGAGACCTTCTGGCCCAGCAGCGAGGGGGTCGGGTGCGCCAGCCGGATCCCGCGGTCTTCGGTGACCACGACGAAGAACGCGCCGGTGCGCGGTGGGCTTTATGAGCAAAAAAGGATTTAGGGGAAGAAGCGGGGTTTGTGGGCACAACCACACCGCCGTGATGCGCACCACGTAGCGTTATGTGTCACGGCGCACGGACCGGTGCCAGATTCCCTTCCGCGACGCCGACTCCCATCATTTGCGTTTACACGCACCACCCTCGAAGGAGACCCCCATGCTGGTAGCACTCGGGTTCCTGATGGTCGCCACGTTCATGGCGCTCATCATGACCAAGCGCATGACCCCGTTGCTGGCGCTGATCATCGTCCCGACCGTCTTCGGCCTGTTCGCCGGCGCCGGCCTGGGCCTCGGCGACATGGTCATGGACGCCGTGAAGGCCATGTCCGGAACCGCCGCCCTGCTGATGTTCGCCATCATGTACTTCGGCATCATGATTGACGTGGGGCTCTTCGACAAGCTCGTCGACGGCATCCTGAAGCTGGTCGGCAACGACCCGGCCAAGGTCGTCATGGGCACCGCGCTGCTCACCGGCCTGATTTCCCTGGACGGCGACGGGTCGACCACCTTCATCGTGGTCACCGCGGCGCTGCTGCCGATCTACCAGCGCCTGGGCATGAGCCCGGTCGTGCTGACCTGTGTCGCCGGTTTGACCAACGGCACGCTGAACATCGTCCCCTGGGGCGGGCCGACCGCCCGCGCCGCCGCCGCACTGCACGTCGATGCCTCCGCGGTGTTCGTCCCGATGATCCCGGCGCTGGCCGTCGGCCTGGTCGTCGTCTTCGCTTTCGCCTGGGCCATGGGCGTCACCGAGCGCAACCGGCTGCGGCGCGAAGACCCGCTGCGCTGGGGCCCGGGTTCGGTCATGACCGGCGGAACCGGCGGAACCGGCAACACCAAGACCCCGACCGGCGGCCGCGGCATCGCCCTGCTGGAAAAGGTTGCTGCACGCGGTGACGGCACCGAGGCGCCCACCATGAACGGCACGGTCCTGGACCCGACCCGCGAAACCCTGCGCCCGAAGCTGTTCATCTTCAACCTCTCGATGACCGTGGCCATCTTCGTGCTGTTGATCGCCGACGTGCTGCCGCTGTCCTACCTGTTCATGATCGGCACCGCCGTGGCGCTGCTGGTGAACTTCCCGCGCATCTCCGACCAGGCCAAGATGATCGCCTCGCACTCCTCCGAGGTCATCGCGGTGGTCTCCATGGTGCTTGCCGCCGCGGTGCTCACCGGCGTGCTCTCGGGCACCGGCATGGTCGATGCCATGAGCGCCTGGCTGGTCGATGTCATCCCGACCTCGATGGGCCCGTACCTGGCGATCCTCACCGGCATCATCTCGATCCCCGCCACGTTCTTCATGAGCAACGACGCGTTCTACTTCGGCATCCTGCCGGTGCTCACCGAGGCCGGCGCCCACTACGGCATCCCCGCCGTGGACATGGCCCGCGCCTCGATCACCGGCCAGCCGGTGCACATGCAGTCCCCGCTGGTACCCGCGATCCTGCTGTTGGTCTCGATGTCCCGCGTGGACCTAGGCGACCACCACAAGAAGGTCCTCTGGCGCGCACTGGTCGTGTCGTTGGTCATGCTCGCCACGGGCGTGCTCATCGGCGCCATCGGCATCGGCTAGGAAGCACCGCACCCACGCAACACTCCCTGCAGGGGCGGGGAACCGGAAACGGTTCCCCGCCCCTTTGCGTGCCGCCGGGCCCGCGCTTAACGTCCCCGAAACGGGCGTGTGGAAAACTGGAAGAACGGATCAAGAGGAAGAGGCACACCCCATGGAATTCCTGCTGCTGTTGGTCGGGCTGCTCTTCGGGACGGTGCTGGTGGCGGGCCTGGGCGAGCGCATCCGCCTGCCCTACCCGATCCTGATGCTGGTCTTCTCGGCCGGGGTGGCATTCCTGCCGTTCATTCCCGAGGTCCACATCAACCCGGAGCTGATCCTGCCGCTCTTCTTGCCGCCGCTGCTCTACGCCGCGGCACAACGCAGTTCCTGGTCGATCTTCCGGCTGCGCTGGCGCTCGCTGGTGCTGCTGGCGGTTCTGCTGGTTCTCGCGACCACCGCGGCCGTGGCGTCAGTCGCCTGGCTCATGGTCCCGGCCATGGCGCTGCCGGTGGCCATCGCCATGGGTGCCATCGTGGCCCCGCCGGACCCGGTGGCCGTCGAGGCCGTTGCCGGCAAGGTGAAGATGCGCCGCCGGCTTCTCACGGTGTTGCAGACCGAGGGCCTGTTCAACGACGCGATGGCCATCGTGATCTTCCAGGCGGCGGTTGCCGCGGCCATGAGCGGGGGCGAGGTCGGCTGGGACGTCGTGCCGAAGTTCCTCGTCGGGGCGGCCGGGGCCATTGTGCTGGGCCTGGGCACTGCCTGGCTGGTCGGGGCGCTGAACCGCTTCGTCCCGGACCTGGTGGCCCGCTCGGCCACCACGCTGGTGGCGCCCTACGCCGTCTACCTGCTGGCCGAGCAGGTCCACTTCTCCGGCGTCGTCGCCGTGGTGGTCACCGCGCTGGAGCTGGGCCGCCGCGCCCGCCCGCAGGACTCCGAGGAACGCCTGACCCGCACCGCGTTCTGGGACGTGGTGGAGCTGCTGACCACCGGCGTCGCCTTCGGGCTGGTCGGCATCGAGATGCGCTACATCATCCAGGACGAGGGGGCGAACCTGCTGACGTTCATCCCCGGCATCGCGGCCATCTGCGCCACGGTGGTGCTGGTGCGCTTCGGCTGGATGATGGCGATGTTCAAGATCGGCGGAACCGAGCGCAAGTCCAAGACCCCGGGCTCGCTGAAGGAAGTGCTGGTGCTCTCTTGGTGCGGCATGCGCGGGCTGGCGACCCTTGCGCTGGCATTGGCGCTGCCGGCCACAATGGCCAACGGGCAGCCTCTGGAAGGCCGGAACTTCGTGATCGCCACCGCTTGCGCCGTGCTGATCACCACCCTGGTGCTGCCGGGCCTGACGCTGCCGGCGCTGATGCGTGCGTTGAAGCTGCCCAACGACCACGCGGTGGAGGAAAGGACCGAGCGCAAGCTGGCCCGCCGGGCCGAGAAGGTCGCGCTCGAGACCATGAAGCGTTCGCCCAGTGCCGCCGCCCTGCCGCAGAAGCGCCGCGAGGCACTGGCCCGGCGCATGTCATCGCTGCACACCATCCTGGCCGCAGACCTGGAAGAGGACCCGGAGAAGATGCTGCGGATCAAGCAGATCCTCACGGTCATGGACGACGTGCAGCGCGAGGCGCTGGATGCCGCGCGCTCCGAGATGCTCAAGGCCCGCAACGAGCCGGGCAACGACCCCGAGCTCGTGGACCGGGTGCTGCGCCGCCTGGATCTGCGCACCGTCACCCTGGACCAGTAGGCGTTTCGGGTCGCCGGGTCCGGCCCGGTCCGTGGTTGGATGGGCCCATGTCCATTCGTCCCGGATTCGCCGCCCTGCCCAAGCTCGTCCCGGGCGACCGGGTGGCGGTGCTCTCGCCGTCCTTCGCCGCCCCGGGCTTCGCACCAGCTGTGCATGAGCAGGCCATGGCCCGGATCCGCACGGAGCTCGGGCTGGTTCCGGTGGAATTCCCGACCACCCGGAAGCTGGGCGCAACTCCGACGGAGCGCGCCGCCGACATCAACGCGGCATTCGCCGATCCCGGCATCCGCGCGATCTTCGCCACCCTCGGGGGAGATGACCAAATCACCGTCACCCCGCATCTTGATACGGATGTGGTGGCCGCGAACCCCAAGCCGTTCTTCGGCTACAGCGACAACACCAACCTGCTGAATCGGCTCTGGAGTCTCGGGGTGCCGGGCTACTACGGAGGATCGACGCAGGTACACCTGGGCGCCGGTCCCGGAATCGACCCGATCCACCTCGCCTCGCTGAAGGCGGCGTTGTTCGACGGCGGGCGGCTACGGATCACCGATCCCGGTTCCGCCGAGGATTTCGGGCCGGACTGGCTCTCCCCCGAGGCGCTGGGCAGTTTTGGGGACCGCGAACCCACCGAGCCGTGGCAGTGGGCCGGGCCCGGACGGACCGTGGAGGGCCGGACCTGGGGCGGCTGCTTCGAAGTCGTCGACCAGCTGGCCGTCGCGGACCGGCTGCCGCCGCTGGAGGCCCTGCGCGGCACCATCCTGCTGCTTGAATCAAGCGAGGAGGTGCCGCCGGCACGGCTCGTCGGTAGGTGGTTGAGGGCACTGGGCGAACGCGGGCTGCTCGCGGCCGTTGCCGGTGCCGTCATCGCCCGTCCGCCGGTGGGCACACATGAATCGGTGCCGCCGCCGAAGGTGCGCGCGGAACTCCGCGCCGCCCAGCGCGAGGCGGTGTTCGAGGAATTCGCCCGCTACAACCACGATGCCGTCGTGTGCGTCGGGGTTCCCTTCGGGCACACCCGCCCGCAGTGGATCCTGCCCTATGGCGGAACGATGCGACTCGATGGCCAGCGGCAAACAATCACCGCCGACTACTCCTGATTCGCCGCAGGTTCAGTCGGTGAACCCGGTCAGCACGATCTTGCCTCCGGCATGCCCGCCCATGCTCTGCGTGAAGGCTGCCGCGGCTTCTTCCATCGGATAGCTGGCGACCACGTGCACGGAGAGCTTGCCTGCCTCGACCAGCGCGTCGWGCCGTGCAAGTTCCCGCCCGTCGGGGCGCACCCAGATGTAGCGCCCGCCGTGTTCGCCCACGGTGCCGTCGGCGATCGAGGCATGCTTCCCCGAATCCGTGAGTACCGCCAGGGTGTCTTCGAGCGCCCCGCCGTGGAAGTCCGCCACGGCGTCGACACCCTCGGGAGCCAGCGCGCGCACCGCTTCGACAAGCCGGGCACCATAGGTCAGCGGCTCGGCGCCTAGGGAGGCGAGCAGTCCGTGGTTCTTCTCCGAGGCGGTGGCCAGCACGCGGGCGCCGGCCGCCTTGGCGATCTGGATGGCTGCCTGGCCCACTCCCCCGGCGCCGTTGTGGATCAGCAAGCTCTGCCCGGGGGCCAGGTCCAGTGCGTCGAGGGCACGCAGCGCGGTCCCGCCGGTCAGCGGCAGCGCCGCCGCCTCCTCGAAGGAGAGCTGCTTCGGCTTGTGCGCCACGGCCCCGGCGGGCAGGGTGATGTACTCGGCGAAGGAGCCGATGCCCACGGTGTCGCGCCGCCCGTAGGCGTGGACCTCGTCGCCGATGGTGAACTCGGGGGTGTCGAAGCCGACGGCGTCCACCACCCCGGACACGTCCCAGCCGGGAACCGCCGGGAAATCCACCTCCATGATGGGGTCGAGGTATCCGGCCATAACCTTCCAGTCCACCGGGTTCACCCCGGCCGCCTTGACCTTGATCCGCACCGTTCCGGGGCCGACCTTCGGCAGCGGAAGCTCGAGCCGCTCCAGCTTCTCCACGCCACCGTAGCTCGCATACGCCATGGCCTTCATCGTGCGATCACCCATTGTGTTTCCTGCTTTCGCTTCTCGGCTGTCCTGCTTCCCCAGGGACAACCCCTGCCGGAACCGAATTATTCGCGGTTGCCGCGACGAGGGGCACTCGTGTGTGCGCAATACCAGCGCCCTGACATATACCAGTTATTCCGGGCCTTTCCGCCACCCGCCGCCTAGACTCAATTCAATCGCCCCGGATGGGGCCGCCACCGACCTCAGGAGCAATTCCCCATGATCATTGCCGTGCCCAAGGAAACCAAGAACAACGAATTGCGTGTGGCCATCACCCCGGCCGGAGTTTCGGAGTTCGTGGCGCACGGTCACCAGGTCGTTGTCCAGGCCGGTGCCGGGATCGGCTCGGGCATCGAGGACGCCCACTACCTCGAGGCCGGGGCGCGGATCGCCGCCGATGCCGAGGCCACGTGGGCGGCAGGGGACATGGTGCTCAAGGTCAAGGAACCCACGGATCCCGAGTACTCCTTGCTGCGTGCCGACCAGGTCCTGTTCACCTACCTGCATCTGGCGGCCTCCCCGGAATGCACCGATGCAATCCTGGCGGCGGGCACCACCGCAATCGCCTACGAGACCGTGCGCCGCGGCGGCGGCCTGCCGCTGCTGGCCCCGATGAGCGAGGTCGCCGGACGCCTGGCCGCACAAATCGGCGCCTTTACCCTGCAGGAGCCCTCGGGCGGATCCGGGATCCTGATGGGCGGCGTCCCCGGGACCCGTCCGGCAAAGGTTGTGGTGATCGGCGGCGGCGTCGCCGGCGAAAACGCGGCGGCTGCCTCCGCGGGGCTCGGCGCGGATGTCACGATCGTCGACGTGAACCTGGCGCGTCTGAAGGAGATAGACACCGATTACCGCGGCCGGATCAAGACGCTGGCGTCCTCGAAGCTTGCGATCGCCCGTGAGGTCGCCGCGGCGGACCTGGTCATCGGCTCGGTGCTGATCCCGGGCGCCGCGGCCCCGAAGCTTGTCACCCTGGAGATGGTCGAGAAGATGCGTCCGGGCTCGGTGCTGGTGGACATCGCCATCGACCAGGGCGGCTGCTTCGAGGGCTCGCACCCCACCACCCACGCGGCCCCGACCTACAAGGTGCACGACGCCCTCTACTACTGCGTGACCAACATGCCCGGCGCCGTCCCGCAAACTTCTACCGCCGCGCTGACTAACGCCACCCTGCCCTACGCCCTGCGCATCGCGAACAAGGGCTGGAAGCAGGCCATGGCCGAGGATGCCGGCCTGGCCAACGGCCTGATGGCGCACGCCGGATCGGTGGTCTTTGGGCCGGTGGCCGAGGCCCTGGGCCGGGAGCACGTGTCAATCGAAACCGTGCTGGCCGGGGCCTGACGAACACCACCAGCTTCAACTTCAACAACTACAACTGCCGCTACTCGCATCATGGTTGGAGTAGATGGTGCGAGTAGCGGTTCGCGTGGGTGATGTATCCGGGCCCCTCGCTCGCCCTAGTCGTCGCCGTCGAGGTAGTACCAGCGGCCGCCCTCGCGCACAAAGTCGCTGACCTCGTGCTGGGAATTGGACTGGTTGAGCAGGCGGTAGTGGGCTTCGAACTCGACGATTCCGTTGCTGTCGAAGGGGCCACCGGCCTCGGTGCGGATGATGTCCAGGTCCTGCCAGACAATGGCTTCATCGAGTTCCAGCTCGGCTGGGCGGGTGTCGGGGTGCCAGGTGGCCAACAGGAATTCCGGCAGGCCCAGTGCGAAGGCGCTGAAGCGCGAGCGCATCAATGCGACAGCGGTTCCGGGCCAGGCAGGGGTGTCGGGATCGTTGAATCCCTGGTGATATCGGCCACAGCAGGATTCGTAGGATTCCCCGGAATTGCAGGGGCATCGCGAGTCTTTTTCCATTGAACCAGCTTAAGGGCAGCAGGAAGCTCGAAATACCGCCTTATCGCCCCGCCAACAAAACGTCGAAAGGCAGACACGAAATCCGTCAAGCTACCCCGTGCCGGTAGACTTAGCAGGCAAGCTCGCGGAGCGCCCCCACCCTTGGCGTGAGACGGCACGTCCGCGGGCGATTAACCAYCCCTCGCGCACAGGAGAACCCGGATGCCCCGGATCGTTGTTGATGTTATGCCCAAGCCCGAAATCCTTGACCCGCAGGGCAAGGCCATCGTTGGCGCACTTCCCCGCCTCGGCTTCACCGCTTTCAGCCAGGTCCGCCAGGGCAAGCGCTTTGAACTGACCGTTGAGGGCGAGGTCACCGAGGAAATCCTGGCCCAGGCCCGCACCGCGGCCGAGACCCTGCTCTCGAACCCGGTCATCGAAGACGTTGTCAACGTCGAGGTTGTCGCAGACTAATGAGCGCAACCGAACTTCCCTTGATCGGCGACTACTCGACGCCTGTCCCCGAGCTGAACGGCGCCCGCATCGGCGTCATCACCTTCCCCGGAACCCTCGATGACCGCGACGCCGCTCGTGCCATCCGGTTGACCGGGGCCGAGGCTGTGTCCCTGTGGCACGCCGACCACGACCTGCAGAACGTCGACGCCGTCGTCATCCCGGGTGGCTTCTCCTACGGGGACTACCTGCGCGCCGGTGCCATCGCCCGCTTCGCACCGATGATGAGCAACATCATCGACGCCGCGAACTCCGATGCCAAGCTGCCCGTTCTGGGCATTTGCAACGGCTTCCAGATCCTGACCGAATCGCACCTGTTGCCGGGCTCCATGGTGAAGAACGACCACCTGAAGTTCCTCTGCCGCGACCAGGTCCTGCGCGTGGAAAACAACTCGACCGCCTGGACCAACCAGTACGGCTTGGGTGAGGAAATCACCATCGTGCTGAAGAACCAGGACGGCCAGTACGTCGCGGACGAGAAGACCCTCGACGCCCTCGAGGCCGAGGGCCGCGTGGCCTTCAGCTATGTCGGATGGAACCCCAACGGGTCCCGCCGCAACATCGCGGGCATCACCAATGCCGCGGGCAACGTGGTCGGCCTCATGCCGCACCCGGAGCACGCAGTGGAGGCCGGATTCGGCCCCGACCACACCGGAACCGACGGACTTGGATTCTTCACCTCCGTCCTGACCCACCTTGTTGGAGGCCAGAAGTGAGCGCCGCAGAGCAGACCGCAGAAGCGAAGAAGTTCAACATGGACACCGTGGCCAACGCCGCGGCCACCCCTGACACCGAACTTCCGTGGGCCGAGCTTGGCCTGAAGCAGAACGAATTCGAAGAGGTCGTCAAGGTCCTGGGCCGCCGCCCGACCGCCGCCGAGCTCGCCATGTACTCGGTCATGTGGTCCGAGCACTGCTCCTACAAGTCCTCCAAGAACCACCTGCGCCAGTTCGGCGACAAGGTCACCGAGGAAATGAAGAAGGACATGCTCGTTGGCATCGGTGAAAACGCCGGCGTGACCAACCTGGGCGACGGCTGGGCCGTGACCTTCAAGATCGAGTCGCACAACTCCCCCACGATGATCGAGCCGTACCAGGGTGCCGCAACCGGCATCGGCGGCATCGTGCGCGACATCATCTCCATGGGCGCCCGCCCGGTCGCCGTGATGGACCCGTTGCGCTTCGGCGCGATCGACCACCCGGACACCGCACGCGTGATCCACGGTGCCGTCGCCGGCATCGGCGGCTACGGCAACTCGCTGGGCCTGCCGAACATCGGCGGCGAGGTCGTCTTCGACTCCGTCTACCAGGGCAACCCACTGGTCAACGCCCTCGCGGTCGGCATCATGCGCCACGAGGACATCCGCCTGGCCAACGCCTCGGGCCTGGGCAACAAGGTCGTGCTCTTCGGTGCACGCACCGGCGGCGACGGCATCGGCGGCGCCTCGATCCTCTCCTCCGAGTCCTTCGACGACACCAAGCCGTCCAAGCGCCCGGCCGTCCAGGTGGGCGACCCGTTCGCCGAGAAGGTGCTCATCGAGTGCTGCCTCGAGCTGTTCAAGGGATCCCTCGTGGAGGGCATCCAGGACCTCGGCGCCGCGGGCATCTCCTGCGCCACCTCGGAACTGGCCTCCAACGGCGACGGCGGCATGGACATCGAGCTAACCAGTGTGCTGCTGCGCGATCCCTCGCTGACCCCGGGAGAAATCCTGATGTCCGAGTCGCAGGAACGCATGATGGCCGTGGTCTCCCCGGAGAACGTGGAAGCCTTCGAGGCAGTCATGGACAAGTGGGCCGTGGAATACTCCTGGCTGGGCGAGGTGACCGACACCAACCGCCTGGTCATCAAGTGGGACGGCGAGGTCATCGTCGATGTCGACCCGCGCACCGTGGCGCACGACGGACCGCTCTACGACCGCCCGTACGCCCGCCCCCAATGGCAGGACAAGCTGCAGGCCGACACCTTCAAGGCCTCCGAGGCCGGGAAGAACCTGCCGGCCACCGGCGAGGAACTCAAGGCCGCGTTGGTTGAGCTGATGTCCAGCCCGAACATGTGCTCCAAGTCCTGGGTCACCAACCAGTACGACCGCTATGTTGGCGGCAACACCGCGCTGGCCTCCCCGGACGACGCCGGCGTGATCCGCGTTGACGAGGAAACCGGCATGGGCGTGGCCCTGGCCACCGACGCCAACGGCCGCTACACCTTCCTGGATCCGTACCACGGCGCGCAGCTGGCCCTGGCGGAGTCCTACCGCAACGTCGCCACCTCCGGCGCCGTGCCGCTGGCGGTCTCCGACTGCCTGAACTTCGGCTCCCCCGAAGACCCGGATGTCATGTGGCAGCTGGCCGAGGCCATCCGCGGCCTCTCGGATGCCTGCATGGAGCTCGGCGTCCCGGTCACCGGCGGCAACGTGTCCCTGTACAACCAGACCGGCGCAACGCCGATCCACCCGACCCCGGTCGTGGCGATGCTGGGCAAGTTCGACGACGTCGCACGCCGCACCCCTTCGGGCTGGCGCGCGGATGCCGACGGACAGGCCATCTACCTGCTGGGCACCACCTTCGACGAGCTGGACGGCTCGGAATTCGCGAACATCCGCGGGCACCTCGGCGGCCTGCCGCCGAAGGTCGACCTGGCAGCGGAGAAGACCCTGGGTGCGATCCTGATCAACGCCTCGCGCGATGGCATGATCGACTCGGCACACGACCTCTCCGAGGGCGGCCTCGGTGCCGCACTGGGCGAGATGGCCCTGCGCTACGGCGTCGGAGCCCGCGTGGCGCTGGATGACCTGTGCGAGCGTGACGGCGTGGACGCCTTCACCGCACTGTTCTCCGAGTCGCAGGCCCGCGCCGTCGTCGCGGTTCCGCGTTCCGAAGAGGTCCGCTTCAACGACATGGCCACGGCACGCCGGTTCCCGGTGGTTCGCCTCGGCGTGGTTGACGCCGCGAGCACCTCGCTGGAGGTCCAGGGCCAGTTCGACCTGGACCTGAACGAGCTGAGCGAGGCCCACGAGGCCACGCTGCCGAAGTACTTCGGCTAGGCACGAGCGCTCTGCGGCAGCGGGGGCGTCGGGGATTTTTCCCCGACGCCCCCGCTGCCCGTTTAAGTCCTGCCCTGCGCACGGGACCCGCTCAATCGGTGGCAAGCCGCCGGAGCCCACCATGACGGATCTTCCGTCGCCTGCCGCCCCTCCATTTTCGGAAGCATGCGGATCGGGCAGGCGACATTTGGTCCCAGTCTCAAATTTGCCCCAAACCCAAATTTTGGTTTGGAGCAAATTTGGAGTTCCCGGCGACCCGCGCACCCAATGGTGCGCGGGTTCGTTGCTTCGATCGCCACCTGCACACTTGTGAGCCACGTCGCCTTGCCGTAGAGTTCTACATCACGAGCATGTGTTCGACTATAGAACCCATCGTTCTAATATAGAACAAATGCCAAGACCAACAGACATAGACCTGCAAAGTGAGGAAAGCCCGTGCAGTTCCACCACCACGGTTACGTATCCGGTGACCCGCGTATCAAGCCCGCAGCCGGAGTCGGCATCAACCGCCCGGAGGAACTCCCCGAGGAAGTCGACGTGCTCATCGTCGGCTCCGGCCCCGCGGGCATGCTCACCGCGGCCCAGCTCGCCCAGTTCCCGGACATCACCACCCGTCTCGTCGAACGCCGCGGCGGACGCCTTGAGATCGGCCAGGCCGACGGCATCCAGGCCCGCAGCGTCGAGACCTTCCAGGCCTTCGGCTTCGCCGAGGCCATCACCGCCGAGGCCTACCGGATCACAGAGATGGCGTTCTGGCGCCCGGACACCGAAAACCCCAAGAACATCGTGCGCGGCGGCCGCGCCCTGGACGACACCGTGGGCATCAGCGAGTTCCCGCACCTGATCGTCAACCAGGCCCGAGTGCTCGACTACTTCGCCGAGGTCGCCCAGAACTCCCCCACCCGCCTGGTGCCCGACTACGGCTGGGACTTCCAGACGCTCGAGGTCGCCGAGACCGGCGAGTACCCGGTCAAGGTCACGCTCGTGCGCAGCGCCGGACCCGACGAAGGCACCACGCGCATCGTGCACGCCAAGTACGTCGTCGGCGCCGATGGCGCCCGCTCCAAGGTCCGCTCCTCGATCGGCTGCACCCTGGCCGGCGACCAGGCCAACCACGCCTGGGGAGTCATGGACGTCGTGGCCTCCACCGACTTCCCCGACATCCGTCTCAAGTGCGCCATCCAGTCCCACGACGGCGGCTCGATCCTGCACATCCCGCGCGAGGGCGGGCACCTCTTCCGCATGTACGTCGACTTGGGCGTTGTCCCCGAGGACGACAAGGGCGCGGTGCGCAAGACCACCATCGAGCAGATCATCGCCAAGGCCAACCAGATCCTGCACCCCTACACGGTCGACGTGCGCAACGTCGCCTGGAGCAGCGTCTACGAGGTCGGCCACCGCCTCACCGACCGCTTCGACGACGTGCTGCCCGAGCAGCTTGGCACCCGCAACCCGCGCGTGTTCATCACCGGGGACGCCTGCCACACGCACAGCGCCAAGGCCGGCCAGGGCATGAATGTCTCGATGCAGGACGGCTTCAACATCGGCTGGAAGCTCGCCCACGTGCTCGAGGGCCGCAGCCCCGAGTCCCTGCTGTCCACGTATTCGGCCGAACGCCAGGTCGTCGCGAAGAACCTCATTGACKTCGACAAGGAATGGTCGACGATGATGGCCAAGAAGCCCGAGGACTTCGAGAACCCCTCGGACCTCGAGGACTTCTACGTGCGCACCGCCGAGTTCCCGGCCGGGTTCATGACCGAATACGCTCCCTCCATGCTCACCGGTGCACCGACGCACCAGGAGCTGGCGGCCGGGTTCCCGCTGGGCAAGCGCTTCAAGTCGGCCATGGCCTCGCGCGTCTGCGACACCAACCCGATGCAGCTGGGCCACCACGCCACGGCCGACGGACGCTGGCGCATCTACGTCTTCGCCGATCCCGCCGCCCCCGGGGCCGATTCCCCGGTGGCATCGCTGGCCCGGTGGCTCTCCACCGCGCCGGACTCGCCGCTGGCCGCAACGCCCGCCGGACTCGACGAAGACGCCTGGTTCGATGTGAAGGTCATCTACCAGCAGAAGCACGAGGACATCGACATCAACGCAGTCCCCGCGGTCTTCAAGCCCGAGGTTGGCCCTTTCAAGCTCACCGACTACGAGAAGGTCTACGGCACGGTCCCCGGCGCGGACATCTTCGATGAGCGCGGGCTCTCGCGCGACGGCGTCATGGTGGTGGTCCGCCCGGACCAGTACGTCGCCAACGTGCTCCCGCTGGATGCCACCGACGAGCTTGCCGCATTCTTCTCGCAGATCCACGCCGGGGCGTCCAAGGTCGCGAAGGCCTGACCCGCCCCGGAACCTCCGATCCGACCGGGCCGATGGCCGGGTGCAGCTCCCGTGGCGAACACGCGGGAACTGCACCCGGCACCCGGCTGCCTCGCACCTTGAATTCCCGAATCACTCATTGCAGCAGGCCGCAAGGGAATAATCCCCCAAATGCATGTGTTTGCATGTATACAGGCGGTTATCCCCGCTTCATCCAGGGAAAGGAATTCCACAGTGCAGAGGTTCGAAGGAAAGTCAGTCATCATCACCGGCGCCGGCTCCGGCCTGGGCCGGGCGGCCGCCATCCAGGTCGCCAAGGAAAAGGGCAAGTTGGCCTTGGTCGACCTGAACGCCGCAGGGCTGCAGGAAACCGAAAAAGAGATCCGCGCCGTTGCCCCGGACACGGAGATCCTCTCCCTGACGGCAAACGTCGCCAACGAGTCCGAGGTCCAGAACTATGTCTCCGAAACGCTCAAGCGTTTCGGCTCGATCGACGGTTTCTTCAACAATGCCGGCATCGAAGGCAAGCAGAATCCCACCGAGGACTTCGGCTCGGAGGAGTTCGGCAAGGTCGTCGGCATCAACCTCACCGGCGTCTTCTACGGGCTCAAGCACGTCCTGAAGGCCATGCGCGAGCAGGGCTCCGGTGCAGTGGTGAACACCGCATCGGTGGGCGGCATCCGCGGCGTGGGCAACCAGTCCGGCTATGCCGCGGCGAAGCACGGCGTGGTGGGCCTGACCCGCAACTCCGCCATCGAATACGGCCAGTACGGCATCCAGATCAACGCCATCGCCCCGGGGGCCATCATGACCCCCATGGTCGAGGGGTCGCTCAAGCAGATCGACCCCGAAAACTGGGAGCAGGTCGGCAAGGCGTTCGTCGAGCCCAACCCGATGAAGCGCTTCGGCAAGCCCGAGGAGGTCGGCCAGCTGGTCGCCTTCCTGCTTTCCGGCGATGCCGGCTTCATCAACGCCGCGGTCATCCCGATCGACGGCGGCCAGTCCTACAAGTACTGAGTCACCGATAGCCCGGACGGGCGCCGGCATGATTCGGCCCCCCCAGCGAAACCGCTGCGGGGGCCGGCTTGCGTCCGGGTTCGACGACGGCACTAGCCGAGGTCGACGACCTCGAACTCGAGCAGCTCCGCACCGCTTGACACCGGCGCCTGGGCGGAGTGGTCGTGGCCGGCACGGTTGTCTCGCCAATTCTCGAAGTCCCCGCGGGTGGCCCACTGAGTGTAAACGAAGTAGCGGTCCTCCCCGGCGACCGGGCGCAGCAGCTTGAATCCCTCGAATCCCGGGGAGCCGTCCACTGCGTGCTTGCGGGCCGCGAAGCGCGCCTCGAGCTCGGGCCCGGCCTCGCCGGGAACCTTCAGGGCGTTGATGACAACGATGGACATTTTGCTCCTTCCGGGCCCGGCATCCGCGCCGGGCCGCTTGTCCTTCCAAGCTACCGCACGCCGCCGCGTCCGGCCGGGCCAGGTGGCGCCCGGCGTCCCGGTCACCTGGCCTCGCGGTCCCACAACCCGTTCTCCAGGGCGAAGAGCGTGGCGGAGACGCGGTTGGCCGCACCGGTCTTGAGGTAGATGTGCTCGATGTGGTTCCGGACGGTTTTCGGGGAGATGACCAGGGCCGCGGCAATCCTCTGGTGGTCCATCCCCCGGCACAGCAGCCGCAGCACCTCGATCTCGCGGGCCGTCAGGCCGCCGGGTCCTGCCCCGGGCAACCGTCCCCCGGCGCCCGCGGCCGCGACGAGCACCGCCTCGACCGAGCGGGCCTCAAGCCTGCCGGAGTCGGCCTCGACGCGCAGGCGCATGGCCGCCGCCCGTGCATCCAGCGCCGCCCGGTGCGGGCGCGGCTCCAGATACGTTTGGTAGGCATCGACGGCCGCAATCAGGCGTTGGCTCGGATCCAGCCCGGAGGCGGTGCGCCCCAGCGGGTAGCCCGAGCCGTCCAGCCGCTCGCGGTGCGCCCCCGCCACCTGCCCCACGCGCCGCATGCCCGGCACCCGGGCGAGGATCCGTTCGCTGAGCAGCGGGTACATGTCCAGGTGCTCGCGCTGGATCCCCGAGAGCTCCCCCGGGGCATCCCACAGGGCGTTGGACACCCCCATCCGGCCCAGGTCGTGCACCCAGCCGGCTTGGAGCAGCACCCGGGTTTCGGCGGCACCCAGCCCGTAGCTGGCCGCCGCGCCGGCGGCCAGGGCCGCCACGGCCCGGGAGTGCCCGATGGTCCACGGGGATTTCAGGTCGGCAAAATCTCCCATGGCCTCCAGCACCGCATCCAGCTCCGCCCCGGTGAGCGCGGCGTCGCGGGGCGCTGATTCCAGCACGGCGGGCCAGGGGTCCTCCTCCAGCAGCCCGTGGGCCAGTTCCGGGGCCCGGGCGCAGAACAGGTCGGCGAGGGCCGGGTCGAATTGGGTGCCGCGGCGCGCCGTGGCCATGGCCACGGCCGCGTCCAGGCCCGCGGTGCGCAGGTGGACCTCGACGGTGTCGGCCAGCTGCGCGATCCGCATTTCCAGCGGAATCTGCACCCCGGATTTCCCGGCCGGCAGTCCCCGGCCGTCCCAGCGCTCAAAGGTGTGCTCCAGGATGCCCGGAAGCTGCTCGTCCAGGCCCACGCGTGCGGCCAGCCGACCGGCCGAGGTGCAGTGCGAGGAAATCAAATCCCGCACGGACGAGCGTGCGGTGGCGATGAAACGCGCCCGGGCCCGGGCCCGTTGCCCGCCCGGCAGATCCGCGGCCGTGTGGCGCACCATCATGGAGAGCATGGGCAGCCCGGTGGCATCGATGAGGTAGTAGTCGAAGCGGAACCCGATGTCGTCACCGAAGAGCGCGGACAGTTCGTAGGAATCGGCATGGCATCCGATCCAGGCCAGGAGGTTCGCGTAGTAGATCCGCTCGCGCACCTGGTGGTCGACGTCCAGGGCCTCGGCGATGCGCAGCCCCAGCAGGGTCGCGCGCATCATGTGTTCCATGGGCTGGCCGAGCCCCAGGTCGATGGCCAGCGAGAGCGCGGCCAGCAGTTCGCTGCGGCGCGGCGCGGGTCCGGGAACCGGCGACTGCGCAACGGATTCCGCCCCGGGCCCCGCGGGCCCTGAAAACGCGTCCGATCCCTGCCTGGCCACGACTCCAGTTTACGTCGCGGGCCCCATCCTGCACCCGGTTCAGGGCATTCGGCCGCCGCCCACGGCAGCGGCCGGAACCGCGGGGGCCGTGGAGGGGAACTCGAGGTCCAGGTCGGCCACGAACAGCCCGCGCTGCGGCAGCCAGAAATCCGCCAGGTGTTCCTGCGCCGCCAACGGCCGCGGCGCCCCGGCGTCCTGGCCGTCGATGACCGCCTCGGCGGCGGCCGCCGTCCACACCCGCAGCGGGCGGGCCCGGAACCGCTGGCCGTTGGGCACCAGTCCGGCCATGCCCAGCCGTCCGGCACGCAGCGCCGGTCCCATCGCCCGGCCCATGGCGCCGAGCAGCCGGTCGTTGCGCCACACGGCGGCCGGCATCATCCCGGCCATCGCACTCAGTGCGCCCGCGGCGCGGGTGCGCTCCAGCCGGATCCGCCATTCCAGCACGCCGGGCACCGCAACCTCGAGCGTGAACGGGTCGGTGAAGCGACCGCTGACGGGGCACTGGATCGCGTGGCTGAAGGCGGCACCGAAGTACCTGTTGCAGCTGAGTTCGGGCGGGGCGTCGGCATAGACGCTCCAGCGTCCATCTCCCCGGCGCAGCCACACCGCATGGTAGGCCGGACCGATGGAACTGGCGGTGAAGCGCCGGTAGGCCAGGTACCGGCCGTCGCCGAAGGGCATGCCCATCAGCGCGTACCCGGAAAAGCGTTCGGCGCTCCCCTGCGGCAGCCGCGGCCCGGCCTCCGCTTCATCGGCGCATTGGCGCGGTGTTGGTGCTTTCATGGCGAACTCCTTGTGCTCGATACCCCGAGCCTAGGAGTCCCCCGCAAACGGCGCATGGGGCGCCTGCCCCATCTGTTGCCCCGCGTCAGGCTTCCTTCCGGCGCACCATCTCGTTGATCCAGTCCGGGGCGAACGGCGAGGTGCAATTCGGCGGCGTCGGGTAGTCCTTGAGCACCTCCAGGCGTTCCCCGATCCCCAGAGCCCTGGCGCGCAGCGCGGGATGCTCGATCCCGATCGTGGCCAGCGTCTGGTTCATGGCCCACTGCAGGCGTGCGGGGGCCTCCTTCATCTGCGCCTCGATGACATCCAGCAATCCGGGCAAATCCAGGCCCTCGGGCTTCTTGGCAACCCGTTCACTGGTCAGCGCCCAGCCGGCGCTGGCGACCACCGGATCCGCGTCCGCCATCCAGGCCACGCGCAGTTCCTCGGCGTGCCTGGATTTCTTCACCACGTAGTTCACCAGCCAGTCGTGCACCTTCGGGGCTCGGGCCTCGCGCAGCATCGCATCCAGCTGCCCGGACCCGAATTCCCTGGGCTTGCAGACCAGCAGCGCCAGCAGCCGGGCCGCGGTGTCGTTTGTGGCCCACAGTTCGAGGGCCAGGTCCTGCTGGGTCTTCAGCCGCTTGGCCACCGCCCGCAATTGGGTCAGGTTCACCCCGTGGTCGTCCCCGCGCCTCTCGTTGGCCTCGCGCACCTTCGGGTTTTCGAGCCCTGCCAGCTCCGCCATGACCCCTGCAACAGTCGTTTCCGACATCCGAACCTCCCGGTGTTTGTTCCCGGCCCCAGTCTACTGACCGGCTGCCACGGGTGGTACGGGCTTGCGCCGCGGGCCCCGGATGCCCGGTGCGGCAAAGCCGTACGGCAGAATGTTTGCATGGACAGGCGCTTGGCCTGGCGTTTTCAGGGGGGAACCACCGATGGCAGGACTGTTGCGCAGGACCCGTGGCTGGGTGCGCCCGCTGCTGGGCTTGGCCCTGCTGGGGCTCGGGACCGTCCTGGCCCTGCATTCCTCCGCGTCCATCAAGGTCTTCGTCGTCCTGGTGGCCGCGGGATTGGTTGCCGTCGGGGTGCTGCGCATCCTCGAGGCCATCGACACCGACGCGGACCAGGCCAACTCCTGCCCCTGGATCACCGGTGGCAGCGGCGTCCTGCTGGCCGGCGCGGGGATCGCGGCGCTGCTTTGGCGCGGAGCCACGCTGCCGATGCTCGCGCTGTCCGTCTCCATCCTCCTGCTGGTTTCCGGGGCCGGGTCCCTGGCCTCGGCCCTGCGCAGGGGCTCCCCGGACCGCGCGTCGGCGCTGCTGGGCGGGCTGGCCGCGGTGCTTGCCGGGCTGCTGGTGCTGCTGTGGCCACGGCTCACGGTGTGGGCCTTTGGCGTGTTCTTCGGCGGCTGGCTTGTCTTCATCGGCCTGCGGCTCATCCTGGGGTACCTGGCCCGCGGCCGGTACTCCCCCGCGCCCGGGAAGCCAGGGCGGCTGCGCGGCTTCGGGCGGGTCGCGGGCTCCGCGCTTGCATTGCTGCTGGCCGTTGGCATGGTGCTGGTGACCTCCTTTGTCCATGCGGGGGATCCGAAGCTGGTCCCGGATGCGTTTTACACCCCGCCCACTCTTGTTCCCGCAGAACCGGGCAAGCTGCTGCGCGCCGAGCCCCTGCTCCGGGGCATCCCGGAAGACGCGGACGCCTGGCGCATCCTGTATACGACCACCGACCCGGACGGGTCCCCCGCCGTGGCCTCGGGTTCCGTCGTGGTCCCGAAGGACCGCGGGGCCACGGCGCTGCCGGTCATCTCCATGGCCCACGGCACCAAGGGCATCATCCCGCGCTGCGCCCCCTCGCTGTCGGCGTCGCCGTATTCGGACGGGCCGGCCGCGGCCCTGCGCGAGCTGGTGTCCCGGGGCTGGGCCGGGGTCATGAGCGACTACGTGGGCCTGGGCACCGCGGGCCCGCACCCCTACCTGGTGGGGCAGGCCGAGGGCCGCAACGTGCTCGACGCCTACCGGGCCGCCGGCCAGCTGCGGGAATTCACGCTGCGCGGGGACACGCTCATCTGGGGGCATTCGCAGGGCGGGCACGGCGCGCTGTTCAGCGCGGCCATCGCCAGGGACTATGCCCCGGAGATCGGGATCCTGGGGGTCGCGGCGCTGGCCCCGGCCAGCAACCTGGCGGCGTTGGCGCTGGGGGTCAAGGACGGGGCCGCGGGCAAGGTGGTCTCCTCCTACATTGCCGCGTCCTGGAACGATCTCTTCCCTGAGCTCGGTCTGGCTTCACTGGTCACCCCCGGGTATGCGAGGTCAGTGCAGCGGATCGGGGAACTCTGCTTCGACGGGCGCGATGCGCTTTCGGCGGTCGTCGGCGGCACCCAGCTCTTCGACGCGGTCATCCCCGAGTCCGCGCTCAAGGGCCCGCTGGGGGCAAGGCTGGAGGAGAACTCGGTGGACATGGCCATCGACTACCCGCTTTTCGTGGCCCAGGGGCTCGATGACCAGCTGGTGCTGCCCGGGATGCAGCGCGCCTGGGTTGCCGGGCGCTGCGCCGCGGGGCAGGAGCTGGAGTACCGCGAGTACGCCGGCCGGGACCACATGCCGCTGGTCGAGGATGATTCGCCGCTGATCGGCGACCTGGTGGCGTGGGCCAACGACAGGCTCGACGGCAAGAAGCCGGCCAACACCTGCCGGTAGGGCGGCGGCGTCAGTGGCCGCCGGCCAGCTCGCGGGCGGCGGCGACATACCGCCGGGTGGCCAGTCGCTGGGCGGCTTCCGCCACCGGGGCGGCCATCGTGTAGAACCGGTTGGAGTGCCTCGAGGCGGCCTTGATTTCCAGGTACACCGATCCGTCCTTCTCCAGCACCGCGGAAAAGGACTCCTCCCCCGTTTCGGGGTGCCCGGCCAGCGTCCCGTAGGCAAAGCCGGACCGGCCGGGCTCGTCAATCAGCCGCACCACGCGGCAGGGCGCCTTGATGCGTGCCGGGCCGACGCCGAAGCCTAGCTCGACGCGGCTGCCGAGCTTCACCCGCGGGGTGTCGGGCCGCGTGCGCAGGCCCGAACGCCCATGCAGGGACCAGTTGAGGATGCCTTCGGCCAGCGCGTCGAAGGCCGCCTGGCCCGAGCCGACCCGTTCGCGCAGCCGCAGGTGGCGGTAGCCCTCGGGCATCGGGTCACGCCCGGTCATCCCCGCCTCCGGGTAGCTCAGGTCGGACAGTAGCCCGAGGCGGAAGAGCCTGCGCCGGGCGGCCAGCTCGGCAGGTCCCCGCTTGGCCAGGGCCAGGCCGGCCACCCCGAGCACCGCCCTGCCGCCGAGGCGGGCCGGGAGCGGCACCGGGCCCAGCGCGGGCCGCTGCAGGCCCAAGAGCTTGCGGTGGTTTTCCGGCAGCGTGTCCACGACGGCGGCAAAGAGCAGCTTGTAGCCGGGCAGCACCGCCGGATCCAGCGGCGGGTTCTTCAGGAAGGAGACGACCTGTTCGACCCGGGGGCCTCCGGCCAGTTCGCCGCGGGATTCGTAGCCGGCGATGGCCGCCTTCAGCTCGGCATCGCTGCGCGGCGGGTTGGCCACGCCCATGAGTTCGCCGGCCTTGGCCCATTCCCGCACGTAGGCGTCGGCTCCCTGCGGGACGGGGCCGGAGAAGATCTCGTGGCTGCGCAAGAACGCGTCGGCGAAGGCGATGTGCACCCATTCGGCGAGCCCGGGGTCGTTGGCCGCGTAGTCGCGTTCCGCCCCGGTGCCGGAAACGTACCTGCCGGTGACCGGCTCGTGGCGGCGGGCCACCCACGCACAGGCGGCGTTCGCGGCCGTCGTGTCGCCGTAGGTCAGGGTGAAGATCCAGCGGATGGTCCCGGCCAGCCGGGCCAACGGGTCGGACTGGTAGTCCGAATGCTCGGCGACCCCGGCCAGTGCGCCGGGATGCAGCGCCTGGGTCAGCAGTGCCCGGATGCCCGCGGCGATCGGGCTCATGCCCCCGTGCACCACCCAGACCGCGGAGTCGTGCGGGAAGTATCCCGCATCGTCGCCGCGGTCCAGCTCGCGTTCCCAGACCGGATCGTAGTGTTCCTGGGCGGAGAACGTCTGCTGCAGCTTGTGCCGCAGTGGCTCGAACATTGCCGGGCGCTAGCCGATCTGCAGTTCGCCCATGTCGCCCCAGGAGTCGCCCTCGACCTTGCGCGAGACGATCTTCGGGGTGGCGGCGAGGGCCGGGCGCATGGATTCCAGGCCTGCGGCGAAGTGCGCGGAGTTCACGTGGGCGCCGGCGGCATCGTCGTCGAGGAAGGCCTCGACGAGCACGAACTCGGCCGGGTCCTGAACGCTGCGGGACCAATCGAACCAGAGGTTGCCGGGTTCGGCGCGGGTGGCTTCGGTGAACGGGGTCACCAGGTCGATGAATTGCTCGGTGTATTCGGGCTTGGTCTGGAACTTTACAACGATGAAGTACATGCCCCCAGCCTACAGAATCCGCCTCAGCCCCGCTCGAGCAGGCCTTTCCAGCCCAGCGCCGCGCGGTCGGCGGCCGGCAGGGAGGCGACCACCAGGTCGTAGGAGTCCTCGACCATCGCCAGCATGGTCTCCGCATCCAGGCCCGGCACCACGGTGTTCCAGTGCTTCTTGTTCATGTGGTATCCCGGGGTGATCTGGGGGTTTGCGGCTCGCAGCTGCTCGGCCAGGGCCGGGTCGCACTTCAGGTTCAGGGTCGTTGTTCCGCCGCGGTGCATCAGCAGCCCGAACATCTTGGCCCGTGCCCCGGCCCTGCCTTTAACCTTGAAGACTGCCGCGTCCTCGCCGAAGGGAAAGTCCTCGAAGGCACCGGGAAGGGAGAGCAACATCGCACGCCAGGATTCGTATTCCACGGTGCCCATCATAAGCCCGCCGGGCATGGAAGTGGCCGGCCCTGCCACCTGGGGGTTGCGGCAAGACCGGCCGGTCTACAGGGGTTCGCGGTCGGCCCGCCCCCGGACTGGGGAGGGGCCGACCGCGAACTTCGGTTTATCCTGTGGGTTAGTTCCCTTCGCCCTTGCGGCGGCGGGAGCTTGCCACGAACGCTGCCCCGAGGAGCAGGATCAGTGCGCCGGAGCCCAGGATCCACAGCGTGGAGTCATCCGCGCCGGTTTTCGCCAGCGCCGATGCCGGCTTGCGCAGCGGAACCACAACCGCCGATGCCGGCTTGCGCGGCGGAACCACGACCACAGGTGCCGGATTCACTGGCGGGACCACGACGACCGGCGGTGCCGGCAGCAGGTGCTGCTCCTCCGGGGTCGGGTGCACGGTCTTCGACGGCGGGACATCCCCGCTGCCGGTGGCCACGTTCACCAGGACCGTATCCCAGGCCTCGTCATCGACCGTGACGGAGTAGTTGAGGGTCTTCTCCTCGCCCACCGCCAGGTCCCCGACGGTCCAGGTCAGCTTGCTGCCCTCGATGGCCGATTCGCCGCCCGAGAGCAACAGGCTTCCCTCGTTGAAGGTGCCCGCGTGCTGCCAGCCGGCCATCTCGTCGGTGATTACCGCCCCGGTGTACACGAACTGCCCGGTGTTGCGCACCGTGAGGGTGTATCCGACGGTGTCCCCGGGCCAGACAACGGTGCCGTTGGCCGGATCCGAGGTCTTCACCAGCGAGTAGCCGCGCGGGTTCTTCACCGGGGTCTCGCAAGCGCGGGACTGTGTGGTTTTGCCGTTGGCACTCAGGGTGGCCTCGTTCAGGAAGCCGCCGTCGCTGTTGGAGTCCTCGGGCTGGCAGGTGCCGGCCTCGGACCCGATGACCCCGTCCGCCAGGACCGCGACGACGTGCACCACGTAGGTGTGCGAGTCGCGTGCCTCGAGGTTGCGGTCGGTGGCCAGCTCCGTGGAGGTGTCGGTGCCGGGGTTCTCCCAGCTGCCGGCCGTATCGGTGCCTTGCAGGGTCCAGGTGGCGCCGGTGGCGGTGATCCCCGCGCCCAAGCGCAGCGTGTCGGTGAGGTTGTAGCGGGTTGCCACGTCCGAGGTGTTGTTCACCACGACCGTGTAGTGCGCATCCCAGCTGCCATCCGCGTTCTCCTCGGCCGTSACGGCCGTCTTGACGACGTTGCTGCCCGGTTCCGGGATTTCCAGGCAGGCGCTGTCCGTATCGGACTCGTTTCCTGCGGTGAGAACACCGGTGTTCAACAGGCCGTGGCCGCCCTCGCCGCATACCCGATCCGCATCGTTGATCGCGGAGGTCAGGGACACGTTGACGATGACCGTGAAGGTGTGGACGGCTCCCGATTCCAGGACCTGGTCCGCCACCACGACGTCGTCGGTGGAGTTGCTGCCGCGCCAGGCCTCGTTGACCTCGACGTCGGTGGAGCTGACGTAACGGTCGTTGACGGTGACGCCCTCGGCGAAGGCCGGGGTGTCGGCGAGCGTGTAGTTCGCGCCCGCACCGCCGGTGGCCGGGTTGGTGACGATGAGCTTGTAGCTCGCGTCCCAGGTGCCGTCCCAGTTTCCGTCGGCGTCCTCATGCTGGACCAGCCCAAGGGCCTGCTTGTCGAGGCTCGGGGCAACCGGTGCGGCACAGGCCTGGGCCTCGCGGTCCTGGCCGTTGGAGGTGATTCTCGCCGTGTTCAGGAACCCGGTGCCGTCCTCCCCCTCGGTGAGCTTGCAATCCCCGTCCGTGCTGCCGGTGCTTCCGGCGGCCACAGTGGCGGTGACGCTGACCTCGTACTCGTCGGTGTCGCCCGCGGCCAGGAACTTGTCGGTGGCAAGCGTGGTGGCGGGATCGGTGTCGGGTGCGCTCCAGGCGCCGTCGGCGCCGTCCGGTCCGCTCCAGGTGGCCGAATCGATGGTGGCACCTGCGCCGAAGGCCAGGGTGTCATCCAGTGAGTAGATGCTCGGCGATGCCGCGTCCCCGGTCACCGTGACCGTGTAGTCCACAACCCAGCTGCCGTCGGGCTGCTGCATGGCGGAGGTGACGGTCTTGGCGATGTCCGGGTTTCCGGTGGCCGGGATCTTCACGCAGTCCTCGTCCGTACCGGTCTGGTTGCCGCTGGTGAGCGTTGCGGTGTTGAAGAAGCCGCTTCCGGCGTCCCCGCATTCCCGCTTCGTTTCCAGGCCCAGCCCGGCCAGGTCCACGGTGAAGGTCACCAGGTAGGCGTGCCGCGTGCCCGCCGCGATCGGTGCGTCATCCGCGATGGCCACCGGGACGGTGGTGCCGTTCAGGTCCATGGCCGGGGTGTCCTCGCCAAGAGAGACGACGTTCCAGCCCTCGACCTGCGTTCCTGCGGCGAATGCCGGGGAATCGAGAAGATCGTAGCGGGAATCGTGTCCGGTGGTGTTGTCCACTTCCAGCTTGTAGGAAACGTTCCATGTTCCGGTTGCCTCATCCAGCACCGGTTCCCCGGTGGCGGTCTTGGCGATCTTCGGTGTGGTCGGCTCCGCGCAGGCCGTCACCTCGGCGCTCTGCCCGTTGGCGGTGATGGTGGCCGAGTTCAGGAACCCCGTGCCGTCCTCGCCCTCGACCAGTTCGCAGTTGCCGGCCTCGGTGCCCGTGACCCCGGCCGCGACGTTGGCGGTGACCGTGACCTGGTAGGCCTCGGTGGCGCCGGCGTCGATCAGCCTGTCGGTGGCCATGACCTCGGTGTAATCCGGGGTCGCCAGGTCCCAGGCGCCCGAGTCGCCGCCCGTCGGGCCGGTCCACGAGGCGTCGGTGACGGTGATGCCGCCGCCGAAGGACAGGGTGTCATCCAGCGAGTAGCGACCCTGGACGTCGTCGTTGTTGGTGACCTCCAGCTTGTAGGTGATGCTCCAGCTGCCATCGGCGTTCTGCCGGGTGCCGGTGACGGTCTTTTCAACCGTCGGGGCCCCTACCTCAACGCAGACCTCGACCGACGTGCTGGCGTCGTCCGTTGCCACCGAGGTGGCGGTGTTGGTGTGGGTGGTGCAGGTGCCGTGAAGGGCATCCGGGTTCGGGTTCGTGAAGATCACCTGGTAGGTGAACTCCGTGGGAACACCGTCGGAGTTCCAGTCCGCGGTGCCCAGGGACACCGGGGCTTCGACGGTTCCGGCCTTGTCGTCAAAGACCTCAAGGCCGGCATTCGTGGAACCCACCTGCTCGTAGAGCACCTCGACCGAGGCCGTGGCGGTGGCGACCCCGCCCTGGGCAGTTGCCCAGGTCGCGGTGACGGTGTGCTCGCCTGCGTAGTCCCCGTTTTCCGGGGTCCCGGTGCAGGTGTAGGGAAGGGTCACGGAGTTGGCCGTGCCGTCGGCGCCGGCCGGCACCAGGACCTGGAATCCGTCGGCGTCCGGGTCGGCGTCGGTGGCATCGATGTCGCAGGTGACTCCCGCAATATCGACCCCTCCGGTGAGCGTGGCGGTGATCTCTCCCCCGGCAAACCGGTTCGGGTTGACCAGTGTGATGGTGCCCGCCACCTGGTGGTTTGAATCCTCATAACCGTCGGGTGTCGCCGCGACCGTGTAGTTGAACGTCGCCGTTGAGTCCAGGCCGATTTCGGCCCCTGTGCGGTCCACCTGCTTGTCCAGCTTCCACAGGTACTCGCGGTCGAAGGTGGCTTCGCCGGGGTCGGAAACTTCCAGTCCCGCCTTGGCACATACTTCCACGTCCGCCGTGGCCGTGTTGTCGACCTCGTCGGTTCCGGTGGTTTCCTGGAGGACTGCGGTGTTGGTGTAGGTGGTGCATTCTCCGGCCACGCCCGCCAGTTCGACCGAGTACTGGAACTCGACCGGCGACTCGGAGACGCTGGCGCTGCCCAGATCGTGTGTGGCGCCGGGTACCGTCTTGTCGTCGATAACGTCGACCGTCTCGTCGATGTCCTTGGTCTGGTCCTGGGTGAACAGGACTTCCGCCGCGAAGTCGGCGGTGCGGTCCTTGCCGTCCGTGCCGGTCCAGGTGACGGTGGCGGTATTGGTGTGCCCCTCGTAGTCGGAGTCGGCCAGCTCGGCATCGATCACGCAATCGTAGGTGATGGTGGTCTTGCCGCTGACAACTTCGCCGTCAACGACGGTGGCCGCGGGGACAACGACGTCCGTGCCGCCGCTGGCGATGGTGCAGGTTGCGCCCGGCACGGAGGTGACGTCGCTGATGTCGGCGGTCAGTGCTTCCTGCTGGTTCGGGTTGAACACGTCGATCGAGCCGGACATCGTCCAGTCCTGGTCCTTGTGCCCGTCCTTGGTGGCGGTGACCGTGTAGTTCGCGGTCGCCTTGCCGTTGCCGTCGACCGTGAACTTGCCCTGGTCGACCTGCTTGTCGATGCTCCAGTCGTAGTCGCGGGTGAATCCGGCCTTGACGGTCTTGACGACCGTCAGGCCCTTCTCGACACAGACCTCGACGGACACCGAATCGGTGTTGTCCTCGTCGCTGCCGGCCTTTTCCTTGAGCACCGCGGTGTTGGTGAAGGTGGTGCACTTGCCCGCCTTGCCTTGGAGCTCAACGCGGTAGGGGCCGAAGACGTTCTCGCCGTCCAGGGTCGCGGTGCCCAGTTTCACGGGCTCCGCATCCGGGTTGGTCAAGTCGTCGTAGACGTTGACCGAGGCGTCGGTGGCCCGATCGAGCGTGAAGTCCACGTCAATCGGATTGCTGGACGCGGTGCGGCCATCGCCCCAGGTGGCGGTCGCCGTGTTCTTGATGAAGCCGCTGTACTTGGCTTCGTCCACGCCGGCGGCAACGTCACAGGTGTAGTTGAGCGTTGCCGTCTCACCGGCAGCGATCTGCACGTCCGCACCGTCGGCGACGGAGCAGGTGATGCCCTCGATGTTCAGGGCATCGGTGACGTCGGCGGTGATCGAGCCGAAGTCGTTCGGGTTGTGCACGGTGATGGTTCCACCGAGTATCCAGCCCGAGTCGGTGTGTTCGTCCTGCGTTGCGGTCACGGTGTAGTTGGCCGCGACCTTGCCCTCGCCGTCGACGTTGAAGTCGGTCTCATCGACCTGCTTCTCGATCTTCCAGTCGTAGTCGCGGTCGAAGGTGGCCGTGGCGTCCTTGGAGACATCCAGGTCCTGCTCGACACAGACCGTGACGGTCTGCTCGTCGGTTGCCAAGAGGTTCGTTTCCCCGGCTGCCACCATCGCCCGCGGCTCCCCGGCCATGGTGGTCAAGGTCGCGGTGTTGGTGTAGTCGGTGCAGGTTCCCGCAACGCCTGGGAAGGACAGGTCGTAGGCGTCAAACGCCGTGGGTCCGTCATTCCAGTGTGCGGTGCCCAGCAGGACCGGTTCCTCAACCGTTCCGGCCTTGTTGTCAAAGACCTGCACGGTTTCGTTGGTCACGGTGGCCTCGTAGGCGAACTTGACTGTGTTCTTGGCCGAAGCGGGTTCCCCGGCGGCGTCGGTCCATGTCACGAGCGCGGTGTTGGTGCCGTTGTAGCTGGCGGGTGTGCCGGCGCAGTGGTACGTCAGCTCCACGGTGCCGTCGGTGGTTCCGTCGGTGCCCGCGGGCACCAGAACCTGGAATCCGGCCTTGTCCGGATCATGATCCGTGGGGCTGGTGATGTCGCAAGTCAATCCGGCGATGCCCACGGTGTCCGTGACGGTTGCGGTGATCGCACCGTCAGCGAACTGGTTGGGGTTCGCCAGCGTGATCTTGCCGTCCAGCGTGAACCCTGTGTCGATCTTTTCCTTGGGTTCGGCCGTGACCATGTAGGCGAACGTGGCCATTCCGTCCGGGGCGATAGTCTGCTTCGACGGCTTCGCGGACTTCTCCACGTCCCAGGTGTACAGGCGGTTGAAGGATGCGGTGGCTTCCTTGGCCACCTGCAGTCCGGCCTTGGCACAGACTTCCACGTCCTGGCTGGCCTTGTTGTTTGCGTCCTTGCCGTCGGTCGCGGTTTCCTCGTTCAGCACCGCGGTGTTGGTGTAGGTGGTGCACTGCCCGGCAGTGCCTTGGAGTTCAACCGGGTACGGGGCGAACGTCTTCGGAGCGTCGGACACGCTCGCGGTGCCAAGTTCATGCTCGGCCCCGGAAACGGTCTTGTCATCGACAACGGTGACGGAATCGTCGATGCTGCCGGTCTGCGTGAAGACGATCGGCGCGCTGTTGGTCACGGTGCGGTCCATCCCGTCGACACCCTTCCAGGTGACGGTGGTGTGGTTCTTCTTGCCCGTGTAGTCGCCTGCCAAGACCTCGTCGGCAAAGGTGCAGTTGTACTGCACCGTGGCGCTTCCGTTGGCGACCACGCCCGCCGACTCGGTGGCGGCAGGAACATTCACGCCGATGCCGTTGGCCACCGCACACACGGCGCCTGGGATCTCCGGGGTGTCGGTGACAACAACGGTGAGGGCTTCCTGCTGGTTCGGGTTGAACACGGTGATCGCACCGGACATCGTCCAGTCCTGGTCCTTGTGCCCGTCCAGGAGCGCCTTGACCGTGTAGTTCGCGGTGACCTTGCCGTTCCCGTCAACGGTGAACTTGCCCTGGTCGACCTGCTTGTCGATGCTCCAGTCGTAGTCGCGGGTGAAGCCTGCCTCGACTTTCTTGACCACGGTCAGGCCGTCCTCGACGCAGACCTCGATGTCGGCGGATGATTCGTTGCCTGCGGGGTTGTCGTCGTCGCCCTCGAGAACGGCCGTGTTGGTGAAGGTGGTGCACCTGCCGGCAACGCCCTGCCAATCAACGTCGTATGCAAAGGTCTTCGGTGACTGGTCGCGGATCACCGTGCCCAGCACGCCGTCATTCTCGGCGTAGTGGTCGTCGGTCACCGTGATCTCGGTGTCCGTTTCCGTAGCCAGTGCGAAGTTCGCGTCGACCGGGCCGCTGGAGGTGCTGCGGTTCTCTCCCCAGGTGGCCGTCGCGGTGTTGGTGATCTTGCCGGTGTAATCGGCTTCGGCCACGCCGGCCGAGACATCGCAGGTGTAGTCGAGCGTTGCCGTCTTGCCGGCAGCGACCACCACGTCCTGGCCTTGAGCGACGGAGCAGGTGATGCCCTCAACATTCAAGGCATCGGTGACATCGGCGGTGATCGAACCGAACTCGTTCGGGTTGTCCACCGTGATGGTGCCCGTGAGCTTCCACTTCGAATCCGTGTAGCCGTCCTGGGTGGCGGTCACCTTGTAACCCGCGGTGACCTTGCCGCTCCCATCGACCTTGAAGGAGGTCTCGTCGGCCTTCTTCTCGACCTTCCAATCGTAGTCGCGGTCGTAGGTGGCCATGGCGTCCTTGGTGACAACCAGGTCCTGTTCGACACAGACTGTGACGGTCTTGCTGTCGGAGTCCAGGGTTGCCTGGTTCCAGCCCTTCTCGGTCACGATCGCGGTGTTCGTGTAACCGGTGCAGGTCCCCGGGGCTCCCTCGAACTTCAGGTCGTAGGCGAAAGCCGTGGCGGTCTTCTCCTGGTTCCAGGTGGCCTCGCCCAGCAGCTCGGGGTAGTCGGTCTCATGGACCTTGTCGTCGAAGACCAGGACGGTCTTGTCGTACTCGGTGTCGAGGAGGTACTCGACCTTGGCCGTTGCCTGGGCCGATTGCGGGGTGCCGGTGGCATCCTTCCAAGACACGTCGACCGTGTTGGTTCCCGTGTACGTGGCAGGCTTGCCGCCACACTCGTAGCTCAGCACCAGCCTGCCGTCTGTGCCGTTGGTGCCGGCTGGCACCACTGTCTGGAAGCCGGGTGCGTTGAGGTCGGCGTCCGTGCCCTTGATCAGGCACGTCACGCCTTCGATGCCCACGGTGTCGGTCACCGTTGCGGTGATGGCTCCGTCGGCGAACTGGTTCGGGTTGGTCAGGGTGATCGTACCGCTCAGGGTCTCTTCGATGTCCTCAAAGCCGTTCGGGACTGCCTTGACGGTGTAGTTGAAGGTTGCCTTTCCTTCCGGGGCGATCGTCTTTTCGGTCTTGTCGACGTCCTTGGTCACGTTCCACTGGTAGACGCGGTCGAAGGATGCCTTGGCGGTTTTGGAGACCTGCAGACCTGCCTGGCCACACACGGTGGCGGTGGCTTCGTCGGAGGGGTTCTCCGAGTCGTCGCCTTCAAGCTCGATCCATGCCTTGTTGGTGAAGGTCCCGCAGGTGCCGGAATCCACCGTATGCTCCAATTCGTACGCGAACGTCTTGGTGCGCGGGGTCTTGTCTTTGACCTCGCTCCACGAGACGGTGCCGACCTCGGTGCCGTTCGCACCGGGGACCGCCTGGTCGTCAAATACCTTGACGGTCTCGTCGGTGATCGTTCCCGGCTTGAATTCGATGGCCTTGGCCGGGCTGGTGGCTTCGCCGCCGGCCCAGGCAATCTTTGCGGTATTGGTTCCGCCGGTGTAGTCGGATTCGGCGACATTGCTTGGATCACAGGTGTAGTTCACGGTCGTGGTTCCGGGAATCCAGTTCCCGTCGACCAGGGTGGCCTGCGGTACGTTGACCTGCACGCCGGTGGCGATTGGGTTCACATCGTGGGTGGCGTCGACGGTGCAGAGCAGGCCTGTCAGCGACGTGGTGTCCGAGACCGTGGTCTCGACGTCTCCGCCGAACTGGTTCGCGTTGGCCACCGTGATGGTTCCGCCCATGGACTTGGTGTCCGTGTAGCCCTCGCCGGTGACGGTGATGCCGTAGCCGACCGTCGCCTTTCCTTCGGGGCCCGCATTGACGGTGCCGTCGGTCATGGCCGTCTTGTCGATGTCCCACGTGTAGGTGCGGTCGTAGCTTGCATCCACGGTCTTCGACACGCTCAAGCCGGCCGGGAGGCAGGCCTGGATGGTCGCGTCGTCGGATGCGAGGACCTCAGTGGCGGAAACCTTGGCGATGTTCGTGAACGGTACGCACTCGCCGGCGTCTGCCGCCGGGACCGTCCAGGTCACCGTGTAGTCCTTGGACTGTGGCTTCGTGCCGTCGGCCCCATCGAGGGTCCATGCGGGGCTGAAGGTGAACTCGTCATCGGTCACCGTCACCTTTTGGTTCAATGGGCTCTGGGTCCACGAACCAGCGGTGACTTCGGCGGTGCCCTCGTCGAACTCGCCCGGGGTTGAGGCCACGGCCTTGCTCCAATCGACCCTGGCGGTGTTGGTGCCCGCGTACCTGGGCTGCGAACCGAATTCACAGCCGTAGTCGAACTCGACGGAGCTGTCCTTCGGGATGATCGTCTGGAATCCGGGCTTGGTCTGATCCAGGTCGGTCCCGGTGCCCGGGCTGGTCTGGCCGGTCACGGCACATACCGCGTCGCCGCCCACGTCCACCGAGTCGGTCAGGGTAGCGGCGACGTCCTGCCACTTGTTCGGGTTCTTCACCGTCATGGTGCCGGTCATGGCCCAGTTGCTGTCCACGTATGGCTGCGGCGTCACCGTCACCCGGTAATCGACGGTGACCTCGCCGTTCGCATTGGTGGTGTACTTCGTGTTGTCCGCGACCGGCTGGCCGTTCAGCAGCGGGGTCTTGTCGATCTTCCAGGAGTAGGCCCGGTTGAAGCTTCCTTGGACGTTCTTGGTGACTTCCAGGTTGGCACCGATGCACACCTTGACCGAAGCCGAATCGCTCCCGGTGCCGCCGTCAGATTCCTTGTAGGTTGAGGTGTTGTCGTAGGTAGTGCATTCGCCGGAGACCCCTGGCCACTTGATGGAGTAGTTGAACGTCTTCGATGATTGCGCCGCGGTGACTTGGTTGCCATCCGGAAGGGTACTCAGGTCAAAGTTGTTGTCCGTGACGGTGACCTTGTCATCGCTGACGGTGGGTTCGACACCTGCGAAGGTGAAGTCCTTGGTGGCGCTGGCTTCGCCATCCGTCCCGAAGTAGGATGCTGCGTCCCAGTTGGCCTTGACGGTGTTGGTTCCTGAGGTTGCAGCCGTGGTTCCGGTCGGCATCTCACAGGTGTAGTTGAAGTTCGTCGTGCCGTTCGGAATCGAGATCGGGCCGGTAACGGCTGTGCCGCCGGCTGTTTCGATGGCACATTCCGCGCCGGGGAGGCTGTCGCTCAGCGTCACGCCGTTGATGGCGGCGGAGTTGCTGTTCTCGACGGTGATGACACCGTCAACGACAAAGTTGCTGTCCTTCGCGGCGCTGGCCTTGACCAACACGCTGTAGTTGACGTTGACGTTTGTCGTCGGCGACTTGACGCTGGCGTCCTGGCCGGCGGCAAGGTTCTTGTCGATGGTCCAGTCGTAGTCGCGGTCGAACCTTGGCTTGGCAGTCTTGGAGACCGCAAGATCCTTGTAGGTTGTCTTGGTGTTGGTGAACGTACAAACGACTTCCACACGGTTCAGCAAGGTAAAGGACACAAGACGCTTCGTTTTGTCGACCGTTGGGGCGACGCCCGAACAGGTCAGGTCTGCGAGGTTCCAGCCGGCAGGAAGGACACCTTCCGAAATCGTGACCTCGCCCGGTGCGACGTTGTACTTTATCTGGTTCGGAAGATTCTCACCGGTGTCGGAATCTGAACTGTCATCCAGTTCGAAGTTGGCTGAAGATTCTGCTTCCTCCGAGGACAAGTTGAAATTGAAATCCGTCCCATCGGCGGGGGTGGCCTTCTTGACAACGGTCACAAAACCGACCTGCATGCCCGCCGTTTTTATTGACAGGTCTGAGGCGCCCTTAACGACGCAGTTCAGTGAGACCTTGGATACGTGGTAGGACGAACCTGAAATCGACGAGGCTCCGGTGGCCGGCCCACGGTCAAGCTCGGAAGCGATATGAGCACTGAAGTAAAGGATCCCGCTGGTCGCAGTGGCATCGAATGTCACATACACGGTATCTTCGCGGGCAGAGCCGGAACCTTCCACAACCCTGGTCCTGATGTTGTTTCCGCCATCCATGGAGAAGCGACTTGCGTAGTCAAACCCCCATCTTTCGCCATCCCTGACTTGGTACCTAAAGGCAAATTCGTTCTCTCCAAGGCTCAAGTCACTCATCATGACTCTGTACTGGACGAATCCACCTTCAAAAAGCCCTTCGGCAAGGTTGCCAGTCATCCAATCGGTCACTTCCGACCTTTGCTCCATCTTGCCAAGACTTCCCGTGCCCGCATTGGGACCACAGGTACCAATAGCCGACGGAGTGACCGGTTCTTCCGCAAGGGGTGCGGCCTTGGGGTCAGCGGTTTTCGCCAAGGGGTCGCTGGTCTTCGTTTCTGTCTTATTGGGAGCTTCGGTGGCAGGGGCCGCCGACTTCTTCGTCTCGACGGGGTTCTTTGTCACGGGAGCTTCGGACGTGGGGGCCGCCGACTCCTGCGGTTCGGCAACTTTCGCGGCCGCGGGCGGTTCGGTGCCCTCAGAAGGTGCTTCAGCGGTTTTCTCGTCCGTGGCAGCGGCCAGGGATTCTTTCTTCGACGCGTCCGATTCGAGCGTCGTTTCGCCGTCCTTCGCCGCGTCGAGCAGTTGCTGCTCCACGGCGGTGTCCGGTTTGTCGGCTGGCGCGGCCACGGCGGGATTAATTCCACCGCCGCCAAACATCATCGTCGCAACGAGCGCCGTCGTCGCACTGGCGCCAACGGTTGAACGGACGACGCCGTTCCTCCAAATCGCAGCCAAAAAAGAGCCCCTGCGCATCGCGCGATGACCCTTTGGAATCCGTGCAGCATTGTCCCCAATTTTGCCGAGCACTTTAGTTACCCCAATTACCCCAAGGGGCGCGACAACCAGGCAATAAGCACCGTTTACGGAACGGCCCCAGCCGATCCGTTAGATAAGTTCAAACCCCAAGTTCGAACTTCCCCCAGTATTTATTGGGTCCCCAGCACCCAATTTTGTGTTGCTTGTGCTGCCGACATTCTAATCACACAATGTGATCCACGTCTACTACAATCAATGGAATATCTATTTCCGGTCGAATTCAGGGGTATGGATACTCGATCTTGGGGCAGGTATTCATCACGACGTCGAGCCCGGCTGCCTTGGCACGCGCGGCTGCCGCTTCATCGACGACACCGAGTTGCAGCCAAAGCGCATCCGCTCCGACGGCGATCGCCTGGTCAACGATGTCGCCGACTTTTTGCGAATTCACGAAGCAGTCAACGACATCGATGTGCCCGGGAATGTCCGCCAACCGCTTGTATCCGGTGTTGCCCAGGACTTCCTCGCCGCTCAGGGAAACCGGGATGATTTCCATGCCCAATTGCTCCTGCAGAAAATACGAGACCCCCGGTGCGACGCGGCGCGGGTTGTTGGTCAATCCGACCACCGCCCAGCGCGCGGGGGTTTGAAGGAGCCGTCGAACCACGGCCGGGTCGTTGACATGGCGTTGGCCAACTTCGTTGCTCATGGCCCCAACGTTACCGCCACATTCTGGGTCTTGGCCCAAAGCCGATGCGTCGCCAAGGCGCCACAGGGGAACCAAAAGGGCAAGTGCCCTTCCGGTTCCCCGCATCCCTGGGACCGCCCGATGCGGTCTAGAGCGAGCGCTCCAGTGCCTGCTCGGTGTTCGCTGCCGAGTGCTCCGTGAAGGCGCCGCGGAATTTCGCCGCCGGGTGGGAATCCTCGAGGCGGGCACCGCGCCCGAAGACCTTCTCGCGCAGGGTTCCCGGGGCGTACTCGGTCTGGGCCAGGCCACGCTTGTGCAGCTCGGGCAGGATGCCGTCGATGAAGTCGGTGTAGGAGCCGGGCAGGATCTGGTTCATGATGTTGAGCCCGTCCATGCCGGCGTCTTGCCAGCGTTCGATCTCGTCCACGATCTGTTCCGGGGTGCCGGAGATCTGCTGGGCCTTGGCACGGTAGCGCGCCAGGTCGCCGATGGTGGGCTTGCCTCCGGGCACCGAGGCGATGGCCGCCTCCAGGACGCCGCGGGCCCCCTCGGTCTGGACATCGCCCAACGGGGTGTCCAGGTCCAGGCCGCCCAGGTCGATCCCGATGCCGCCGCCGATGTGGGCAACGATGGCATCGAGGTCCAGGTACTCGTCGTACTCGGCTTCCTTGCGCTTGGCTTCCTCCTCGGTGCTGCCGACCACGAAGGACAGTCCCGCAAAGACCTTCACGTCTCCCTTGGCTCGGCCGGCAGCGGCCTCGAGCTCGCGGATCTCGCCCACCTGCTTGGCCACGTACTCCGGGTGCGGGGCAAAGAGGAAGGTCGCTTCAGCGTGCTGGGCGGCGAACTGCTTGCCGCGCGCGGAGGAACCCGCCTGGAACAGGAACGGGGTGCGCTGCGGGCTTGGCAGGGCCGTGTGCGGGCCCTCGATGGAGTAGCGCTTGCCCTGGTGGTGGATCTTGTTGACCTTGGCCGGGTCGGCAAAGAGTCCCGATTCCTTGTCGGCAAGAAGCGCGTCGTCTTCCCAAGAGCCCTCCCACAATTTGTAGGTGGCCTCGACGTATTCGTCGGCCCAGTCGTACCGGTCGTCGTGGGCGGCCAGGCCCGCGGCGCCGAAGTTGCGGTGCGAGTTCTCCAGCACGCTGGTCACGATGTTCCACGCGACGCGTCCGTTGGAGATGTGGTCGAGGGTGGAGAGCTGGCGTGCGAACTGGAACGGCGAGGCCTGCACCACCGAGCTGGTCATCGCCAGGCCGATCTCGCTGGTGGTCGCGGCGAGCGCCGAGAGCAGCACCAGCGGGTCGTGCGCGGGAACCTGCATGCCCTTGCGGACCATCGAGGCCCACCCGCCCTCGTGGTTGCCGTACAGCCCCACGACGTCGGCGAAGAACATGTTGTCGAACTTCGCGTCCTCGAGCTGCTTGGCCAGGTCGGCCCACAGCTTCAGCTCGTTGAAGCGGTGCTGCTGGGCCGCCGGGTGGCGCCATTGGCCCCCGAGGATGTGGCTCGGGGTGTTCATCAGGAAGGCGCTCAGCAGCAGCCGTGGACGCGCGTCAAAGGTACCCATTTACTTGTTCTCCGATTTCGAATCCTTGGCGTCCCCGATGGAGTGCAGCCCGGTGGGAATGGTGCCGTTGATGTAGTAGTCGCCCACCGAGCGCGCCTTGAAGGCGACCGGGTTGTGGGTCGCGACGGTGCGGGCGTTGCGCCAGTGCCGGTCCAGGGACTTGCCGCGCGACACCGAGGAAGCACCGGTGACGTCGAACAGTTCGCTGGTTGCATCCAGCACCAGTTTCGGGACGCTCACGTGCGCCTGCTGCACGGCGAGCTCCGCGCGGATGAAGGCTGCGGTCGGGTCCAGGCCCAGCGAGGTGTCGACCGCGGCGTCAAGGTCGCGGGCCGCGGCGAAGACGATCGCGTCGGCCGCGTAGACGGTCGCAGCGATGCGGCCGACCTTTTCCTGGATCAGCGGGTCGTTGCGGAACAGGTCCCCGGAACCGGTGTTGAAGGTTCGGGTGCGGTTGCGCACCAGGTCGGCAGCGTCGGTGAGCGCGGCGCGGCCGATGCCTGCCAGCACGCTGAGCAGTGCGAGCTGGAAGAACGCGGGCTCGAGCGTGGAGGAAACCTTGCGCGCGATGATGTCGTCGAATTCGACCACGACGTCGTCAAAGATCGCGGTGCCGGTTCCCGTCAGGGGCTGGCCGAAGCCATCCCAGTCGTCAATGATCCTGACCTTGGCATCGTCGGCGCGCACGATGGCGTATTGGCGGCCCTCGACGCCTTCGGTGCTGGCCATGACCACGACCCAGTCGGCGAAGATCGACCCGGTCGTGTAGTACTTTTCCCCGTTGAGCAGCCACTGGCCGTTTTCCTCGCGGAGCTTGGTGTTGGTCGTACCCAGGGCGTTGCCGCCCTTTTCGGTGGCCGCATTGCCGAAGATCTCGCCGGCAAGCACCCGCGGGAACCAACGGAGCCGGAATTCCTCGGGCTGCAGGGCAATGGTTTCAACGAAGGAGAAGTGCGAGCGCAACAGGTGCCCGACGTTGGAGTCGGCCGCGGAAAGTTCCACGATCAGCCGGAAGAGGTGCTCGTGGCTGACGGGTTCCCCGCCGTACGCGGCCGGGACCCGAAGCGTGGTGAAGCCCGCTTCCTTGAGCCATTTCACGGGCTCAAAGGGCAACACGTGGTTGTTTTCGCGCTCCACGGCGCCTTCGGCGATGCGCTCAAACACCGGGGCAAAGCGCGCGCTCAGCTCCGCGTAGCGGGCTTCTTCTGTTCGTTCCTTCACGTACGTTGCACTCATTTGTCTTCCTTTGCATCCATGAGTTTCAAGAAATTGTTGTCCAAGGCCTAATTCGTTGCCATCTCGCGCAGCAGCGCCCCGGGGTTCGAATCAAGCAGGAGCCTGGTGTATTCACTGGCGGGATTGTTCAGGACCTGTGCTGCCGCCCCGACCTCGACCAGCCGGCCTTGGCGCATGACTCCCACATCGTGGGAAATGCGTTCGACCACGTGCAGGTCGTGGGAAATAAAGAGGTAGGACAGGCCCTGGTTGACCTGGAGGTCCTCCAGGAGCGCCAGGATCTGCGCCTGGGTCAGGACGTCGAGCGCGGAAAGGGCCTCGTCCAGCACCAGCGTCTTGGCCCCCAGGGCCAGCGCCCGGGCAATGGCCACGCGTTGGCGCTGCCCGCCGGAGAGCTCCTTGGCACCCAATGCGGCCATGCGGCCGGGCAGGTTGACCGCGTCCAGCAGCTCGGCCACCCGGATCTTGCGTTCGGCCTTGCTGCCGACCTTGTAGTTCTCAAGCGGCTCGCTGATGATCCGGGACACCGAGTAGCGCGGGTCCAGGGCCGAATCCGGGTTTTGGTACACCAGCTGCAGGCTGCGCCAGAGTTCGCGCTTGGCGGCCCCGCGCACGTGGGTGACGTCCTGCCCGTGGATCTTCACGGTGCCTGCACTGGGTTCCAACAGCCTCATGATCATCCGCGCGGTCGTGGATTTTCCGGACCCGGATTCACCCACCAGGGAGAAGGTCGTGCCGGGGCGCACCGCGAACGAGACCTCCTCCACGGCCGCGCGTTCGGTTTTCCCGCTGCCGAAGATCTTGCCCAGGCCCGCCACCTCGATGGCCGGGACCTCGATGCCGCGGGCATCGGCGGTGGTTCGTGAATCGTCGCCCGAGGCGGTGGCCTCGGTGAGCAGCATCCGGGTGTACGGGTCTTCGGGCGCCCGCAGGATCTCACGCACCGGGCGGTCCTCGCGGATCCGGCCGTGCTGCATGACCACGATGCGGTCGGCGATGTCCGTGGCCACGGCGAGGTCGTGGGTCACGAAGATGACAGCGGTCCCGAGCTCGCGCGCCAGCTTGGTGAAGACCTCAAGGATCGTCTGCTGGACCGTGACGTCCAGTGCGGAGGTGGGCTCGTCGGCAATCAGCAGTTCGGGCTCCAGCGCGAAGGCGATGGCAATGAGCACCCGCTGCTTCAGCCCGCCCGAAAGCTCGTGCGGGTACTGGCCGATGCGCTGTTCCGGGGTGTCGATCCCAACCAGCTCCAGCAGCCGGATGACTTCGGCGCGCAGCTGCGCCTTGGAGCGCTTGGGGCCCTGCGGGTGCAGGCGGAAGACCTCGGAGATCTGGGATCCCACGGTCTTCACCGGGTCCAGGGAAGCGCCGGGATCCTGCGGGACCATGCCGATGCGCCGGCCGCGGATCGATTCCAGCTCCTTGGCCGCCATGTCGAGGAGGTTTGCGCCGGCCAGGTCGATGTTGCCGTCCAGGATCCTTGCGGATTCGGGAAGCAAGCCGATGATGGCCTTGGACAGGGTGGACTTGCCCGAACCGGATTCGCCGACCAGGGCAACGATTTCCCCGGGCTGGAGTGCGAGGTCGATGTTCTCCGCGGCGATGACTGCTTCGTCGCCGTGGCCGTAGGTGATGCTTAGCCCACGGATATCCAGCAATGCGGGTGCCGAGTCGATGGTGCTCATGCTGTTCTCCTGGCTAGAAACGGAAGATCTTGTGGAGCTGGCGGCCGAGTCCCGCAAGCAGGATGACCACCGCGACGATGACCACGCCCGGAAGGGTCGTGAGCCACCAGGCCGAGGCAAGGTATTGGCGTCCCTCGGCGATGAGCAGGCCCCATTCGGGGGTCGGTGGCGGGGACCCGAACCCCAGGAAGCCGAGCCCGGAGATTGCCAGGATGGCCACCCCGAGGTCCACGGCCAGCAGGGCCAGGACCGGGCCGCAGGAATTGGGCAGGATGTGCTTGAAGACCACCGACCAGTAGGTCCCGCCGTTCATGAACGCGGCCTCCACGTAGTCGAGGCTGCGCACGCGCAGCACCTCCGAGCGGACGACGCGGGCGAAGGACGCGATGGAGGCGATGCCCACGCCGATGCCCAGGGAGATCGGGCCCGGCGCGAAGGCAGTGACGATGATCAGCGAAACCAGGAAGCCCGGAACGGCCAGCAGCACGTCGATCAGGCGCATGGTCACGGCGTCCGCGGCACGTCCCGCGGTGGCGGCCAACAGGCCCAGGCCGGTTCCCACCACGAGCCCGAGGGACACGGCCAGTCCCGCGGTCAGCAGGGTCTGGCTGGTTCCATGGACCACCCGGGCAAACACGTCCCGGCCCAGGTGGTCGGTGCCGAACCAGTGTTCGGCACCGGGTGCCTGGAACTTCTGTGCGGGCACTCCGCTGATGGGGTCGAATCCGCTGAACAGCGCCGGAAACAGCGCCCAGCCCAGGACCATGGCCAGCGGTGCGCAGGTGAGCCAGAAGGCGGGGGAAAGAAGGGCGCCGGCCTTCTTCTTCGGCGCGGCAGCCGCGTCCACCTTGAGGGGTGCAACGGCCGGGACGTTGTCCTGGACCTCGGCCCGGGTCAACGGTTCGTCTAGTTTGATGCTCATGGTGTTCTCCGTTCGTTCCTAGGCCACAAGTGCGCGCGGTGCCCCGTGCGTTCCACTCTTGAGGATCCGCGGATCCAGCAGCGGGTAAAGCAGGTCGACCACCAGGTTCACCACGACGAATGCCGTGGCCGTGAGCAGCACGAGTCCCTGGACCAGGGCAACGTCCTGCGCCGTGACCGACTGCAGCACGACCTGGCCCAGGCCCGAGCGGGCGAACACCGTCTCGGTGATGACGGATCCGGCCAGCAGCGTTCCCACGGTGATCCCGCTGACGGTCATGGCCGGGGCCGCGGCGTTCTTCAGGGTGTGGCGGAAGAAGATCCACGACGGCGAGGCACCCTTGGCGCGCAGCACGTCGATGAACGGCTGGGCGTGCACGTTGTCCACGCTCTTGAGCAGCACCTGGGCGATCGGGGCGGAGACGTGGATGGCCAGCACGAGCACCGGAACGGCGATCGAGGCGAAGGACCCGTCCGGGAACAGCGACATGATTCCCAACTTGATGGACAGCACCTGCAACAGCACCAGGCCCAGCCAGAACACCGGGACCGCAGCGAAGAGCGGCGGCAGGTTGAGCACCACCCGCTTCAGCCACGTGTTGCGTGCCAATGTGGCCGCCGCGACCAGCGCCACCGCGAAGATGACCGCGGTGACGAAGGCGCTGGAGGCCAGCACCAGCGTCGAGCCGACGACGGCGCCGATGCGTTCGCCGACCGGCTGGCCCGAGGCCAGCGAGTATCCGAAGTCCCCGGTGAAGAGGCCGACCAGTTGGCTGAAGTACTGCACGATCAACGGCTGGTCGTAGCCGTACTGCGCCTTCATGGCGGCAATGGTTGCCGGGTCGGCCGCAGCATCGGCTGAAAGGAAAATCGTTACCGGGTCATTGGGCAGCAGCTGCACGGCCAGGAAGACCAAGGTGTAGGCAAGCCAAATGACGAGCAAGGCTTGTCCGATGCGTCGCGCGATGTATGCGGCCATGGTTGGCTACTTTCCGGTCTTCCAGGCGCCCTGGAAGATCGGGGCGGTGCCGGAGGTGAATTCGACGTGTGCGTCGGAGTTGCCGCCGTAGACCTGGACTTCGTCCCACAGGACGAGGGACAGGGCCTTTTCGGTGACCAGCTGGCGCTGTTCCTCGGCGACCAGTTCCTTGTGCTCCGATTCGCTGGTGGCGGCACGTTCCTTGGCGAAGAGTGCGTTGAGCTCGGTGTCGGCGTTCAGCGTCTGGGTGTTGTTGGCCGGCCCGAAGACCGGGCCCAGTCCGCCGTAGGCAAACTGGCGGGTTCCGAAGAACTCGATGTTCTTATCGATCATGGCCGTGGCCAAGAATGTGTTGTCGGCGGCGCGGTTGATGAGCTTGACGCCGATTTCGCGCCACTGCTGCTCGATCAATTCGAAGGCAGGCTTGATGACGACGGAGTTGTTCGAGCTGGTGATGGTGAGTTCCAGCTTCTTGCCGTCCTTCTCGCGGAAACCGTCGGCTCCCACGACCCAGCCTGCCTCGTCGAGCAGGGCCTCGGACTTTTCCGGGTTGTAGGCCAGGTCCGCGGACAGGTCGATGAATCCGGGTGCCGCGTGGTTCAGGACCGAGTCGGCGATGACGTAGCTGTCGGAAAGCACGGTGTCCTTGATGGACTGGCGGTCGATTCCGACCTGGAGCGCTTGGCGCACCTTGGCATCGGCGAGCTTGCCGCTGCTGATGCGCACCGCTGCCATGTTGGTTGTCAGGTCGACGCCCTGGGCCGGAAGGACCTGGTCGCCGCTGCTCTTGAGCGCCTGCTCGTCCACGGGCTGGAGTCCGCGCACCAGGTCGACCTGGCCGGTTTGCACGGCGCCGGCCCGGTGGGCGACCTCGGGCAGGTACTTCACCACGAGCTTGTCCAGGTATGCGGCACCCTGGTTGGGGGCCGTTTCCGGCGCCCACTTGTAGTCGGCGCGCTTGGCGAAGGTGACTTCCTCGTCGGTCTTCTCGGATTCAAAGACGAACGGGCCGGATCCGACGATCTTGGCGATCGCCGACTGTCCGGCGTTGTCCAGCTTCAGCGTTGCCGGGGAAACCAGGCCCGCGGTGACCGAGGAAGTGGCCCGCAGGAAGTTGGCGTCCGCTGCCTTGAGCGTGACCTTGACCTGGTTCTTGCCCACCACTTCGGAGGACTTGTAGGAGGAGAAGTCGACGTTCGGTGCGACCTGCGCGTCCTTGATTCCCAACCCGAGCGCGTCGAGGTTTTCCTTCACGGCCTTGGCATCGAGCGGAGTTCCGTCGGAGAACGTCACGCCGTCCCGGATGGTGAAGGTGATTTCCGTCTGGTCCTTGTTTGCCTCGAAGTCGGAGGCGATCCAGCCCACGAGCTTTCCCGATTCCGTGTCGAAATAGGTCAGGCGGTCCAGCACGCTGTTGAGGACGTTGGACTTCTCGTAGAAGCGTGCGGCCTGGGTCTGCCAGTTGTTGATCGGGGTGACCTCCGCATAGACGAAGGTTCCTCCTTGGACCGGCTTGGTGCTGACCGGGCCGGCCGCGTTGCCCGTTGTCTGGGCTCCGGCCCCGCACGCGCTCAGTGCAAGGGTGGCGACGGAAAGGACCGTAAGGATCTTGACGCTGAGGCTGGCGCGAATACGTCGCTTGGCCGGTGGGTTGGTGTTGCCCATGAGTATTTCCCTCTCGGTTCACCCGAGGAACGCCGCGACATGGCTGGTCCATCGGATACCGCGTGTGGCATGACGGTATTCGGTGGACCGCGCAGAGTTTGGCTATCTCCATCGGTCCTGGCGGTAGCACCGGCTCCCCGTGACGGGAGTGGTTGCTGCGACGTCAACGAGCCAGGTCTCTCAGTCGCTCTGGATGGTGTGTGCCCGCAAGCGGCTGGTTGCCGGCTTCGAACACTTCAAGTGTGTTGCAGGATCTTCGATATGACCAAGGAGATGGACCCCGCGGTGAAACAAACCGACGCAATGGGTCGAGTTTGAGGATAAATCGCTTCACGCAGTGTCACAAGACCGATTGTGAAGCTTCGATTTTCGGCTGCTTGCGTCATCATCGCGTCATATTGATAATGACGCGCTGGACTCGGCGGCACTTCAGCGTCCGGCAAGACGCATTGCCGAGCACAACGGCCGAGTCTGGCAGTCCCCGGCGTCCCCAGGCTTTGCGTCCACGGCCACGGGGAACACCGAAGGATCCGTTCTGGCACCTCAAGGCCGCAAGATGAGCGACCCCGCCTGATCGCAAGGTTTTCCGGCGTTTGCCCAGGACTTTACGCTTAGGCCCCCCGTAATCGTAAAGTCCCATGCTTGGCCACCGCTTACGAGCAGCGGCCCAACGTATGCCAGTGCGCCCCGAACATGGTTGGATCGGTTCATGAAAAGCACGTTGTCGCAGCGCGCCAGGCATCGCAGGTTGCGCGTTCTGGGCATGCTCGCCGGCGGGGTCGCCGCCACGGCACTGACCGGCCTCCTGGGAGCCTGGGTTTATGCTCCGGCTGTTGGCTGGACAGTCGCCGCGCTGATTTATAACGCCTGGGTGTGGATCACCATTGCCCCCATGGACCATGCCCGCACCGCGGCCCACGCACAGGAGGAAGACCCGGGTTTCCAGACCACGGACCTGCTGATCCTCTTCGCGGCCATCGGTTCCCTGGCCGCGGTCGTGATGGTGATGGCCGGCAGCAGGGACCTTGCGGTAGGCGCCAGGTTGCCGTTGGCGCTGTTGGCACTGACCTGCACCGCGATGTCGTGGTTGATGGTCCATACGCTCTACACGCTGCACTACGCCATGATCTATTACGGCGGCACACCCGGCGGCATCGAATTCAACCAGGACGAGCGCCCGCAATACACGGACGTCGCCTACATGGCATTCAGCGTGGGCATGACCTACCAGGTCTCGGACACCAGCATCACCACGCGCGAAATGCGCTCGGCAGTCTTGCGCCACAGCCTGCTGGCTTTCCTTTTTGGCACCGGCATCCTGGCCACCACCATCAACCTGGTGGTCAGCCTGGCGGCTTAAATGACGTGGGGAGGCGACACACCATAGGTGCGCCGCCTCCCCAACCGGCAGGGGCAATCCCTTGCTATTGCCTACTTGACCTCGGCGTTCGAGAACCGGTAGTTTGCCGCGCGGTGCGAGTCCTGCACGCGGTCGCCCTTGCCGAAGAGCTTGTTGCGCAGCGTGCCCTCGACGTATTCGGTCGGGTAGGCGCCTCGGGCCTGCAGCTCGGGAACGATGAACTCCACGATGTCCTCGAAGGTCCCCGGGGTGATGGCGTAGGCCAGGTTGAACCCGTCCACGTCGGTGTCCTCGACCCACTCGATGAGCTTGTCGGCAACCTCGGTCGGCGAGCCGACGGTGATCGGTCCGAAGCCGCCAACGCCCACCCACTCGGCAAGCTGGCGGATCGTCCACGGCTTGCCCGAATCCCCGCTGGCCTGCTGGAACATCGCCACGGAGGACTGGATGGCGTTGGACTTCACGTTGTCGCCGATGACGTCGTCCGGGCCGTAGGTGGACAGGTCGACGCCCATCCACCCGGAGATCAGTGCAAGGGCGCCGTCGATGTCGGCGTAGGACTTGTAGTCCTCGAACTTGGCTTGCGCGGCGGCGGAATCCACGTCCGTGATGATGGTCTGCATGGTGTAGATGCGCACGTCGTGGCGTCCACGGCCGGCCGCCTCGGCGGCGTCGCGGATCTTGGTGACCGTGGCCTTGAGCATGTCCTTGGTGGGGCAGGTGACGAAGACTGCCTCGGCATTTGCCGCGGCGAACTTCATGCCGCGCGAGGAGGTTCCGGCCTGGAAGATCACCGGGGTGCGCTGCGGGCTGGGCTCGGTGATGGCGATGCCCGGAACCTTGAAGTACTTGCCCTCGTGGTTGATGTCGTGGACCTTGGACGGGTCGGTGAAGACGCCGCGCTCGGCGTCGCGAACCACTGCGTCTTCTTCCCAGGAACCCTCGAGCAGCTTGTACACGACCTCGAGGTATTCGTCGGCGTGGTTGTAGCGCTCGTCGTGCTCAAGCTGGTCTGCCTGGCCCATGTTCCGGGCGGCGGAGGGCAGGTAGCCGGTCACCACGTTCCAACCGATGCGGCCCTTGGTCAGGTGGTCCAGGGTCGCCAGGCGGCGGGAGAAAGGATACGGGTGTTCGTAGGAGGTGCTGGCGGTGACGCCGAAGCCGAGGTTCTCGGTCACGGCGGCCATCGCGGAGACAAGCATGAGCGGGTCGTTGACCGGGACCTGGGCGCCGGTGCGCAGCGGCACCTCGTTCGAGCCGCCGAAGACGTCGTAGGTGCCCAGCACATCGGCGATGAAGATGCCGTCGAACTTGCCCTTTTCCAGGGTCTTGGCCAGGTCGGTCCAGTAGGACAGGTCCTTGTAGCTGGCGGACTGGTCCTTGGGGTGCTTCCACAATCCCGGGGACTGGTGTCCGACGCAGTTCATGTCGAAGGCGTTGAAGCGGATCTGGCGGGGGGCGGGCGTCGTGCTCATGTTTGTCCTTCGCGAGGTGTTGGGTGGTGGCGGATCCGGTAGTGCACGGACCAAGTCGTTGGATTGGGGGTGCTGGCGCCTTAGGGGACGCCGGTTGCCTGGGCGGCACCCACGTCGCCAATGGCGTTCAGCTGCTGGGGCGCCGTGCCGTTGACCTCGTAGTCGCCGATGATGCGCGACTTGTAGATCGCCGGGTTGTGGGTGGCCACGGTCCGGGCATTGCGCCAGTGCCGATCGAGGTTGCAGCTCGTGGCGGTTGCCGAGGCTCCCAGACCGTCAAAGAGCTTGGTCGCCGCGGAGAGCGCCAGCGGCTGCACGATGGCCTGGGCACGGTCCGCCGAGAGCTCGCAGACCGCGAACCGCTCGGCCGCGCTCAGCGACGCGTCGGCCAGGGCCACCTCGATCTCCGCGACCGCGGCCAGGACGATGGAGTCCACGGCGAACGCCGTACCGGAAATCTCCCCGACCAGCTGCAGCACCTGCGGTTCCTCGCGCACCGGAACGCCTGTTCCGGTGCTGAAGGATCGGGTGCGGGCCTGGACCGCGGAACGCACGTCGTTGAGTGCCGCGCGCGTGATCCCGGCCTGGACCGCCAGGAGCACCAACTGGAAGATCGCGGATTCAGGATCGTTGATCTGCTGCTCCTCGGGAAGGACCGAGTCCACCGGGACGTTCTCGAACGTGGTCGACCCGGTTCCGGTGAGCTGCTGGCCGAAGCCGTTCCAATCGTCAAAGATCTTGACCCCGGAGTGCTGGGTGGAGACGACGGCGATCTGCCGTCCGGCCCGGGTCGGATGAGCCGCAGCGACGGCGACCCAGTCGGCGTAGATGGTGCCGGTGCAATAGTATTTTTCGCCGTTGAGGATCCAGCGCTCGCCATTCTTGGCAATGGTCGTGTTCAGCGTGCCCAACCGGTTCCCGCCGCGCTCGGTGTAGGCGTTGCCGACGATCTGCCCGGCGGCAATGCGCTCGACCCAGCGGTGCCGCTGGGTGACGTCTTCGAGTTGCAGCACGGATTCCACGAAGCCGATGTGCGAACGCCACAGGTGCGCGACCTGCGAATCGGCCTCGCCCAGTTCGATCAGCAGGCGGAACAAGTCCAGCAGGCTGGCCCCGAAGCCGCCCTCGGCCACCGGGATGCGCAGGGCACCGAAGCGCTCGCGGTTGAGCCAGCCGACAGGCTCGAAGGGAAGGGTCCTGTTCGCGTCGCGCTCGCTGGCCCCGGCAGCGATCTTGGCGAATACCGGGCGGAAGATCGCCGCCAGTTCATCGTAGCGCCCGTCCTTGGGGACTCCGGGGGTGAGCTTGAGCAGGTGCCTGGCAGGGGTGTTACCGGTGAACGCGTCAAGATTGACGGCCCCGAAAATGTCCGGATCCGCTTCGACATTGTGTGCATCGTTGAAAGACTCGACAGCCATGAATTCTCTCCATCGGTTCTGGCGTGAGCACCTACCGCCCAATTAAGGGGAGGGGTTGCTGCGGCGTCATCGAGCCAGATCTCTCGGCCGCTCTGGATGGTTGTTGGTCATATTTCTACACGTCGACGCTGGGCGGTGACAACCCGGATCGTCACACTTGACGGGTGCGTCACACGGCAAAACGCGATTCCCGGGCCGTCGAGGGACGGGAGGAGCACCGGCGCACCGCCATTCCGCCAGCCATTCGTTCGACGGCGGCGGAAACATTGCTGGAGGCGCCGGCACCGAATGCCCCGCATGCCCACTGGCCCGCAAGTGCGCGAGTTCCCGGGGTCTACGCCGATGATCCCGAGTACCGTACCAGTTGCCTGAATCCCCCAAGTCCCACAAGTTGAATGAGTGAAATAGCCGTAATTTTCCGTAGATCATTCGACGTGCGGCCGTTAAATTCCTCCTCGTCGAACATTCCGTCACATTACGTCGGGCTTGCTCCCGTGACGCCACATCGACTTTGATGGAGGTCATACACCCATCCCGAGCGGCCGAGAGATCTGGCTCTATGACGCCGCAGCAACCACCTCTTTGAGACCGGTGCTACCGCCAGGTCCGATGGAGAGATCATGACTTCCACGCTTGACCACCCCACGTTTGTCGCACCGACAAGCGTTTCCAGCACCGCGCTTCGAGTGACATTCCAGGGCGTTGGCCGCAGCTTCGACGGTCGCGAGGTGCTGCGCGACGTCGACCTCGAGGTCACCCCCGGAGAGGTTGTGGCAATCCTCGGCCCCAGCGGCTGCGGCAAGTCCACCTTGCTCCGATCCGTGTCCGGGCTAGACCAGCCATCTGCGGGGCGGGTACTGATCGACGGCACCGCCGTCAACGGACTGGACACCCGCTGTGCGGTGGCCTTCCAGGAGCCGCGCCTGCTGCCATGGCAATCCGTGGCACGGAACATTTCCCTGGGCCTTCCCCAGGGAACCGACCGGGCAAGCGGATCCGCTCGCGTGGCCGAACTCCTCGAACTTGTTGAGCTCGAAGCGCACAGCGATTTGCGCCCGAGGGAAATCTCCGGCGGCATGGCCCAGCGCGCCTCGCTCGCCCGTGCCCTGGCCCGACGCCCCGGCGTCCTCCTCCTGGATGAACCGTTCGGTGCCCTGGATGCATTGACCCGCTTGAAGATGCAGGATCTCCTTCTGGACATCCACGGCGCTTACCCGACCACTGTCTTGCTGGTCACCCACGATGTTGACGAGGCACTCCAGCTGGCCGACCGCATCGTGGTGCTGGGGCGCCCGGACGGTGCAACGGCCGCAACCGTCACCCAGCTCCTCACGGTCCCGGGGGCACGTCCGCGAATCCGCAACGACGAAGCACTTGGCCGAATGCGCAGCTCGCTTCTTGCATCGCTCGGCGTTGACGCACACCGCCACTGATCCGGCACCCAGGCACCGCCACTTCGCTTCACATCACTCGCATCTCTTGAACGACCGTCCTTCTTGGCGTGCGTTCACCCACTCAAGGAATTCACCCATGAACCGAAACTTCTTCTCACGCCGCACCCTCATTGCCACCACCGCCCTGGCGGCTGCAACCGCGTTGCTGACCGGTTGCGCCGGCGAAGGCTCCGGCGCAGCCAGCGCCAAGGAAGCCACGACCCTCAACATCGACTTCGCCACCTACAACCCGTTGTCCCTAGTACTCAAGGACAAGGGATGGTTGGAAGCCGCGCTGAAGGACCAGGGCGTCACCGTCAACTGGGTGCAGTCGGCCGGCTCGAACAAGGCCAACGAAGCGCTTCGCGCGGGGGCAATCGACGTGGGATCCACCGCGGGCTCCGCCGCTCTGCTGGCCCGGTCCAACGGTTCCCCGATCAAGACCATCGACATCTATTCGCAGCCCGAATGGGCCGCCTTGGTCGTTGCCAAGGACTCACCCATCAAGGAAGTAAGCGAGCTCAAGGGCAAGTCGGTCGCCGCCACCAAGGGCACCGATCCTTACTTCTTCTTGCTGCAGGCCCTGGAACAGGCAGGCCTTGGCCCGGACGATGTGACCGTGGAGAACCTCCAGCACGCCGATGGCCGCGCCGCCTTGGAGAACGGTTCCGTGGATGCTTGGAGCGGATTGGACCCGATCATGGCCGGCGCGGAGGAGAACGGCGCCACCTTGATCTACCGCAACCTGGATTTCAACACCTACGGTGCCTTGAACGCGACCGAATCCTTCCTTAAGGATTCGCCGGAAATCGCCCAGGTCGTGGTGGACTCCTACGAAAAGGCCCGCGCATGGGCGGCCGAGAACCAGGAGGAGACCGCGACGATCCTCGCCGACGTGGCGGGGCTGGAAACACCGGTTGCCGAAAAGGTGATCCTCGAGCGCTCCAACCTTGATGTCTCCGCGGTGCCCGGCCAAAAGCTGGTAGACGTCTTGGCTGTCGTTGGACCGATTTTTGTCGAGACCGGCGATGTCGCCAACCAGGCCGCGGTCGACAAGGCCTTGGGTTCGCTCATCGATGATTCCTTCGCCAAGAAGGCCGACGCCTCAAAGGTCAAGGGTTCGTAATGTCGACAGATTTGTCCCTCGACACCAGGGAAGCGACGCCGGCCGACACCTCCAAGCCCCGGATCCCGGGCTCGGCCCTGGGGCGGTTCGGGCTCGGCGCAGTGGTGCCCCTTCTTGTCCTTGCCCTGTGGCAAAGCGCCACCTCCCTCGGCTGGGTCACCTCCGCGCAGCTCCCGTCCCCCGCTTCAGTGTATTCGGCCGCGGTGGACCTGATTGGGCGCGGGGAACTTGGCACACACATCGGCATCTCCACCCAACGCGTCTTGGTGGGCTTCGCCATCGGTGCGGTGCTTGGGCTTGGCTTTGGCGCTTTGGTGGGGCTCTCGCGGCTCGCCGACGCCTTGCTTGGCCCGACCATCGGGGCCTTCCGCGCGGTGCCGTCGTTGGCCTGGGTTCCCCTGCTGATCCTGTGGATGAAGATCGGTGAGGATTCGAAAATCACGCTGATTGCCATCGGAGCCTTCTTCCCGGTGTTCACCACCGTTTACCTGGCGCTGCGCCATGTGGACAAGAACCTGATCGAAGCCGGACGTGCCTTCGGCCTCAAGGGGATCAAGTTGCTGACCACCATCCAGCTTCCGGCCGTGGTTCCTGCAATATTTTCCGGCCTCCGGCTCGCCCTGGCACAAGCATGGCTTTTCCTGGTGGCCGCGGAACTTATCGCATCGTCCATGGGACTTGGCTTCCTGCTCACCGATTCACAGAACAACGGCCGGATCGACAGACTGATCCTGGCGATCATCCTGCTGGCTGTGATCGGCAAGGCCACCGATGCACTGGTGGGCTTGGCCGAACGCTGGGCCGTCAGGCGCTGGGCCTAAAGCCAACCAACCACCCATTTCGAGCGGCCGAGAGTTCTGGCTTGATGACGCCGCAGCAACCACCTCCCACGAGACCGGTGCCACTGCCAGGAGCAATGGAGAAAAACAATGACTGAAACCCTGTACCCCGCTGCCGGCACGACCGACGAAGCAACCTGGACCGAAGACGAACGCCTCGCGTTCTGGGATGCCGCGGCACGGCGCCTGAGCTGGTCCGAGGACTGGCACACCATCCACTCGAGCACCGGTGTCGATGCCGAGGCCCGGCGCGGGCCCGAGCTTCGCTGGTTTGAGGGCGGCAAGCTCAACGCCGCCTACAACTGCGTGGACCGCCACGTGGAAGCCGGGCGCGGCGACAAGGTCGCCCTGCACTTCGAGGGCGAGCCCGGCGACAGGACCACCGTCACCTACCAGGACCTGCAGGACCGGGTGTCCCGGGCCGCGAACGCGCTGCTTTCCCTGGGCGTGGGCAAGGGCGACCGCGTGGTCATCTACCTGCCCGTTCTCGTGGAAACCGTGGTGATCACCCTGGCCTGCGCACGCGTCGGCGCGGTGCACTCGCTGGTCTTCGGCGGCTTTTCCGCCGAGGCGCTGAGATTCCGCGTCGAGGACACCGGCGCGAAGCTGCTGGTCACCACCGATGGGCAGTTCCGCCGCGGCGAGGCCGTGCCGGTCAAGGACAACGCCGATGCCGCGGTTTCCGGGGAGAACAGCATCGAACACGTGCTGGTGCTCCGGCGCACCGGGAACGAGATCGCCTGGGCCGAAGGCCGGGACGTGTGGTGGCACGAGACCGTCGACACGGCGAGCACGGAGCACTCCCCCGAGGCCTTCGACGCCGAGACCCCGTTGTTCATCATGTACACCTCCGGCACCACCGGCCAGCCCAAGGGCCTGGTCCACACCACCGGGGGCTACCTGACGCAGGCCTCCTGGAGCCACGAGTTCCTCTTCTCCCATCCGGACCCCGCGCAGCGGGAAAACGATGTCCACTGGTGCACCGCGGACCTGGCCTGGGTCACCGCGCACACCTACGAGATCTACGGGCCGCTGTCCAACGGCGTCACCCAGGTCATCTACGAGGGCGTGCCCAACGCCCCGCACCCCGGACGCCACTTCGAGATCATCGCCCGCTACGGCGTGACCAGCTACTACACCGCGCCCACGCTGGTGCGCTCGCTGATGGGCTGGTTCCCTGAAGGAATCCCCGCCGACTACGACCTGTCCTCGATCCGGTTGGCTGGAACCGTGGGCGAGGCCGTGAACCCGGAGGCATGGCGCTGGCTGCGCGGCCAGGTGGGGCGCGACACCGAAGCCGGCATTCCGATGGTCGACACCTGGTGGCAGTCCGAAACCGGCTCCACGATCCTTTCCCCGCGGCAGGGGGACACCGCGTTCAAGCCGGGCTGCGGCACCCGGGCGCTGCCCGGCGTAGCCGTTGACATCGTCGACGAACAGGGGGCCGGCGTGGAACCGAATGTGCAGGGCAACATCGTGTTGACCCGGACCGGCCCGGCCATGGCCCGCACCGTCTGGGGAAACCCCGAGCGCTACTACACCTCCTACTGGGAAAAGTACGCACAGCAGGGCTGGTTCCTGGCCGGGGACGGGGCACGCTTCGATGCGGACGGGGACATCTGGATCCTGGGCCGGACCGACGACGTCATCAACATCTCCGGGCACCGGCTTTCGACCATCGAGATCGAATCCGCGCTGGTCACCCACCCGGCGGTCGTCGAGGCGGGGGTCTGCCCGACCAGCGACGCGAAAACCGGCCACGCGGCCACTGCGTTCGTGGTGCCCTTCGACAAGTCGGTGGTGGGAACGGACCTGTCCGGCGAGGCGCTGGCCAGGCAGCAGGCCCTCACCACCGAGCTGCGCAACCACGTGGCAACGCAGATCGGTCCCATCGCCAAGCCGCGAGAGATCGTCTTCGTGCCCGACGTTCCCAAGACCCGCTCGGGCAAGATCATGCGCCGGCTGCTGACCCAGCTCTTCGAGGGCAGCACCCTGGGCGACACCACCAGCCTGCAGAACGAGCCCTGCATCGCTGAGATCAAGGAAATCTGCGAGCGCTAGGACCCCCTTGGCGCACTGCCAAGCGCGCCAAACCGCACGGCTTTCGCCCCCTTCCCGGCATCCTGGGAGGGGGCGATTCACGTGGATGCGGCAGCGACGCCCAACCCCGTAGCGCCGGGCACGCTCGACGGTTAAGCTGGTTGCTGGGCGCTCCAGCCGGTTCCGCCCGCCCGGATTGCATACCGCGATGCGGGATTCCACGAATCATTCCAGTCCGAAACCGCTCCGATCCCGGCCCTGCCGGGTTGGGCGGGAGAAGTTGAGCATGACCAAGCCTGTTGCGCTCGAGCCAGCGCCGCCCGAGGCGTCCCTGCGCATGACACCCCGGCGGACCGCCGCGGCCTGCTCCCATCCGCATGCCAACACCAGCCCCGGCCCTGGTGCCGCGGGCTACAAGCACCCCTCGGTGTCCTGCCCGGCAACAATCCTCCGCCATTCACGGGACAACCATCGACATCGCCGTGTTCGCCTTCAGGAAAGCATCTCGCCTGTGCCTCGCCACGGCATTTCGGCTCCCCCAGCCGACTCATCCCCCTAAGAAGGAAGCCATGTCTGAAACCACGAGCGGCCAGTGCCCCGTATTCGACGCCGGCCGCGCCCACCCCACCTATGCCAACACCAACACCGAGTGGTGGCCGAACAAGCTCAACCTCAAGGTCCTGGCCAAGAACACCCCGGTGTCCAACCCGCTCGCCGCGGATTTCAACTACGCCGAGGCCTTCGAGGCCCTGGACCTGGACGCCGTGAAGGCAGACCTCGCCGAGGCCATGACCAAGTCCTACGACTGGTGGCCGGCCGACTACGGCCACTACGGGCCGCTCTTCGTCCGCATGGCCTGGCATTCCTCCGGCACCTACCGGAGCCACGACGGCCGCGGCGGCGGAGGGTCGGGCCAGCAGCGCTTCGCCCCGTTGAACTCCTGGCCGGACAACGTCAACCTGGACAAGGCCCGCCGCCTGCTCTGGCCGGTGAAGAAGAAGTACGGCCAGTCCATCTCCTGGGCCGACCTGATCATCCTGGCCGGCAACGTGGCCATGGAGACCATGGGATTTGAGACCTTCGGCTTTGCCGGCGGGCGCCCGGACGTCTGGGAAGCCGACGACGACGTGTATTGGGGCCCGGAGAAGGTATGGCTGGACAACGAGCGCTACACCGGGAACCGCGAGCTGGCGGCCCCGCTGGCAGCGGTCCAGATGGGCCTGATCTACGTGAACCCGGAGGGGCCCGACGGCCTGGCCGATCCGCTGGCCGCGGCCATCGACATCCGCGAGACCTTCCGCCGCATGGGCATGAACGACGAGGAGACCGTCGCGCTGATCGCCGGCGGCCACACCTTCGGCAAGACCCACGGCGCCGATGCCGAGTCCCACAAGGGTCCCGCCCCGGAGGCCGCACCGCTCCAGCTGCAGGGCCTGGGCTGGAAGTCCGGCCACGGCACCGGCCACGGGGACGACACCATCGGCTCCGGCCTGGAAGTCACCTGGACCTACCATCCGACCCGCTGGGACAACGAGTACTTCCACATCCTCTTCGGCTACGAGTGGGAAATGTTCTTCTCCCCCGCCGGCGCCCAGCAATGGCGCCCGAAGGACGGTGCGGGCGCCGACCTGGTCCCGATGGCCCACAACCCTTCCCTGCGCCGCGAACCGCGCATGCTCACCACCGACCTGTCCCTGCGCTTCGACCCTGCCTACGGCCCGATCTCGCGGGATTTCAAGGACAACCCGGAGAAGTTTGCCGACGCCTATGCCCGTGCCTGGTTCAAGCTGACCCACCGCGACATGGGCCCGAAGTCCCGCTACCTGGGCAAGGAGGTCCCGGCCGAGGACCTTCCCTGGCAGGACCCGCTGCCGCCCGCCCCGGAAACGACACTGGGGGATACGGAAATCGCGGCGCTGAAGGACATGGTTTCCGCCTCGGGCCTGGGCATCGGGCAGCTGGTCTCCACCGCGTGGAAGGCCGCGGCGACCTTCCGGTCCTCGGACAAGCGCGGAGGAGCCAACGGCGGGCGCATCCGCCTTCAGCCGCAGGTCTCCTGGGCCGTGAACCAGCCCGAGCAGCTCAAACCCGTCATTGCCGTGCTCGAGGGAATCGTTGACCGCTTCAACGCCACCTCGGAGATCAAGACCTCCTTCGCCGACGTGGTGGTGCTGGCGGGCAATGTGGGCATCGAGCAGGCGGCCCGGGCCGCGGGCGCCGAAATCGCCGTCCCGTTCACCCCGGGCCGCGTGGATGCCACCCAGGAACAGACCGATCCGGAACAGTTCGCGTGGCTTGAGCCGGTGGCCGACGCGTTCCGCAACTACGACTCGGGCTTGCTGAAGATGCCCAGCGAGTTCCTGCTGATCGACCGCGCGAACCTGCTGGGCCTCTCGGCCCCGGAGATGGCAGTGCTCCTCGGCGGGTTGCGCGTGCTGGGAAACAACTGGGACGGCTCGGACCTGGGTGTCTTCACCGACACCCCGGGCGTGCTGACCAACGACTTCTTCGTGAACCTCACGGAACTGGGCCTGGAATGGATACCGGACGCCGAGGAGCAGACCTACTCCACCGCCGACGGCCGCTTCAGGGGCAGCCGCGTGGACCTGGTTTTCGGCGCGGACTCCGAGCTGCGCGCCCTGGCCGAGGTGTACGCCTCGGACGACGCGAAGGATAAATTCGTGGGTGACTTCGCCGCCGCATGGGCCAAGCTCATGGACGCCGACCGCTTCGAGTTGCGGAGGTAGCAACCGGCCGAAGCACTGCAGCGGGCCGGTCTTGGGCGGCGTTGTTCGAGCTCGCGGCTAGAGCGAGATCTCCACGTAGCCCATGGCCCCGCGGCGTGTCACGGTGACCTGTCCAACCCCGGCCTCCCGCACCTCGTCGAAGAGCTCGCCGGCTGTGCGCGCCGCCGCGATGTCGCCGTGCGCCTTCAACAGGCCCAGGTAGGCGTTGGACCGCCTCGGGCCCTTGACCAGCGAGGCCAGGAACAGTTTCCCGTGGTCCTCCAGCTGCCGGCCAAGCGCACGGACGGTGGTGGCCACGTCCGGGACCAGGTGCAACAGCCCCAGTCCCAGGATCGTCTCGTAGCGCCGGTCCTGGGGCGGTTCAAGCATGTCCCGGCACTCCAGGGTGATCCGCTCGGGCAGGGTCCCACCGGCCGCCTCGGCGATGGACTGCCGAGCCAGCTCGAGCATCGGCGCGCTCATGTCCACCAGCGTCGTTCTTCGGGCACTGGCCACGTGAAGGGCCCCGGTGGCTTGCGCCGTGCCGACGGCGACCTCCAGCAGCGGGCCGGTTCCCGAGCCGATGGCCCGGGCCGCGAAGGCGGTGTATTGGCGGGGTTCGGCACCCCAGAACACCTGGTTGTACAGCCTGGAGCCGACCATCGCGTCATAGGCACGCGCAAAGCGCGCATAGTATTCGGGGTCCCCGAAAAACGTTTGGTTCATGCACACATGGTGCGCCCGCGGGAGCGGTCTTTTCTAGTGCACGGCCTCGCGGAAATGCTCGCGCAGTTTCTGCACGTCCACGTGCACGGCTTCGCCGTTGCGCATGATGGGGCGCTTGGGGCCCTCGCTGATGGTGTCAAGGGCCAGGCGGATCAGCGTTCCGTGGGCCACCGCGATGATGTTTCGTCCCTCGTGGCGCTGGACCAGTTCGTGCAGCACGGCCAGTCCGCGGGTTGCCACCTTCTCCTCGGGTTCGGCCGACTGCAGCAGCTCATCGATCCTCTCCCGCGGCAGGTCGCGGACGACCTTGCCCTCGGCCTGCCCGTAGCTGCGTTCCTGCAGGCCCTGGAGCTTTTCGGTCAGTGCCAGGCCCAGGTTCTGCCCGATCAGCTCCGCCGTCTCGACGGCACGCCCGAGCGAGGAGGAAACCAGCACGTCCCAGGATCCGGAGCCGAGTTCCCGGCCCGCAACGTGGGCCTGTTCGCGGCCCCGGTCGTTGAGCGGAATATCCGTTTGTCCCTGCAGGCGTCCCTCGGCGTTCCAGGCGGTCTCGCCGTGCCGAACCAAAACCAATGTTGCACTCATGCCTCCAAGCCTACCGGGCGGGGTTTGCCGGCGGGTCCGGGTGCAGGATCTTCGATTTGCCTCCCTGCGTCCGCAACCTAAGCTCACATTCTTTGGCCGGTGGCGGTTTTCTTGCCACAATGGATGGCAGACCACCATCCCGAGCGGCCGAGAGATCTGGTTCAGTGACGCCGCAGCAACCTTCCACACGCCGGTGGACCAGGTGCTACCGCCAGAAACGATGGAGAGCGCGCAAGCAATCTTTGGGAATGTCGGGCCCCGGCCACGGCATCGCCCAGCATTGACCCGGGACACCACGCAAGAAAGCCCCACCCCCCAGGGCACGGCATCCACTGGCAGTGGAAGGCCTTGCCCGCACATGCAAGGAGTCAGCCACCGATCATGGCCGAACATCAATTTGGATTCCGCACGCGCGCACTGCACGCCGGCGGCACCCCGGACGCCGAGCACGGTTCCCGTGCCGTGCCGATCTACCAGACCACCTCGTTTGTCTTCAAGGACTCCGACGACGCCGCGAACCTCTTTGCGCTGCAAAAGTACGGCAACATCTACTCGCGCATCGGCAACCCGACGGTTGCCGCATTCGAGGAACGCATCGCGTCCCTCGAGGGCGGCATCGGCGCGGTGGCCACCGGCTCGGGCATGGCGGCCGAGTTCATCACCTTCGCCGCACTGGCCGGCGCCGGGGACCACATCGTGGCCTCCTCCAAGCTCTACGGCGGCACCATCACCCAGTTGGACGTGACGCTGCGCCGCTTCGGCGTCGAGACGACCTTCATCGACTCCACCGACCCGGCGGAATTCGCCGCGGCGATCCAGGAAAACACCAAGGCGATCTACACCGAGATCGTCGCCAACCCCTCGGGCGACATCGCCGACCTCAAGGGCCTGGCCGAGGTCGCCCACGCCGCGGGCCTGCCGCTGGTGGTCGATTCGACGCTGACCCCGCCGTACCTGCTGCGCCCGATCGAGCACGGCGCCGACATCGTGATCCACTCGGCCACCAAGTTCCTCGGCGGCCACGGCACCACCCTGGGCGGGGTCGTGGTGGAGGCCGGGACCTTCAACTGGGGCAACGGCAAGTTCCCCGCGATGACCGAACCGGTCGCCTCCTACGGAAACGTCTCCTGGTGGGACAACTTCGGCGAGTACGGCTTCCTGACCAAGCTGCGTTCCGAGCAGCTGCGAGACATCGGACCGGCCCTGCCTGCCCAGTCCGCGTTCCAGCTCCTGCAGGGCGTCGAGACCCTGCCCCAGCGCATGGATTCGCACCTTTCCAATGCCAAGGCCGTGGCCGAATGGCTGGACGCCGATGAGCGCATCTCCTACGTGAACTACGCCGGGCTGGAATCCCACCCGCACTTTGAGCGCGCCAAGGAGCTGCTGCCCCTGGGCGTCGGCTCGGTGTTCAGCTTCGGAGTCAAGGGCGGCCGCGCCGCCGGCACCGCCTTTATCGAGGCGTTGCAGCTGGCCAGCCACCTGGCCAACATCGGCGACGTGCGCACCCTGGTGCTGCACCCCGCCTCCACCACCCACCAGCAGCTAAGCACCGAGCAGCTGGCTGCCGCCGGCGTGCCGGAGGACCTGATCCGCTTCTCGGTGGGCCTCGAGGACCTCGAGGACATCCTCTGGGACCTGGACCAGGCGCTGACCGCCTCGCAGCAGGTGGCCCAGGCCCCGGCCGGGGAAACCTACGACGGGGCTGCCTGCTCCATCGACGCCGCCCGCGCGGCCGCCGTGACGGGAGCCAAGTAATGACCGCCACCGACATCCGCACCTGGGACGGCCCGAATGCGGCCGAACGCCTGGAGATCCTGCGCAACACCAAGTCGATCGCGATCGTGGGCGCCTCCAACAAGCCCTCACGCGCCAGCTACTTCGTGGCGACCTACCTGCTGTCCTCTTCCAAGTACAAGGTCTACTTCGTGAACCCGGTGCTCGATGAGATCCTGGGCCAGCCGGTCTACAAGTCACTGGCGGACCTGCCTGAGACCCCGGATTTGGTCGAGGTCTTCCGCAAGCACGACGATTTGCCCGGCGTGCTGGACGAGTCGATCGCCGTCGGGGCCAAGACGCTGTGGCTGCAGCTGGGCTCCTGGCACGAGGAGGTCGCGGCGAAGGCCGAGGCCAATGGCCTGGACGTGGTGATGGACCGCTGCGTGAAGATCGAGCACGCCCGCTTCCACGGCGGGTTGCGCCTGGCAGGGTTCAACACCGGCGTCATCTCCTCAAAGCGACAGCTGCTCGCCTAGCAAAACCGCCCAAGCACCGCATTCGGCGGCACCCGTCCACGGATGGGTGCCGCCGATTGCGGTTTTAAGGACCACACGCAGGGGCACCGACGATTCCCTCTCAGGCAGCTCGCCGGACTTGGTGCCTGGGCGTCCGCCTGGCCAGGCCGCGAGTTTCACCAAGATGCCCGGTGCATGGTGCGCCTCGGCTCGCTGGCCCCCTGGTCCGGTTCAGGATGCGAAAGTCCGCAACCGGTGGGTTCACAGCTCCCACGGGTTGAGGAGGGCTACACCCGTGCGCAGGAAATCCTGGGTATTGCGGGTGACGAGGGTCAGGCCGTGGGCCAGGGCGGTGGCTGCAATGAGGGCGTCCATGTCCGGCATCGGATCGGGCACATGCAGTCTCGCGCATTCCACGGCCACACCGGCGTCAACGGGCAATATCCGGCCGGCGAAGATGGTCAGCACATGACCGTCGAGCCATCGCCAGGATTGTGCTCCAGCGGCAGGGTCCGCTCGTGCCCTGCGCCGGACGCTCACCTCAAGTTCCATGAGGGTGATGGAGCTGATCGCCAGCTCACCGACCGGCCGGGCCGCAACCCATCCGTCAACGGGTGTTGCGGCCCCCCGCCGGGCATCACTGACGATGTGGGTGTCGAGCAGGTATTTCACAGCTCGGGCACGCGCAGGGACGATCCGACGCGTGGCGGCAGAACCAGTTCAACGGCTTCGGGTTCCGGCGACCGCAAGCGGGTTCCTACAAGATCGGCCTGACCGGAAAGGCGCTCGTAGTCGGCTGCAGTCAGCAGCACATGTGACGGCTTGCCATGGTCGGTGATCGTCACGGGCCCCTTCTCCGCCGCGCGTTTGGCGGCCGAAACATCCCGAATCAAGATACCCGGCCCTCCATGTTCATGTGGCCCTGGTGGCCACGTATCGTCGTGGAGCGCCGAACCGGGAGGCCCCCGGCAGGTGCAGGAGGGTCACGAAGCGGGTGGGGTGGTTTTGGTGCGGGACCAACGGCATCCACTGGTGGAAAAAACCCTGTTCATCCATTGGCTCACGGCCCTCCGACAGTTTGGCTTTCAGGGTTGGTGAGGTCGCCGAAAGGGGAGTCTTCCCGGTCGCGCAGGCGGAGCCCCGCCGGCCGCCCTTCGGCAGTACATCCTGGACCAAAAGTTACCGGAATGAGCCACACGGCGACGCACGGCTCCCGGCCCTGAAGGGCCGGGATTCCGCGCTCACCGATCCTCGTTGAATTCTCGGTCGGTGATTGATGTCGTCACCACCACTGCCTCGGACCGCGCCCGCAGTAGGTACATTCCGGTGCTCTGCCCGTTTTCGTTGCACCGGCCGACTCCGGCCGCGGTCCACGCGATGGAGGTCCGCGCCTGGCTGGCGGGTTCATCGCGGTGCATGGAGCCGGTTCCATCCCTTCGGGATGCACCCGCGCTGCACACCATGGCCCGGGGGGAAATTCGCTGCCCCGGGCCTCGGCCGCCACAGGGCACCACGTCAGCGCAGCCCCGGCAGGTCCTCGCGGGCCATGACCATCGAGAAGTTCCACAGCTTGCGCTCGCTGCCGTCTCCGGACCCGGCGATGCTCCGCTCCTTGGTCCGGCGAACCAGTTCCAGCACGCCTTCCTCGAGCTCTTCGGCTTCCCGGGCACTGAGCATCAGGCTGGAGATGTCCAGCATGGCGCGGGCATCGGGCTCGGCGCTGGTGGCGTACTTGGCTCCCCAGTCGACCACGGCCCGCAGTTGCCTGATCTGGTCTTCGGCTTCCTGCCCCAGGTAGGCCTGCAGCGCCATGGCGTCCTCGGTCGCGCTTGGCTGTTTCGGCGAGCCCACGCTCAGCCCCCCGGGCACCGCGCGCCAGACCCGGTCGCGCTTGTCGCGGGCCAGTTCCGGGGCGTCCTCGATGATGCGCGCCTCCGCCAGCACCCGAAGGTGGAAGCTCAGCGAGTTCGCCGGCACGCCCAAGCGCACGGCCAGGTCGGTGGCGCGGGCGGCCTGCACGGCGGAAAGCTCGGCAAGGATGCGGCGGCGCAAGGGGTTGGCCATGGCCTTGAGCATGGGCGTGGTCATCGTGGTGCGCTCAGGCTGCGTGGCCTCCGGTTCCGGGTTGCTCATGAATCCAAGTGTAGCTAACCCACAAAATTAGTTGCACAATTATTATTGCGCAATTAAGTTTGCGGGCTTACCGTGGGTTGCATGGAGAACATCATTCGGCAGCGCGCCCTCCCCCTGTGGCGCGACCGGCAGTACCTGTTGTGGCTCGGTTCCGACACGGGCTCGGCGTTGGGCATGGCCCTGCAATCGTTCACCGTCCCGTTGGTGGCGCTGGTGGCGACCGGATCGCCCGCGCAGGCGGGGCTGATTGCCGCCCTGGGCCAGCTGGCGCGGGTGGTGTGCACGCTGCCCGGCGGCGTGCTGGCCGACCGCCGGGACCGGCGCAAGCTCATGGTGATCGGCGGCGTACTGGGAGCCGCCGGCAGCATCGGGTTGTGCCTGGCCGTCGTCGTCGGCGGCCTGGGCTTCTGGAGCCTGCTGGTGCTGCACCTGTTCATGTCGGTGCGCAACGGCGTCTTTGGCTCGGCCTCGGATGCGGCGCTCAAGGACCTGGTGCCGGAGTCGCGGCTGGCCTCCGCCTTGGCTGCGAACCAGGGCCGCGATGCGGTGATCTCGCTGGCGGGCGGACCCTTGGGCGGCCTGCTGCTATCGGTGTCCCAGACCCTGGCCTTTGGGGCCATGGGCGCCGCGCATGCGGTGGCGGCGCTGAGCGCCCGCTGCATCGACTCCCCCGCAGCCCCGCGGGCCCCCGACGCCCGAACCACGGCAGCCCCGGGGTCGCACGATGGAGACAATGGACCCGGGGCGTTCCGCAGCTACCTCGCCGAGGGAACCGCGGGAATGGCGTGGCTGCTGCGGCGCCGGGATTTGCGCGGCATCCTGCTGATTTCCACCTTGCTGAACCTGGGCATCAATGCATCGATCATCTCCGTCATTTTTGCCTTGCAGCAGCGCGGGGAACCTGCCACCACCATTGGCTGGGTCTCGGCCAGCATGGGCGCCGGGATGTTGCTGGGGAGCCTGCCGGCCGCCGCCCTGCTCAAGCGCCTGCCCACCGGGCTCGCGGTGTGCACCGGGCTGTTGGTGATGGCCTGCGCCATGGCCCTGCTGCCATTCACCCAGTCGCCCATCTTGGTCTCGGTGCTCTTTGGCATCTCGATCTTCGGCGCACCCACCATCAATGCCGGGCTGGGCGGTTACTTCATGTCCGCGGTGCCCACCGAGCTGCTGGGACGGGCCACCAGCGCTTCGGCCTTGCTGGGCATGGCCGCGGTGCCATTGGCGCCGCTGATTGCCGGGTTCGGCTACCCTGCCTGGGGATGGGCGGGCCTGCTGTGCTTTTGCGCGGGGATCTGCGTGTTCGCCACCGTCCTCGCCGTGGCGAACCGGTCCCTGCGCACCCTGCCCGTCCAGGCAGACTGGGCAGGGCACGCGGAAACACACGCGGATCGCGGCACCAACGCCCCGGCCGCGGGGCGCTAGCGTTTGCGGTTTACCAATCGACGTCTTCGTCGTCGTCGGCCTCGGAAATGCCCAGGTCCGGCTGCTGGTTCGAATCGAACTCGGCCCAGGCCTCGGTAAAGCCGAGGATGTCCTCGAGCGCCTCTTCCTCTTCGTCCTCCAGCAGCTCCAGGGCCTCCGGGGTGTCAAGAATGGTGCCGATGGCCGATGCGGGGTGCTCCTCGAAGTAGTCGACAGGAGAGTACTCGGCGTTGAAGGTCATGTCCTTGCTCTGCCCGTACAGGTCGATGAACGCCCGCACTGCCTTGGGGACCCGAGCCAGGTCCAGGCCCGACAAGGAGTCGTTGTATGCCTGCGCCGTCGCCTCGGCCCATTCCTCGATGATCGCTTCATTCATTTGCGAGTTGTTGTTGCCCACTGCCATTTCCTGCCTGTTCGGAGATACTTCGAGCACCAATAGTAATGGGCGGAACCCGGGTGCGTACATGCCGAAAATGTGACGTTCGCCCGGGCCCGGCACACGCCGCGTCCGGGGCGTCGCACCGGACGCCCGCGACGGCAAAAAGGGAGCCGGCGCTGGATGCCCGTCGGGCTTCCGGCGCCGGCTCCCGGCAAGGCCTTGCTACAGTCGGCGGTTGGCCAGCACCGGGAGGAACTCGCGCACCTCGTCGATGCGGCGGCGGGTGACATCGGTGGTCACCAAGCCCTCGGAGTCCTCGCCCAGGTACTCGATCGGGACACCCATCGGGTCCAGGATCGCGGAATGGCCAATGGTGTGGCTGGAACTGGTTCCGGCCGCGGCGACCCACACCGTGTTCTCAATGGCGCGGGCCCGCAACAGGGTTTCCCAGTGCTCGATCTTGTGCTCCCCCTTGAACCAGGCTGCGGGCACAAGCAACAGCTCTGCCCCCTCGGTGACCAGCCGGCGGGCAACCTCCGGGAAGCGCAGGTCGTAACAGGTCAGCACGCCGACCTTCAGGCCGCCGATGTCAAAGATGGGAACCTGTCCCACATCCCCGGCCTTGATGGACTTGGATTCCTGGTAGGAGAAGGCATCGTAAAGGTGGATCTTGCGGTACGTGCCCAGGATTGCGCCGTCTGGACCAAGCACCGCCAGGGTGTTGTAGGGGCGGTCGTCGCCGCTTTGCTCGTACCCGCCGGCCACGATGGCGATGCCGTGTTCGGCCGCCAGGAAGGACAGCTGCTGGACGAACGTGGTCCAGTTCCCTTCAATGGCCTCATTCAGCGGGCCGGCCACCTGGGATACGGCAAGCATGGCTTCCTCGGGGAACAGCACCAATTCGGCGTCCTCGGCCTTCGCCTTGGCGACCAGGTTGCCCATGATCTTCAAGTTCTCGGTGACGGACCCGGTGGGGGCAAACTGACCAACGCTGACCTTCATGGCGATTCCCTTCGTTGCTGAATGCTTCCATCCAGCCTAACGACAATCACCCAGACGGTGGATCCGTCACCGCGGATTTCGCCATAGCCTGAGGAATGTGACGAGAAAACAAGGCAACCAGTGGTTTGCGCCGGCGGTGCCGGCCGGAGCCCTGGCCCTGCCCGGCGCGCAGCTGGTTACCGCAATCGGCCACTGAGCAAACGCCAGGGGCGCGGTCCCCGCACCGGCTGGAGGTCATCCTGCCGGTGCGGGAACCACGCCCCTTGGTGTGTGGAACCTAGTCGTTGATCAGGTCGTGGCGAACGATGGTCTGCTCGCGATCCGGTCCGACGCCGATGGCGGAGAAACGGGTCCCGCTCATGGCCTCGAGGGCCAGCACGTACTTGCGAGCGTTCTCCGGAAGGTCCTCCAGGGTGCGGGCCGTGGTGATGTCCTCGGTCCAGCCGTCGAAGTACTCGAAGATCGGCTTGGCGTGGTGGAAATCGGTCTGCGTCATCGGCATTTCGTCGTGGCGCACCCCGTCCACGTCGTAGGCCACGCACACCGGGATCTTCTCGATGTTGGACAGCACATCGAGCTTGGTCACGAAGTAGTCGGTGAAGCCGTTCACGCGCGAGGCGTGGCGGGCCAGGACCGCGTCGTACCAGCCGCAGCGGCGCGGGCGGCCGGTGTTCACGCCGAATTCGCCGCCGGTCTTCTGCAGGTATTCGCCCATCTCGTCAAAGAGCTCGGTGGGGAACGGTCCTGCACCCACGCGGGTGGTGTAGGCCTTGATGATGCCGATCGAGCGGCTGATGCGGGTCGGGCCGATGCCCGAGCCCACCGAGGCTCCGCCGGCGGTCGGGTTCGAGGAGGTCACAAACGGGTAGGTGCCGTGGTCCACGTCCAGGAACGTGGCCTGGCCGCCCTCCATGAGCACGACCTTCCCGGCGTCCAGGGCGTTGTTCAGCTCGAGGGTCGCATCGATCACCAACGGGCGCAGGCGCTCGGCATAGGAGAGGAAGTACTCGACGATTTCCTCGACCTCGACGCTGCGGCGGTTGTAGACCTTGACCAGCAACTCGTTCTTCTGGCGCAGGGCGCCCTCGACCTTCTGGCGCAGGATGGATTCGTCGAAGACGTCCTGCACGCGGATGCCGAGGCGGCCGATCTTGTCCATGTATGCCGGGCCGATGCCGCGCCCGGTGGTGCCGATGGCGCGCTTGCCCAGGAAGCGTTCGGTGACCTTGTCCATGGTCTGGTGGTACGGGGCGACAAGGTGTGCGTTGGCCGAGACCCGCAGCTTCGAGGTGTCGGCACCGCGGGCTTCGAGCCCGTCGATCTCTTCAAAGAGCGCTTCGAGGTTCACGACGCAGCCGTTGCCGATGATCGGGATGGCATTTGGCGAAAGAATGCCGGCGGGAAGGAGCTTGAGCTCATACTTTTCACCGCCAACGACGACTGTATGGCCGGCGTTGTTGCCGCCGTTTGGCTTCACAACATAGTCGACCTGGCCACCCAAAAGGTCTGTGGCCTTGCCTTTGCCTTCGTCGCCCCACTGGGCTCCGACGATCACGATTGCTGGCATGGGATCCTCCCCCTTGCTCGATTCAGCGCGGCCGGCACATGGTGCCGGGTCCCGGCGGTGCCGGGCGCAGAAATGCCCCTCGCTCTTCGATTGGCCCAAGCAGGATCAGGAAGAACAGTAAGGGGCTCTTACGTCACGAGTTTACCCGATGGAGGATCAATGGGTGGATTTATGCTTCCTTGGGCTCGTCCTCTGCCTCGATCGCCGCGGTTAATGCGGCCCGCACCAATGTTTCCCAGTGAGCCAGCGAACTTTCGGGAACCGACACCCAGTCGCGGAATGGCCGGCCCTGTCCCGAGGGGTCGAACAAGGCCGCCCCGGGGTAGGCCATGGCCGTGCGCATGGCTTCGCTTTCGCGCCCGACCTTGAACCCCATGGTGTCTGCGAGCAGGCAGGCGATCGCCTTGTTCTCGTACTTCAAGGCATCCTTGCCAAACATCTTTCCAGCAACCACTCCCTCGCCGAGCAGGGCACGGGCGAGCCGCTGAAACTCGGCCATTGCCTCTGGTGTAGGAAATTGCATACTCATGCCCCCATCAAACCTCGCCGGTGCCCCTTGCGTCGAGAGATCGGGGAAAAGACTTTTTGCGGCTGCCGCGCCGCGCGGTTCCCGGCGGTCTTGATGACGCGGCGGAGTCGGCACGTATTCAGACTTGTTTGGGCGTGCCGCCTAGACTGGGAGCCATGGCCCTGACACGTGAACAGCTCGTTGATGCCGCCGTGGGCGTGCTCTCGGAGTTTGGCTTGGCCGACCTGTCCATGCGCCGACTGGCCAGGGAACTCGATGTCCAGGTCGGGGCGTTGTACTGGCATGTGAAGTCCAAGCAGGAACTGCTGGTGGACGTTGCCGCCAAGCTGCTGGATTCGGTGCCCCGGCCCAATGCCCCAACCCCGGAATTGGCTCCGATGTCCATCGCCGCGCTGCTGCGCCAGCTGCGCAGCGCATTGATCGCGGTGCCGGATTCGGCCGAGGTCATGCAGCTGGCCCAGTCCATGCGGCCCGAATCGCTGGACCCGATGGGTTGGCTGCTGGAATTCCTGTCGATCGCAGGTGTCCCGGAGGCCGATGCGACCTACGCCCGCCATGTGCTGGTGAACCACTTGCTGGGTTCCATTGCCTCGCACCAGGAAGCAGTGGCGCTTTCGGCCGGGACGGAACCGGGAACGGTGTCAACCGAATGGGAAGAGGCCGCGTTCGACTACGGGGTGCGGGTGATCCTGCAGGGCCTGGCCTTGGAGCACCCTCCGGTCGTTTAGCTGCCCAGGCGTCCGTTCGAGGCCTCGAGGTAGCAGGCTCCGCACAGCGACTCGTACCAAACCTCGTCTCCGTCGATGGCCACCTGGTCGCCGTCGAAGATGATCCGGGTGCCGATACGCCGGGTGTTGAACACGGCTTTCCTGCCGCAGCGGCAAATGGTCTTGAGCTCTTCGAGGCTGTGCGCGATTTCCAGTAGGCGCCGCGACCCGGGAAACGCGTGGGTGCGGAAATCCGAGCGGATCCCGTAGGCAAGCACCGGGACGTCGTCCAGGATGGCGATGCGGAACAGGTCATCGACCTGCTCCGGAGTCAGGAACTGGGCTTCGTCCACCATCAGGCACGCCACTGGCGGGGCATCCACGTGCTGGACCAGCGCGTCGGGGTCGTCCCCTGCCGCCTGCCGGGCGAACAGTTCCCGGATGTCCGCGTCCGGGGGGATCAGGAAATCCACGTCCCGGCTCATGCCCAGACGGGACACGATGCGGGAATCACCCTTGGTGTCGACCCCCGGCTTCGCCAACAGGACCCGCTGCCCGCGCTCCTCGTAATTGAATGCTGCCTGGAGCAATCCCGTGGATTTGCCGGAATTCATTGCCCCATAACGGAAATACAGCTTCGCCACATCGGTCCTTTCGAGTTGGGCATCGTGGAAGATTCTATGCGCTGAACCATTCATCCACGGACCGGCCGAACCGGGCGGTGCACGCGAATGTCCCGGTGCCCGGGGATCTTGCGCTCCCCGGGCACCGGGACATCACGGCCGCGGCGGCCGCCAAAAGGCGGGCGCCGGCAAGGCCCCTACGTCACGGCGTGGCGCGTGCGGTAGGCCGGAACATCCCAGGCACGGGTCTCCAGAACGTCCCGCAGGATCTCCACGGCGTCCCAGATATCGGTGTAGGAAAGGTACAGCGGGGTGAGGCCAAAGCGCAGCACCTCGGGTTCGCGGTAATCTCCGATGACACCGCGGTCGGTCAGCGCCTGGATGATCGCGTAGCCCTCGGGGTGGCGGAAGCTGACGTGGCTGCCGCGCTCGGCATGGATCTCGGGGGTGACCAGCTCGAGTCCAAACTCGCCGCAACGCTCGCGCACCAGGGCAATGAACAGGTCTGCCAGCGCGAGGGACTTGGCACGCACCAGCTCGATGTCGGCTTCCAGGGCCACGTCCAGCCCGCATTCGACCATGGCCATGGAGGTGATGGGCTGGGTGCCGCACAGGAAGCGGCGCACGTCGTTGGCGGCGGTGTAGCTGTCGGCCATTTCGAAGGGTGCGGCGTGGGACCACCAGCCGGTCAGCGGTTGCCAGAATCGGCCCTGGTGGCGCTCGTTGACCCAGATGAAGGCCGGGGAGCCCGGGCCGCCGTTGAGGTACTTGTAGGTGCAGCCCACGGCGTAGTCGGCGTCGGCGCCGTTGAGGTCCACCGGTACGGCTCCTGCGGCATGGGCCAGGTCCCAGATGACCAGGGCACCGGCCGCGTGCGCCGCGGCGGTGACGGCGTCCATGTCCCACATGGCCCCGGTGCGGTAGTTGACGTGGGAGAGGGCCAGCACTGCCACCGAATCGTCCAGGGCCTGCTCCAGGGTCAGGTTCTCGTCGATCAGGCGCACCTCGTAGTGCTCGTTGGTATCGGCGTTGACCGAGTTCAGGAAGTCGCTGATCCCTTCGGCAATGTAGATGTCGGTGGGGAAGTTGTCGCGTTCGGTCAGGATCACGCGTCTTGTCGGGGCGTCCTGCTGCTGGATGCGCACCGCCGAGGCCAGGGCCTTGAACAGGTTCAGGCTGGTGGTGTCGGTGACGACGGTTTCGCCGTCGTTTCCGCCGATGATCCGGGCCAGCTTGTCACCCAGCCTGCTGGGCATCTCGAACCACCCGGCGGTGTTCCAGGAACGGATCAGGCCGTGGGCCCATTCGTTGTTGATGACCTCGGCCGCACGTTCGGCGGCACCGAGCGGCATCGGGCCCAGTGAGTTTCCATCGAGGTAGATCAGCCCCTCGGGGAGGGAGAAGCGATCCTTGAACGAGGCCAACGGGTCAGTTGCATCCGCTGCTTGGAGACTTGCGCGGTCCGTTTGGGTGGGAGTGCTCATGGTGGGGTTCGACGGCCTTTCTGGAATGCGTGCCGGGGTCCCTGCCATCGCTCGGCGAACAACGACGGGGAATGCCCATCATAGAATTATTCATGGTGCACTAGATAGGGCACTGAACAAGTGCCCAAGATCTCAGGAGTTTTCCGTGCTAAATTCTGGTTCCATCAAGAACCACACCAGCTGGCAGAACGCTGTTCGCCTCGATGATGTCGACCTGCGGATCCTTCGCGAGCTCAGCGCGGACGCGCGCATCCCCAACAACCTTCTGGCCTCGCGCGCAGGGGTTGCCCCGTCCACGTGCCTGGGCCGCGTCCGGGCGTTGCAGGATGCCGGGGTGATCCGCGGGTTTCATGCAGATGTCGATCCCGCCAAGCTGGGCCTGCGCATTGCCGCAATGATATCGGTGGTGGTTCGGTCCGAGGCACGCGACGCCATGCTGGATTCGGCACGCACCCTGCGTGGGCTTCCCGAGGTCCAGGACGTGTTTGTGCTTGGCGGGACACCGGACATCCTGGTCCATGTCGTCACCGATTCCATCGAGTCCCTGCGGGATTTCGTGGCTGGGAACCTCGGTGCAAACCCCGCGTTCTCGTCGACGCAAACCAACATCGTCTTCGAGCATCTTTCCGCCGCCAACCCGAACTGACACGTGCTGGGCGAGGCCTGGCACGTCGTTACGGGGCTGCCTCCGCATAGGAACGCAACGACTTCAAGGTACCGGCCTCGGAACCTGCGATGGCGGCCAGCAGGTCCCCGACCTCGTCCCGCAATTCCTCGGCCGCGTCCACGCTGATGGTCAGCCGGACGCGCGTTTGCTCGGATTCCTCGGTGAGCTCGTAGCGGTAGAGCACGCTGATGTCTCCGCCGCCGGAGGACAGGGCAATGACCCGCTCTTCGTGCAGCTCCGTGATGAGCAACTGGCGTTCGTGGGTCCCGGAGCGGTAGTCAAGCACCGCWCCGGGGCTGGTGATTTGTTCCGGTTCCATGGAGTCGACGCCAGGCATCCACTTCGGGGCCGCAACCCAGTCGGTGAGTAGTTCCCACACCCGTGTCACCGAGAGGTGAATCAGCTCCTGAGTATCCAAAGCCTGAAACTGTGTCATAGCCGAATCGTGTCACGCGTCGGTCCAAAATGAAACGCTTAGTGGGCCCGGGGCTTCCTGCGCATTCGCAGCGCGAAGGCACCGAGCAGGAGCATTGCGGCACCCGCCCCGGCGTAGACCAATACATCGCTGGATCCGGTCTCGGCCAACTCGCCGGTCCGGGAACTCACGATCGGTTTGAGGACGGCCTTGACGATCGGCTTCTGGTCCAAGACCGGCTTGGTGACCGTGCCAGCGGGCTTGATCTCTGGCTTGGGGATTTCGGCGGGCTCCGTCGGTTCCGGCCTCGCTGACGGTTCGGGCGACCCCGATTCCTTCGGATCGAGGATCCCGGCATCCACCACGCCGCTCTCGATCAACCCGAAGACGATCTCCTCAAATGCTTCCTGTGCGGCGGCTTCGTTGCCGTCGAACATCCATAGCAAGTGCCCGTAGAGCGCGTCAAGATCCGTTTCACGGCCATGCTCAACGAGTTCTCCAATGATGGAATCGAGGTCCTGGAAAGCAGGCTCGTTCTCGAGCTCTTGGGCGACCTGCATGATGAAGTCCTCCCACTGGGCATCGGTCCAGTTTTCCGCGCCTTCCGGGATCTCGATTCCCTTGAGCCACCACGGCAGATCAACGACGTCACCCTCAACCTCGGTAGCATCGCCTACTTCGCTTTCGGGCCCTCCGGATCCCTCGGACTGCGTGGATGTCGGTCCGGTTGGCGTCGGCTCCACGGCAGGTGCAGTCGCGAGACCCGTAGTGCCGTCCGAATCGGTGTCGGTGACCGGACCGGTGCCCAGGGTTTCGGATACGGCAACGCCGTCGGGGGTCTCAACCGCATCGCCATCCGGCGAAACCGGTGTTTCAGACGGCTCCGAGGCCGAGTCGCTTCCCGGGGAGGCCTGCTGGGCATCGACTTGGGATTCGTCTTGGACGGCTTCGACGCCAACCGCTTCCTGGTTTTCCGCGGCAGCATCGCCAAGGTCCGGCGCGGTCGCCGGATTCGGTTCTTCGTCGGCGGTTTCAGCAACGGACACGGTGGGTTTTTGGATGCTTTCGGTCACCGCACCTTGCGTTGGTTCAGCCTCGCCCTCGAGGATCTGCGCTTGCGCGGGGGCCGAGTTGAGCAGCAACCCGGAGGCCACAGCGGTGGCGAGCAGCGCGGTGCGGAGATTCTTTGTCATTTGTGCGTTCCTGTCCCAGGGCCAATGCGGTGAAAGCAGGAATCAACACCAAGAAACCAGCGGTCAGATCCCTATTGAAGTGTGGCGCGACAACGACGTTGGAGATCAATCTATGGCACCGAACGGGTTTCCACCAGTCACGATTTGGCAACGGCTTCACAGGGACCCGGGCCGAGGGATTCTGGCTCACTAAAGTCGGTTCGTCGCCGACGAATAACCAGAAGGAATTTGCCGCATCAGGCTCGCCCGATGCTTAGTTTTCCGAATCTCTTAAAGTGCCGCCCCGAGCGCAGCGAACTTTTTTTCATTGGGCTTGGCCACGGGATGAAGGCTGTCCAATGTCTCGATCAAGCCAAGGCCCAGCTTCCTGGCCTGGATCCGGCCCACAGCGGCCTTCATGCTGGGCCAGCTCAATTCGTCGCGGAGTATAGAGACTGCCACCGAGGGACCGAGGCAAAACGGTCGTCCGCGATGCCGTCAATCATGCTGCTCGCGAAGTCCCGATCGAGCAACTCGCCGACCATGGCCGCCGATCATATACCTCCGGCGAGGTGAACCATGTCGGGTTCGGATCCGCTTCACCGGTCTCCGCAAAATACCGTGCGGCAGCAACGGCTGCCTCCCGGCGTGAAGTTTCCTCGAAGGTGCACGATCCCTTCAGCTCGCCAATAACAACGTCGGTGCTGCCCGACTCAGCACCCGGTGTTGTCAGGATGCTCCAGGAGTCTTCTTTCCTCGTACCCGGATAGTAGTAGACCACCATGTGGCCTCGGGCATCGCCGCCGCCAGTCCGGCCGCATGTGATGTTCGAAGCGATCATGAATGGGCTTGTCGATCGCACTAGTTGCACCGGATGCACCATTCCGCGGCGTAATCGCCGAAGTCCTCGGCAGCCCAAGCCCGATGGAAACGTCCAATCAGCTCAGTTCGTCTTGGGGGTATAGAGACTGCCACCGATGGTCCGGGGCAAACTGGTCGTCCGCGATGCCGCTGATGATGCTGCTCGCGAAGTCCCGATCGAGCAACTCGCCGATCAGCTTGTGGGCCTCGTTCGGCCCAGGGGCCCAACCCGAAGGGCACCTTTTCAGCACCGTCCATTCCGGAACCGACGCACGAATTGGCGTGAATTCGATTTCCACCATCTGCTCGGAACCAGCGCCCACCCAGCGCGCCCTCACCCGCGGGACAGGAAGTAGCCCGGACCACGAGCTCACGTCGTCCGATTCAGGAACCAGGGCCCACAAGGAAGAGACCTCACTCTCCGCAACCCCAAACCGCCGCGCCATTCGGTCCAGCGCGACCGCATACCTGCGCGGAACCGACAAATTCTGGTCGACCGACACCGAAATGAGCCGCCCCATGGCAGGACCCGCAAGACCCTGGCCAAGAAGCGAATACACATCCAAGACCCTCGACTCGCCCAAAAGACGGCTGAACCACTCGGCCACCCATTGGCACTGCATGAGATCGGCACGCGTCGCATCGTCCGAATCGGGCCATAGGGGTTCGGCATCATCTCCATCCAACCCGCGCCACGGCCCCTGTTCCTCGCGCTTGGCACGCATGGCCCACAAGGGCCAACGCCTGCCAGCCGAGCGATCGGCTGCCTCGACAACCCTTGCCGCATCCTGCGCATCAATCAGGTTCGAGGCACCCAGCTTGCTTCCGGGTTCCCGCTTCACGCTCATGACATCTGCCGGAAACCGCGTCCGCAGACGGAACGCCGGAATGGACGCACCCCGTGGAACGGCCTCCACCTCATACACGGCCGCAGATGAACGATGCATATCCGGGATGAATATCCGGCGGACACGAAACCTTGGACTACTCACAATTAGCTCTTTCATCCCAAGAGCCTGCCCAAATGGACGGGCCGCTGGGTGTCTTGGACATAATTTGGGTAGCCGTTTACGGACTCAAGCTCCATGTTGTAGTACACGCTCGGAGCGGGACCCGACTCCCCGATATCTACGATCGTTTTTCCTTGTCTAATCTGCCCATTTATCCAAACCTTATTGAACGCTAAGTCAACCTTCTCCGTGAACGCTTCACTGGTGTGATCTTTAAAGAAATTATGAACGCGCTGCGGTGTGGCGTTGTAGTAACCATAATCGTGGGCATCCGCATATGGTATTACGCGCCCTTCCATCCAGCGCCCCATAACGATGGTGTCGGCCTGGGGGCGCGTCGTCAGAGGCGCCAGGAGTCGACCCGCTATCTTATGACCGACGCCTGCTCCTGCACCGCCCATGGCCCCACCGCCAAGTAGACCCATTCCGGTGGCGCCCAAGAACCCAGTCGCCGTATGCGGCCCCGGTCCAGTGGCATAGTTGTAAGCGTTTCCGGTCCCACCGGAAGCCGCGCCTGAGGCTATGCCTTCCCCTACGGCAGCCTTGATCCCGGTAACCCCCGCCGACCCAAGACGCCCCGCCATGGCCAGGCCGCCCAATCCTCCGGCCAACCCCATGACGGCGGTTTGGCCCCAGTTGACGTCACCCGTCGTGGCTTTTTGGATAATCACGTCGGCCCCGGCTCCAATGAGCATCATGCCCGCTGGTCCACCCACACCGGTTGCCATGAGGACCCCACCGGCCACCACCATGGCGCCACCTGCGAAATACTCCCAGTTGTCAGCACACCAGTCGCCGGCGGCGGCCAGGGCGCCATTGTTGCCGTCGCGGTACGCCTGCAGCTCCGCCTCGGTCACGGCCTGCAAGCCGAGCGGATCGATCGCATGCAACGGGTCGTTGCCGGCAAACGAATACGGGTTTCCGGCCCAGCCCGAACCCGCCACCGGATCCAGCGGATCAACCGACAGGAACCCACGCGTCAACGGGTCGTAGGTGCGGGCGCCGAACCAGTCCAGCCCGGCCACCTGCAATCCGCCGGAAGCGCCCACGGCCAACCCCGGGGGGATCCCCGGAAGCGCATCCGCTGCCATGCCCCACGGGCTGCCCGCCTGCGTCGGGTGCGCACTGCGCCACCCGGCCGAGAGCACCGTGCCGCCGACGGCTGTCACTCCGCCGGGCAGTGCCACCACGGACTGGTCGCCCACGGACATCAGGCGGGGGGCAACCTCCGCAGAGTCCCACCACACCGCGGAGCCATCAACCTCTGCCAGCTCGCCAAGGGCGTCAACCCACAAATCGCTGCGGGACGTTTCCCCGGCGGAATCCTCCGTGGCCACGGCACCCAGCCAGCCCGCGGGGGACCATTCGAAGGACCGCACCGAACCATCGGGGGCAACGGCCTCGGTCCGGCGGCCCAAGCCGTCGTAGGCATAGGTGCTGGCACCGGCGGCGTCGGTGCGGGAACGCAACTGGCCCGCAGCGTCATAGGCGAGCTCGGCGCCGAGCCCTTGAACGGATTCTGCGACCAGCCGGCCGGAAAGGTCGTAGCGCCACTCGGACACCACGCCATCCCCGCGGACCGAACGTTCCAGTTGGCACGCGGCGTCGTAAAAGAAGCGGGTCTCGGTGCCGTCGGCCAGGATCGCGGCAATGCGTCCGTCGGCGTCGCGGCGAATGAGGGTCTCGGTCACCCCGTCGACGGTGGTCGTCGTATGGCGCACCAATGCACCCTCGGCGTAGTCCCAGTTTTGGACCGCGTCGCTGGCGACAGCGCCGACCATCCGCCCGGCGGCATCCCGCTCGTAGGCAATGCGGCCGAAGACCGGATGCTTGACGACCACCACGCGCCCGGCGGCATCATGGCCGAACTCGGTGCGGGTTCCCAGCGGGTCGACCATCGCGGTGCGGTTGCCGTCCGCGTCGTATTCCCACGACGGACCGGCCCCGTTGCGCAGCCGCTGGATGAGCTGCCCTCGCCGGTTGAAGCGCAGCAACTGCTCGACCGCGGCCCCGTCTTCCCGGGTGCGGTCGGAGATCCGCACGGTCCTGGAGCGTGCATCGCGGCTGACCTGCATCAGCTGCTGCCCGTCGACACCCAGCCAGACCTGGCGGCCGGCTTCGTCGTAGCGCCATTCGGTGCGCCGCCCCTCCGGATCGCACTGCCACAGCTGGCGCCCGGCCGGGTCGAATCCCGCGGTCGTGCTCCGGCCCAGTGGATCGGTCTCGCCAACGACCTGGTCGGCTTCGTTGTAGCCTCGGCGCGTGGTGGCGCCCAGCGGATCGGTGACGGTGACCAGGCGGCCGCGCGCATCGTATTCGTAGCGGGTCACCCCGCCCAGTCCGTTGACGGCCTCGATGAGTTGGCCGGCCGCATCGTAGCGGAACTTGCGCCGACCGAAAGAGGAATCAACGGCCCGGACCATCCTCCCGGCCAGGTCGTACTCGAAACGCGAGGTGCCGCGGCCCGGGGTGTAGCGCGAGGCAACCCTGCCCACGGCGTCGTATCCCAGGCGCTCGGTTTCCCCGCCGGGGAAGACGCGGGCGACGACGCGGGAGTCGGCGTCGTATTCCAGGGTGGTGCGCGCACCGGTCGGGTCGATGCTCGCGGCCGGGCGGCCCGCGGCGTCGTACTCGAAGTCCGTGACGGCCCCGCCCGGGGAACGGTGCTCGATGACCCGGCCGGCGGCGTCGCGGCGCAGCAGGGTCAGCCCGCCCTCGGCGTCCACCAGTTCAACCGGGCGGCCGCATGCGTCGTAGGTGACCAGCTCGGTGCTGCCGTCGGGCCGCTCGGTCGCCACGGGCCGGCCGAACTCGTCGCAGCGCACGCTGTTGCGCTCGAAGGCGTCCTGCACGGTCACGGTTCCGGAGGCCGCGTCCGCCGAGATCTGCTGGCGCACGCCGGTCGGGTCCACCACCGCGGTGAGCTCGCCGTTCTTGTTGTACTCGCGGGACCAGGAGTGCCCGGCCGGGTCGGTGACCTGCGTCAGGCGCGAGAGCGCGTCGTGGGCAAAGCCCCAACGGGCGCCGTCGGGCAGCTCGACGCCCGTGACCAGGCCGAAGTCGTCGAAGCTGCGTGTGACGGCGCGGCCCAGCGGGTCGACGGATTTGGCCAGCTGCCCGTGGGGGCCGTAATGCATTTCGGTGCGGGCACCGAGTGGGTCGGTGACAACCGCCAGGGCGCCGCCGGGCGCGTACTCGAACTTCCACAGCGCCCCGTCCGCGTCCCGGCGGGAGACCAGCCGACCGCTTGCGTCATACCGGTAGGTGGTCCGGGCGCCGCCCGGGGACCCCGCCTCGGTGACCCGGCCGGCGGCATCGCGGTGCAGGGTGGCGGTGTTCCCGAACGCGTTGGTGATGGTGGACAGGTCCCCGTGCGCGTCGTGGCCGAAAGCCAGGGTTACCCCGACCGGGTCGACGACCTTCTCCAGCAGGCCCTCGCGCCAGTGCAGCTGCGTGTGCCCGCCCTCGGGATCGATGATGAGCGAGGGGTTGCGCGAGGAGTCGTCCGCGTATTCGTAGTGCACGGTGGCGCCGGATTCGGTCACCACTGTCACCGGGCGGTCGGCCTCGTCGTAGCCGTAGGTGATGTCGGCCCCGCTCGGAGTGAGCGTGCGGATCTTGCGGCCGCGCCGGTCGTAGGCGTGCACGGTCAGGGAACCGTCGCGCTCGGTGGCGGAGACCAGGTTGCCGTACCTGTCGTAGCTCATGGACTGCCGGTTGTCATCCGCGTCGATGATGCCGACCAGGCGCCCCCTGGCATCGGCGATCCAGGCATTGGAACGGGTCCCGTCCGCATCGGAGACCACGGTGAGGCGGCCGGGCAGGTAGGCGAAGCGGGTGACCCGGCCGAAGGCCGAGACCTGGGTCTGCACCCGTGAGTGCCCGTCGTAGGAGTTGACCACCTCTTCGACGCCGGCGGCGTCGGTGACCGCTTCGATCAGGCCCGCATCGTTCCAGCGGTAGCTGCGCACCCCGCCCGGTCCGGCGGCGGAGAGCAACTGCCCGTTCCCGTCGTACTCGAACTCCATGCGGCGTCCGTCGGAGGCTGCAAGCGCCGCGATCCGGTCCCCCGAGAATTCGGTGCGCACCCAGCGTCCGCGTTCGTGGGCCAGCTCGGAGATGCGTCCCTCGGCGTCCCGGCGCGCCAGCAGCGCGGTCCCGGGGCCGGTGTCCGAGGACAGCCAGGTCCCGGCCGTGGTGAACACCCAGCGGGCACCTGCGTTGTCGCGCACCACGAGGACCTCGGCGGATTCCGCCGCGTATTTGGCGCGTACCCCGTCGTTCAGGATTTCCCGGGCCAGCCAGGAGCTCTCCCCGTCGGCCCGGTCCCAGCCCTCGCCGAGGCGTGGGAACCACAGGTGGCGCCCGTCGGCCAGCACCATCCAGGCACCCTCGTCCTCCAGCTCGAGGCGGGTGTCGAACACCGAGGCCCAGCCGAGGCCGAAGGCCCCGGTCCGCTCGTCAAGGGAGTTGTAGGTCCGCGTGGCCGCCAGCGCCGTCGCGGCTCCCGCGAATCCGAGGTCGACCTCGGTTTCCAGGAAGTTGCCGGTGGAGGTGTTCACCGGGTCCATCGAATAGCCGGTAGTCGGAGGGGCTCCGAGGGCGAATGCCGCGTCGATGGCGATGTCCTGGCGGGTCGCCCCGACCCCTTGCGCCGCCAGCGCCGCCAGCAGTGCCGAGTCGGCAAGCCGCGAGACGTTTCCTTCGCCCCCGGCAGCGGCGAAGGCGTTGGCGATGGTCAGGGCCCAGGCCACGTCCTGGTCGTTGGCCTCGAGCCACTTGTCGAAGCCGTTGACGACTCCGTTGGCGTGCAGGGAGCCGTAGCTGCAGCGGGACGCGAAGTCCGCCAGGTGTCCGCGCAATGCCGCGGGCCGGCCTGCAAGTTCGGTGTTCAGGTTCGCCGAACCGGTGGCGAATGAGCGCAGGTCGCTGGGGCGGGCCGCCGATACGCCGGTGTTGGAACCACTGCCCGGTGCCGGTGTCTGCCGGATCCCGGTCACGGGGGCCGAGGCCTGGATGCTCACTTCCTGGGCCGGGGGCCCGACGGGCGGATCTTCCTCGCCGAAGAACTCATCCCACTTCCTCAGGAGAACGTTTTCTTGGCGTTCGTCGCGGCGCTGTTTCCATTCACGGGCCAGTCGGCGGCGTTCGTTTTCCTTGTGGGCTTCTTCCTTCAACGCCTTGGCGCCGGTGGCTGCCTCGCGCAAGCGTGCCGCGAGCTCTGTCGCGTCCGCGGACGCGATGCGTGCGTTGTCGGCGAAGAGTTGCGAGAAGTGCCCCTTGAACTCGGTTCCGGCCGTCGTCACCATGGAGGAGCGGGATCCGGACTGCTCCTCGATGCTCAACGCGGCGAGGTTGAACGCCGAAATCAGGGCGTCTGCCGTCCCGTTGTCAAACACAACGTCATGGTCAAAGACCCCCAGATCGGCCACGTAAAAACTCCCTCATCAGCCTGCGGACCCGCAGGTCCCCGAACAACGACCCGAGGAACCTCAGCGGCCTCGGTTTACCTACAACGACGGAAAACGCCCCCGCCGCCTGGGGCGGCGCCACCTGGTGGCGGCAATGGGGGCGTTCCAGGGGCTGGCTAGTTTCCGCCGCCCGCGGTGAAGATATTCGTCGAGATCTGGTTCAGTTGGCCTCGAAGCTGCTCAAGCTCGGTGCGTGCCTTGTCCAGCGCGGCCTTCGTCTCGGGCCACGTTGAACCGCGGAACTGGGAAGCCAGGGGGCCGTCCCACACGTTCGGGTCCGACAAGACCCGTCCCTGGGCATCCAACTGGCTGATCTGGTCGGTGAAACCGCCGTTGATGATCGCCTGGATCTGCTGAATGGCCGTCTTGGCCTGCTCCGTTGATAGGACACGCGACATGAAATCCTCCAAGAATCTTGGTGATGTCCCCGCGCCGATGCGCTATTCGGAGACTCGAACGAAATAACACTAACAAGATGACAAGGCTCGGCCAAGTAACGCGGGGCACTCATTTCCAACATCCGCGCGAATGCGGGCAACTTGGCGCAACACGCCGCATTCACTTGTCAATGAACGGATTTGGCTGCGGCGCGGGTTTATCGATTCGGACGATGCACCACCTATTATTCAAGAGGAATTTGAATCATGAAGGGGAGCAAGTGGCAAGCACACGCCCAGCCAAGAAAAACGCAGCACGACGAACATCCGGCCCGAGGCCCGCCCGCGCGGCCGGCGCGATCCTGGCAGTGGCTGCAGTGGCCTTCACCGCAGCGTGCACCAACGCACCCAACGTCGTCGGCACGCCCTCGCGCGTGCTGCAGTCGGTAAACGTGGACCTTGCCTCCAACGGTTCGATCTCGGCGGTCAACGGGACCGCCATCTCGGTGGATGACACCACGGGTGATTCCTCCAGCGCGGACACTTCATATTCCCCGGGCGAGGTCGCCAGCGACTTGCCCGTCCGGGTGAGCGCGCAGTACCGCACCGCGGAGAAGACCGGCACCAATCTCGAGGAGCTGGCCGGCTACACCGGACGGATCGAGATCGGGTTGACCGTGGAAAACCTGACGGTGGCCCCGCGGAACGTGACCTTTGATGTTGCGGGCCAATCCCGCACCGAACCGGCGCTCGTGGGTGCCCCGATGACCATCGCCGCCTCGACCGTGCTTGCGGGGGTCTCCCCCGGTGACATCGTGGGCGATTCCGGTTCCGGTTCGGCCGGCACCAACGGCATCATCAGCTCCTCGCCCGAAGGCGAGGCCGTCATCCAGTGGGCCACCCTCCTTGCACCTCCGGCCACGGGCGCCAGCACCACGCTGCGCCTGGTCGCCGATGTCACCGACTTCGCCACCCCGGGCATCGATCTCGCCGTGCAGCCCGGCATGTCCACTGACCTCTCGGTCGATGGCGTCTTGGCCTCCGCGTTCGACACCAGCCCTACCTCCGAACTTGCCCTGCAGCGTCGCACCATCGACCTCATCGCCGAGGTCAACGACGTACTCAGTCGCGCCGGAGCCACCATCACCGATGTGCGCGGCAACCTCGAGAGCACCTCAAAGACCCTGGGCGTGAGCACCGCGGCGCACCTGAAGGAGAGCAGCGATTCGCTGGCCGGAACCCTTAGCGGGCTCAAAGACCAGCTCGGCTCGCTCAAGACCGACCTCGATTCCACCGTGACCGGTGCAGAGACCACGACCCTTGCGCAGCTCTCCCAGACCGTCAATACCGTCGACGCCATGCTGGGCGACACCTCGGTCGGCGTGCCGAAGGCAACGATCAAGGGCAACGGCTGCGCAGCCATCGTTGCACCCGCAGGCGAAACCGCGACGGTCTACTCCAGCCTCGTGCTGATGTCCGCCCAGCTGGACGGCTATGCCCGCTCGACCGCCGGTTGCCGCGACGAAGTGGCCAACGCCCTGCAGAAGACAGTGGGCCCGGCCCAGCCGAACGCGAAGAACTGCACCGAGGCGTCCCTGACCTGCGCGTTCCATGCTTCGTCGATCACCGTGACCGGCGCCCTGTTGAAGCTGGTGGGCCAGGGAGACGACCTGGTCGCCTCTTTGGATCCGGAGATCATCACTGGCGCACTGGCACGCCACAGAAGCCTTTCCGACGGAATCGATGAGCTTTCCAAGCAGCTCACCGCACTGGACCAGGCCGAATCCAACGGAAAAGCAGACGACGAGAAGGCCTTCGACGACGCCATCAAGGCGCTCCGGGCCACTGCCGATGACGCTGGGACACCGCTGGCCAATCTGAAAGACGACGTCGACTCCTTCGTCTCGGCCGAACAAACCCGAATTGATGACATTCTTGCCGCCAGTCAGGCCGCCGCAAACCTTATCAAGGGCGGCGACCACAAGCTGACCAACCCTTGGATCTACGAGCCGCTCGAAGACAAGAACCCGCTCGACACCATGCTCGAACGGAACAAGGACTTGCTCGGGCAGAATACGGCCATGGACAAGCGAAACGACGCCTTGGCCGAGAAGTTATGCCGCCTGATCGCTGCGGAAGAGAAAAAGACGCCCCGGACCGAACAGAACGAATTCAACGACATTCGAGCGGAACTGACCTCTGTTCCCTGCCCCGGAACCACCAGCGAGCCCAAGCTGTTCGGGGAAGACCCGTTGGACGAGCAATTGGCCGAGCAGAAGGCCCAGCTAGCCGACCAGGCACAGGATTTGACCGACCACGCCACAGAACTGGAGACACAGGCTGACGCTCGCGCCGAGCAAGCCGACGACCAGGCCGCGGCCTGGGAGACCTGGGTAGGCCAGCAGGCCAAGATCTGGGACGACCGCGCCGAGGCGCAGACCCTGGCCCTTGAAAGGGTGACCTCGTTGACTGATGCACCCGTCGACGGTAAACCACTCCAAGACTCCATCAAGGATGTAGAAGTCGGTCTCGAAGCCATCGGCAAGAGCATCGACGAGCTGGAATTCACGGTGAAGAGCGGTTCCAGCATCAAGGGCGACATCGCCAACTTGCGCAAGACATTGGAAGGCGCCCAAGGGAGTCGGGATCGGCTCGGCGAGGGGTTGCTGGTCCTGGACAAGCAACAGGACAAGCTCGAGTCTGGCATCAAAAAGGCCTTCGCGGACACCCAGAACGCCATGACCGAAGAGGTCACAGCGCTGATCGACAGCCAGATCCGCGTCGTCTCCGCACAGGGAGCCGAGGGCAGCGACGCAGTCGTAAAGGCCTTCGACCGCTCGGTTGCCGGCCTGTCCGCCACCGCAAGCGACGTCGAGGCCAACGCCAAGACCACGGTCGACAAGCAGCACGCGGAACTTGCCAAGCAGGACGCCAGCCTCACGGCGGCAGTCAGCAAGCAGACCGCCGCCTCGCTCGAGGGAATCGCGCGGAGCACCGGGGCCTCGACGCGGGACGTCGAGGGCGCCTCCAAGTTGTTGGCCTCCGGCCTTTCCAAGGTCATGCTCGACCTCGGCGACCGCAAGGTCAACGGCTCCGGCCTGCTCGGCTCCATGGCCACCAGCGCGGCGAAGGCCGACACGGCCGACTACCAGCTGGCGCTGGCCACCAAGAACGCCCAGGGCTACGCCAATGTGCGCGCCGAGGACGTCGCGGGGATCCTGCTGCGCCAGGCACAGTTCAAGGCCTCGCTCGAGGCTGTGTCGGAACTGCCGACCTTCCACCTCGAGGTGCCAGCGGGCGCCGCGACCCAGACGCTGTATTCCTTCCGCCTGGGAAGCGCCAAGTGAGCCGTCTCGCAACGCGGCGCAGGCTCATTTCCGCCGGGGTTGTTGTCGTGGCAGTGGCTGCGGTCATCGCCATGTCGGTCTTCTTGTTCCGACCGGCCGACGCCGCAATCGGCGAACCCGTCGAGTCAGGCGTCCCGGTGGCGCTTTCCGCCGCCAACGTCCCGGCCGACACCACGCTCGGCGTCGTGGTGACGCTCGGCTCCGGGACCGGCGCGGCGTGGAAGGACGCGGCCCAGGGCGCGGCGGTAGCCGCGCACCGCTTCTCCCTTTCCGGCACGACCGTCACCCTGTCCACCGCCGATGACCGGGGCACCGCCGAGGGCGCACGCAAGGCCGTGGAAAAGCTGGTTTCCGAGAACGTCGCCGGGATCGTGGTGGCCACCGACGGCCCGCAGGTGCCCGACGCGCTCTCGGCAGCGGCGGACGCCGGGGTCCCTGTGCTGCTTCCCTATGACGCGGGCAAGATCGAATCCGCCGGGCCCGCCTGGCGCACGGGCCCCACGCAGGCGCAGCTCTCCAAGGCCCTGTCCTCGGCCCTGACCGGCGCCCGGCGCCCGCTGCTCATCGACGCCGGCGGCGGGGCCCCGGATTCCGTGGACGTCTCCGCAAGCATTTCCTTCGAGCCGGGAGCCGACGCCGAAACGCTGGCCGCCGATGTGGCCCGCCGCACGGGGGTGGCGGAACCCGCAAAAGCCGACGGCACCCCGGGGCGCGCCCCGGTTTCCAACCCGGCCGACGCCATCCTGCTTTCGGGCAACCCGACGCAGCAGGCAACCGTGGTCCACGCCCTGCAGTCGGCCAACGTCACCGTCCCCGTGGTGCTGACGCCCGGGGCCACCAGCCCCGCGTTCTCCTTCGGCCTCGCCCAGGCCGGCGGCACCGCCTCGGGCAGGCTGTCCACCGTGGGCACCGACTCCGGCGACGCGGCGGCCCTGCGACCCGACGACTCCGGACGGGCCATGTCCGGGTTCCTCGCCGGCCTGCGGGTCCTGGCCCAGGACAAGGAAGCGAAGAACCTCACCGGGGACCTGGGCTTCGCCGAGGTCGCCGGGGCCGCGGACTCGCGCAGCCACGACGCCGTGGTGGCCCTGGTCCGTGCGGTCTCCGCCGCCGGCAGCAACAATCCGACCAACGTCGCCCAGGCCCTCGGCACCCTGGAGCTGGGCCCCGCGGACGGCATCGCCGGCACCCCGCTGGACTTCGCCGGCCCCGATGCCCTGGACGGGGAAGCAACGGTGCTGCAGCTCTCGGACCAGGACCTGGGCCTGCGCCCGCAGGGTTCGTCCGGCCGCGTACCCGCCTCCTGGTTTGCGCGCCCGGCCATAGACTGAGCCCTTAGGTTCCCCCCGACGAAAGGAGCGCCCGGTGCGCGTGCTGATCCAGACCGATGGCCAGCGGCTCGACCGGGAGCTGGGCGGCTTCGCCCCGGCCACGACGCTCGCGCAGCTGCTGGTGTCCGCCGGCGCCGCCGCCCCGGCCCCCGGCTCCACGCTGTACGTGGATGCCGCCGCGGTGCCCGCCGACACCCCGCTGTCGGAATTGCTGCTGCTGGAGGGCAGCACCATCTCCCTGGCCCCGGTCCCCCGCCCGGAGCCGCTGCGCGGCTGGAGCGCCACCGTCTCCGGCGGCCTGGACGCCGGGACCATCGTCCCGCTGCCGGCCCACCGCCCGCTGGTCATCGGCCGCTCCCCGCAGGCGGATCTGGTGCTAGGAACCGAAAGCGCCTCCTGGCACCACGCCAGCGTGCAGCTCGAGGGCGACGGCGTACGCGTGCGGGACGCCGGCTCGACCAACGGCACGCTGCTCGCCGGGCAACCGGTGGACCAGGACGGAGTCCTGCTCACCGCGCCCGCCACCCTGCTCATGGGCGGCACGACGGTGCTGCTGCGCCCGGCCCTCGTCGAAAGCCCGGCCCCGGAACCCGGGTCGCTGCACAACCTCACCCCCGCCGCCACCGCGCCCTTCAACCGGCCCCCGCGTCCCGGCACCCCGCCGGAACCCGACCCGCTGTCCGCGCCGGTGCGCAAGGACGTCCCGCCGGCCTCCAAGTTCAGCTACATCACGGTACTGGCCCCGCTGCTGCTGGCCGGGGCCATGGTCCTGATGCTCGGGGACGCCCGCTTCGCGATGTTCGCCGCGCTGAGCCCGGTCATGGCCGTGGGCATGTTCTTCGAGCAGAAGCACCGCCGGAAAAGGAACCTCAAGGAAGAGGACGAAAGGTTCGCCGCGGCCCTGGCCGACTTCGCCGCCGAGGTCGCCGACGCGGCCGCCGACCAGGGAACCCGCCGGCACACACGGATCCCGGACCCGGCCACGGTGCTGCGCATCGCCGCGATGCCCACCACCGGGCTGTGGCAGCGGCGGTCCGGCTCCGCGGGCTTCCTGGCGCTGAACGCCGGGACCGGGGACGTGCCCTGGGCCCCGAAGCTCGACGACCGCTCGGCCCCGGTGCCCGACAAGCTGGTCCGCGAAGCCCTGGACACCAGCCGGATCCCCGCAGCACCTCTGCTGGTGGACCTCACCGACGCCGGGGTCGTGGGCATCGTCGGGGACCGCGCCGGCGCCCTGGCCCTGGCCCGCTCGCTGCTCATCCAGGCCGCGGTGCACGCCGGGCCCGCAGACCTGTCCGTCGCGGTGCTCTGCGACCGCGGGCGCCACGAGGACTGGGCCTGGGCCTCCTGGCTGCCGCACACCCGCCGGCCCGGCAGCTCCGAACGCTGGCTCTCGGACGACCGCAAGCGCAGCGCCGCCCTGCTGCGCGCACTGCGCGAATCCCTGGACGAACGCCCCGGCGGCACCACGCTGCTGGTGCTCGATTCCGAGGTGCTCACCGAGGGCCGCGATGCCCCTGCGCGCGAGCTTTTGGGCCACGGCCGCTCCATCCCGGGCCTGGGCGGGCGCGGCCCCGGGCAGGGACCGCGGGTCTCGGGCATCGTGATCGCCGCCTCCGAGCAGCAGCTGCCCGCCGCCTGCACCACCGTCATCACCGTCGGGGCCGACGCTGCGGCATCCGTGCACGACCTCGGCGAGCTCACTGTCGTTCCCGACGTGGTGCTCGCCGGCCTCGGCCTCGACGCGGCCGAGCGCTGCGCCATGGACCTGGCCCGCTTCGACGACCCCGAGCTGGTGGTGCCCGGGGCGGCGCTGCCCTCCCTGGTGCGCCTGCCCGAGCTGCCGGGCATGCCCTCCCCCGATGCCGCGTCGATCCGCGCGGCGTGGGCCAAGGCCACGGGCTTCTCCGCCCCCATCGGCACCTCCGAATCCGGGACGATGTCCCTTGACCTGGTCAAGGACGGGCCGCACGGGCTGGTCGGCGGCACCACCGGATCGGGCAAGAGCGAATTCCTGCGCTCCCTGGTCGCCGGGCTCGCGGCCCGCAACGACGCCACCCGGCTGAACTTCATCCTCATCGACTTCAAGGGTGGCGCCGCGTTTGCCGCCTGCGAGGCGCTGCCGCACACCATCGGCACCATCTCCAACCTCGACGAGCAACTGGCCGACCGGGCCCTGCGCTCCCTCGAGGCGGAGATGGCCCGCCGCCAGCGGATCTTTGCCGCGGCCGGGGAGGACATCGACAACCTCGATGCCTATCTGGCCACCAACCCGGACGAGCCCATGCCGCGGCTGCTGCTGGTGGTCGACGAGTTCGCGATGCTCGCCAAGGATTTCCCCGAGGTGCTCTCCTCGCTGGTCTCCGTCGCCGCGGTCGGGCGAACCCTGGGCGTGCACATGGTCCTGGCCACCCAGCGCCCCGCCGGGGTGGTCAACGACGACATCCTGGCCAACACCAACCTGCGGGTGGCGCTGCGCGTCCAGAGCCGCGACGATTCCTCCAACGTCATCGGCGTCCCGGCGGCCGCGGGTATCACTCGCGCGCAGACCGGTCGGGCCTACATCAAGCTGGGGCAGGACGAGATCACCGGGGTGCAGACCGCGCTGGTCACCGGGCGCGCGTCGCGGGCCGATTCCACCGAGCTGGTGCTCAACGACATCGGGCACTTCGGGCATCCGGCCCCCGTGCGGGCCCCGGCCCCGGGCACCGAATCCGGGGCCAGCGACCTGGACGAGCTCATCGCGGCCATCAACCAGGCCCACGAGGACGCGGGATTCGGGGTGCCGCGGCCGGTGTGGCCCGTGGCGCTGGGAGAACGCGTCGACCTGGCCGGCTTCGACCCCGCCGACGCCGAGGCGGAAGCCGCGCCGGGGCGCCTGGCATCCACGATTCCGGTCATCGGCGCGGTGCGCGGGCGCACCATCGAGGTCGCGCTGAAGGACGAGCCGGAGGCCCAGCGCCAGTCTCCGGCCGGCTGGGACCTGGCCCGCGGCAACCTGCTGTTGCTGGGCATCGCCGGATCGGGCACCAGCACCACGCTGGCCTCCCTGGCCCTGGCCGCCGCGGCCGCCACCGACCCCCGCGAGCTGGACCTGCTGGTGCTTGACACCGGGTCCCGTGCCCTGGCCCCGCTGGCCGGCCTGCCGCACACCTCCGCCTACGTGGGCACCGGCCCCGGCTCCCGGGAACAGCAGGCCCGCTTCCTGCGCCACCTGCGCACCGAGTTGCTCCGCCGCCGCGCGGATCCCGGCGCCCGCCGCGAAACCCTGGTGCTCATCGACGGGCTGGCCACGCTGCGCGACGAATTCGCCGACTACGACGGGCAGGGCCTGCTCGACGCGCTGAACCGGGCCTACGCCGACGGCCCGGCGCTGGGCCTGCACTTCGCCGTGTCCACCACCCGCGCCAAGGCGGTGCCCTCGGCCATCGACGAGGTCACCGTCCAGAAGTGGCTCTACCGGCTGGCGGACCCCTACGACTACTCGGCCCTGGGCGTGCGCGGGTCCAACATCCCGGCCGCGGTCCCCGGCCGCTGCGTGGATGCCGGATCGTTGCGCCAGATGCACGTGGCCACCCCCGGCAGCGGACTGGCCGCCGCCGTGGAGCGGGTGGCGGAGCGCTGGGCGGATGCGGAGCCGAAGCCCGCGGCAATCGGCAGGCTGCCCGAGCAGCTCACCGTTGCCGAACTCGGCGCCCCGGCGTCGCTGGACGGGGAGCCGTGGCGCTTCCCGGTCGGGTTGCGCGAGGAGGACCTGGCCCCCGGCGTGCTGGAGGTCTACGAGGGCGAGCATGTGCTCATCGCCGGGCCCGCGCGTTCGGGCAAGTCCACGCTGCTGCTGGCCCTGGCCGAGTCGATCCGCGCCTCGGCCGCCGCCAGCGGGCAGCCGGTTGCGGTCTGGGGCGCCTGCGACAGGCGTTCCCCGCTGGCCACCGCCGACCTGGACAAGGTGGCGGTGGGCGCGGAGGACCTGCCGGCGCTGCTGGCCTCGATCCGGCTCGAGCGCGGGCCGGTGGTGCTGTTGGTCGACGACGCGGAGCGCTTCGAGGACTCCGATGCGGCGCTGGCGAACCTGCTGGCCTCCTCGGCGCGGGTCTGCGTGATCGCCGCGGGCCGCTCCGCGGACCTGCGGGGCCTGTATTCGCACTGGACCAAGACGCTGCGCAAGTCCCGCTGCGGGGTGCTGCTGGTTCCCGACGTCGACTACGACGGCGAGCTGCTCGGGGTGACCCTGCCGCGCCGCGCACCGGTGGCGGTGACCCCGGGCCGCGGCTACCTCTGCGTCGGCGGGGCCCCGGCCTTCATCCAGGCCATGGGCCCGGGCGCCGCTCCCGGCGCCTGAGCCGTTCCGGGGCCCGGATCAGTCGCGGGTGGTGATGGAAAACGGTTCGCTGGCCAGGTCGGTGAAGTTCCCGACCCCGGCCCGCAGGATGCAGCTCGGGGAGACCGTCAGCGCGGTGACCACCAGCCCGTCGGCGGAGACCGCCAGGGAACCGGAGCAGCCGTCGGAGAAGCGCACCCCGTCCTCTCCCCCGGCGACAGCGGCGAGCATCGCCGAGGCCTTGCCCGTGGACGGCGAGGTGTACAGCGGGTTCAGCAGGTCCTCGCCCCCGGGCCACACCGGCACCAGGGTGACCGGCAGTGCCGTTTGGCTCACGGTGCGCGCCGGGGTGCTGACCAGGATGTCCCGCAGGCGCTGCACCGGGTAGGCGGCACCTGCCGCAGCGGGATCCGAGACGGCCGCGGTGGTGGCCGCGGCGGCGTCCTTGAGCCACTGGTCCAGGGCGTCCTCGCCGGATAGTTCCACGGGAATCGTTGCGCGCAGCTGGACACTGCCCTTGGCCGGGACGCCGACCTCGGCCAGGCTCCAGCCGCAGGGTGCGTCGATGCCCGTCAGGCTCGGCTGGTTGCGGGTCGCCCCGGACTTTTCCCAGCGCACCGGCGGGCAGGAAGCTGCGGCGGAGGCACCCGGGAGTACCTCGAGGAAGGGCCCGGACAGCGGCGCCTTCTGTGCCGTGTAGGTGATTTCCAGCGAGACCTCGCGGGCCTGCGCATCGTAGCGGGCGCTGCGGCCGATCGACAGCCCGGACGGCAGCGGGGCATCCTGCAAGCTCGCGGCGGAATCGGCAGCCGGGGCCGCATCCGGGGCCTTCGGGTTGGCCAGCGCCACGGCGCCGACGGTGATCCCGACGGCCGCCACTAGCCCGCCGGCGATCCATATGACGGCCTTGCCGCCCAGCCACCCCGGGCGCCGGCGGCCGGTGCGTACCGGGGCGGGCGCCGCAGCGGCACCGGGCAGTTCCCCGGGCCGGGACAGGGAGCGGACCACGGTGTGCCCGGCGGCCGGTCCCAGCTCCGGCGGCGCGGAGGCGGGCAGGCCGGTGCCGGGTGCAGGTGCGGGTTCGGGCTGGATTCCCGCCCCGCGCAGCACCGTCGCCGGGCGCGCCAGGGGCTCGAACTCCCCTGGCGCCTCGGCCACCGGCAACGGCGACAGGGCGGCGAGGCGGGCGGCGAGCCGGCGCAGCAGCGCGGCGGCCTCGGGCGCGCCGGGCCGTTGGCGCGGGTCCTTGCCCAGCAGCGCCTCGAGCGCCTCCCACAACGGCTCGGGCACCTCAAGGCGCGGCGGCATCGTGGTCACGTGGCGGTAGGCGAGGGTGAAGTCGGTGCCGGTCCCGGCGAACGGGGTCCGCCCGGCCAGTAGCTCGTAGAGCATGATGCCGGTGGCGTAGAGGTCCGCGGCGGGGCCCACCTCGCCGGAGCTGAGCAGTTCGGGCGGCATGTAGGCGGGGGTGCCGACCAGGCCGGTGGTGTGCCTGGCCCGCTCGTGCATGACCGCGGCGATGCCGAAGTCCGAGACGCGCACCGCGTTGGCGAGCCCCGGGGTCCAGGGTTCGGCCAGCAGCACGTTGTCGGGCTTGATGTCCCGGTGCGCGGTGTTTCGGGTGTGCGCGTACGCGAGCGCGTCGAGCACCTCGGCGCAGAGCAGCAGGGCGTCCGCGGCGGGCAGCGTGCGCTGTTCCTGGAGCAGGTCGCGCAGCGAGCCGCCGGGCACCAGATCCATGAGGATGGCCAGCTTGTCGCCCTCGACCACCAGGTCCCTGACCTTGACGATGTTCGGGTGCACCAGCCCCAGCAGCACCGAGCGTTCCTTCACGAAGTGTTCCACCAGGGCAGGGTCGTGCGCGTGTTCCGGGCGCAGCACCTTGGCCGCGAGGTCGGGCCCGCCCGAGGGCGCGCCGACCCGCCACACCTCGCCGACGGCGCCGGAACCGAGGGGCTCGACGAAGCGGTAGGAGGCGCCGAGCGCGTCACCGGGCTGCACGTTTGCCATGTTTCGTTGCTTGCTCCTTGGTTAAGCAGCAATTGTTCGTGCCTGACCACAAAGGTCGGCACGAACAATTGCTGCCCGGGCCCGCACAAGGGGGCCGGCTGGACTACTCGGCTTCGAGCGCGGCCGCGGCCAGCGGATCGGAGTCGTTGAGGAAGCGGCCGATGCGGTCGACTTCCTCGGCCTCGCCAATGGCCGCGGCGGCACGCTGCAGCGCGTAGAGCGCACGCAGGAACCCGCGGTTGGCCTCGTGCGCCCACGGCACCGGGCCCTGGCCACGCCAGCCGGCCTTGCGCAGGGCGTCCAGTCCGCGGTGGTAGCCCACGCGGGCGTATGCGTAGGACTCCACGACGTGGCCCTCGGCATGCGCCTCGTTGGCCAACAGCGCCCAGCCGGTCGAGGATGACGGGAAGGCCGCGGCGATGTCCACGGCTTCGTCTCCGGCTTCCAGCCGCGCGTTGACCTCGGTTTCCTCCGGCAACAGCGTTGCGGGGATGCCCAGCAGGTTTGCTCCAAGATCGGCCATGGTTACTTCAGCGCCTTTCCGGCGGAGCCAAGCTGCTGTGCGGCCTCCACGATGCGGGCGGCCATGGACTCTTCGGCCTTGGCACCCCAGACGCGTGGATCGTAGGCCTTCTTGTTGCCGACCTCGCCGTCGACCTTCAGCACGCCGTCGTAGTTGGAGAACATGTGCCCAGCGACCGGGCGGGTGAAGGCGTACTGGGTGTCGGTGTCGATGTTCATCTTGATGACGCCGTAGGAGACCGCGTCGGAAATCTCCTTGGCCGAGGAGCCGGAACCGCCGTGGAAGACCAGGTCGAACGGGTTCGCCTTGCCGATCTTGGCGCCGACCTTTTCCTGGATGTCCTTGAGCAGCTCGGGGCGCAGCTTGACGTTGCCCGGCTTGTAGATGCCGTGCACGTTGCCAAAGGTCAGCGCGGTGATGTAGCGGCCCTGCTCACCGGAGCCCAGTGCGGCAACGGTGGCCAGGGCGTCTTCGACGGTGGAGTAGAGCTTGTCGTTGATGGCGTTTTCCACGCCGTCTTCCTCGCCGCCGACGGCGCCGATCTCGACCTCGAGGATCTGCTTGGCGGCTGCGGTGCGCGGCAACAGTTCCGCGGCGATGCGCAGGTTCTCTTCAAGGGTCTCGGCGGAGCCGTCCCACATGTGGGAGTTGAAGAACGGGTTGCGTCCGGCGGCGACCTCGGCCTCGGAGGCGGCCAGCAGCGGCAGCACGAAGTCATCGAGCTTGTCGGCCGGGCAGTGGTCGGTGTGCAGGGCGATGTTCACTCCGTAGCCCTTGGCCACTTCGCGGGCAAAGGCGGCGAAGGCCAGCGAGCCGGTGACCATGTTCTTCACCGAGGAACCGGACCAGTAGGCTGCACCGCCGGTGGACACCTGGATGATTCCGTCGGATTCGGCCTCGGCGAAGCCGCGGATGGCGGCGTTCAGGGTCTGCGACGACGTCACGTTGACTGCGGGGAAGGCGTAGCCGCCGGCCTTCGCAGAATCAATCATGGCGTTGTACTGTTCCGGGGTTGCGATGGGCATACTGACTCCTATGTAGATAAGGAATGTGTGGGGAGTAGACCTCGTTGGCTACCTCCATCCTAGCTACTTGTGTGCTGGATCGCTGACGGGATGACGCACCGGCCCCGGAGGGTGACATGCCAAGGGCGCCGGTTCACGGCGCCCTTGGCATGCGATTCACTTGTCGGCGGCCGCTTCACCTCCCGTGTCGGCGGGTGCGTCGGCTGTGCTTTCGGCGGCAGGCTTGGCCACGGGCTTCGGGGCCTTTGGCTTGACGGCTTCGGCCTTTGCCGGGGCCGGTGCGGCAGCCTTCTTCACCGGGGCAACCGGTGCCTTGGGTGCCACGGGCTTCGGCTTGGCCACGGGTGCGGCCTTGATGGCTTCAACCGGGGCCTTCGGCGCGGCGACCGGCTTGGGAGCCGGTGCTGCGGCCTTTTTGACCGGAGCCGGTGCTGCAACCTTCTTGGCCGGAGCTGGAGCTTCGGCCTTCTGGGGCGCCGGAGCGGAGACCGTCTTGGCCTCGGGTTCCTCGGCAGGCTTCACCGGCAGCTGTTCGACGGCGGGTGCCTTCTGAACCGCAGGGGCTACCTGGTCGGATTCCTTCTTGGCCGGTTCGATTTCGGCGGAATCCGGGGTGGTCCCGTCGTCCTTGGGAGTGGACGTCTTCGGCTCGGATTCCAGCTGAGGCGCTGCGTCGTCGGCCTTCGGTGCAGTTGCCCCGTCCGTTGGTCCGGTCGAGGGTTCATCGGTCTCGGTTTCCGGAAGCGGGATCTCCAGCGTCGGAACCTCGTTGACCTCGGGCAACGGGTTGGTCGTTTCCGGTGCCGGCGTTGTCGGTTCCGGCGTCGTTGGAGCCGGTGTCGGTGTCGGCTTCGGCTTCGGCTTCGGCTGAGGTGCCGGAGTTTGGGTGGTCGGCGAAGGCTTGGTTTCGGGCTTCGGCTTCACCTGAGGCGCCGGAGCCTGGGTAGTCGGTGCAGGCTTGGTGTCAGGCCTCGGCTTCACCTGCGGCGCAGGCTTCGGCTTTGCTTCCGGCTTGTGTGTTGCAGGTGGCTCGGCCTTCGGTGCAACGGCCGGTGCCCGGTGCCTGGCTGGCGCCGGGCTTGGGTTGTGCGCGTGAGGTGCCGAGGCCCAACGTGTCGGGAAGTCCGCCGCACCGCCCTCCGATGAGCGGGGAGCCCCGGTGTTGCGGATCGGTTCGGCCGCGATGGTGGTGCGGCGCGAATCGATCATGGGATTGGGCTGGCCCGAGATCGGAGGCAGGAAGTTCCGTGGATCGTTCCAGCGCCCGTTGATGATGACCTCGAAGTGCACATGGCAACCCGTGGAGTTCCCCGTGGTGCCGCTCAACGCGATGAGCTGGCCCTGCTTGACGACGTCGCCCACCTTGGCAACGAGCCGGGAATTGTGGCTATAGCCGGTGCGCACGGAGGACCCGTGGTCGATAGTCACGCGCATGCCGGAATGCCCTGCCCACGCCGACTGGATCACCACGCCGTCGGCGGATGCATACACCGGCGACCCGCAGGGAACGGCGTAGTCCTGTCCGATGTGGATCTGCGTCCCAGGTCCGGTCGGATTATGCCGAAACCCGAACGGACTGGTGATATGCCGTGACGCCACCGGGTGCATGAGCTGGATGTTACCTGGAAGCGCCCCAAGCACTCCCACGTTCTGGCCAACGAGGATGCCGGCGGCATTGGCCTGCGTTGCAGCCCCCAGGCCGGACCCGGAGTGCGCCTGGAAAGCAGGCATGGCACCGGCCGGCTCCCCGTCGCTTCCAATCCCCGCGGCGGAGCTGGTGATGCCCAGCGCCTGCCACGCGATCGCGTCCACGCCGCTGAGCAATGAGACCCTGACCGGCTGCACGTAGGCCGCGGCTTCGTAGTTCGGTGCTTGTACCGGTTGTGGTGCGATTTGGTTCGCGGACAGGCCCAAGCCGGGCGCCCCCGACATCGCCACGGCCGCGGCCACGGCAAGCCCCAAGGCTGAAATTTGTGGGATCTTGTTCGTTGAACGGCCGGCTCTGCCCGGCACGGGACCCCTATTGACCTGATGTTTTTTCATCGGTAACAACCCCCTGTTGAGTCACCATGAAGTTTTTGCGCAGCCAAATGAGCGAGGTGGTCTGGCCGAGACCAGCGAGTTGTCCGTGTCACCCCAAGTAACTGAACACTTAGGCATCACCGTAACGCACGCGTGGCCAGGAATAAAGGGTTCAGTCCGCAAGATCCCCAATTGATTTCACCGTGCCCGGCTTTCACGTCCTGGCAGGGTTGTGGAAAACGCGCCGACACGGGGCCTTGAGAGGCTCATTCCCATTCACGCGCGTTGCCATAGCTGGCCCACCATTCCCTGCCCAGACCGAAGCTACTGCCCACCGGCCCCCTCCGCGACTTGGCGAGAATGCAAGGTCAATGACGACTTGCGTGCCGGCATTGTCATCGGCGGTGCCTGCGTTTAAGACCCGTGCCTAGTTTTGCTGAAGCCGCCCTAAGTCGACGTCCGGCTCGCACCGGTACTTTCCCATTTTCCGAAGAGCTCCTCGCTGGAGACCATATTGCCCAGCCTGACTCCGTCAAAGGCCGCGTGCCAAGCTTCCAGTCCCAAATGCGCTTTCATCGCCCGTTCAAGAATGATTGGTGCGGATGTTTTCCTCAAGGGAATGTTCTCCGCCTCAAATTCGGAAGCTACGCGGCTCCGTTTACCGTTGAAATCCTCAACTTTAATGTTGTCAAGGTCGCTGGCCCCGGTTTTGTACGCCGGCAGGTATCTCCTGCTGTCAACGTCGCGGTTTTCCAGGATCTGCCAGCGTCCGGGACGGAAGAGAGCGTCGAATGTCAATCCGCCGAAGAGCGGCTTGGCCTGAAGTGCATCTGAAATCCTTGAACCAACTTCATCCTCCGGCGCCACGAAGTCAAAGAGCACGACGTAGCGGGAGGCCAAATAGGAGGATACGACTTGGCCTACCGCAGCAGTTCCGTCACCGAGGGCGATGCTAAAAACGTCCCCGTCTTTGGGAGTGCTGATCTTATTCGCCTTTACCAAGGGTTTCCTCCGGCATTTGCATACCTCGTATCATTCATTTGATGTCCTCTATTTGAAATAAAACCATCTGGATTGCCCTTGTTCGCCGGTCCGCCCAAATCTCTGATCCACTACTCCGCAACTCGGTCCAACTCAATAGCCCGTTCTGCGCGCTGCAGTACGGCAAACCCAAACGCTGCATCCGGGAATTCTCTCGCATGTTCCCGTAACCGCAAAGATTACCGCAAGTCATTCTTCGCCTGCCCGACGCATGCCTCTTCATCACCTATTGGTATACGGGGTGGCTGGCCGTTCTTGGCTGCGGGACCGCCGAGGGCCACTGCCCCGGTATCGCCGACCAAGAGGTGGTCCCGTTGCCTCCCTTCGGGCAAGGGTGGATCGGCCAGGTCCGCAGACGCTCCATGGCCACGTCCTTCCCGCTCCAAGGGAAGTATCGGTCGCCGGCGTCATCATCTTGGGCTGTTGCGTTGCAAACCCACGTGATTTTTGCCCTGGACGAGGCGAAGGATTGGACTTGCCACGGCCTTCACACGCGATGTGGAGCGGCTACGAGGATTCCGCCGTGGTTGCAGACGACGACAGCGTCACAGCTGTTCCGTCGCCGGCACTGCCCGAGCCATTTGAGGATTCCGCGCTCGGAGTCCCGAATCCCGAATCGGACAACGTGCTTGCCGACTCGGTCGGTTCATTGGTCGAAGACGGGGCCGGCATGGCTGACTGGGATCCCGCAGACGCACTGGACGGCGCGCCGGTCGGCTCGCCAGAGGGTGGATCAGTAGGTGTCGCGCTGGTCGGGGATGGATTGGGCGGAGGCGTAGGTTCTTCGCTGGGCTCCGGCGTCGGGGTTGGTGACGGGCTAGCCTCTGGTGTTGGCTTGGCTGAAGGTTCCGGAAATGTTTCCGGCGTCGGCGTTGGCGTTGGCGTGGGGGTCTTTCCGGGTTTGCTTGCTTCGCCTGGTTTGGTCTCCTCGCTTGGCTTTGGCGGCGCAGTTTCCTTCTCGGGGGCCTTGGTCGAGGGTGCGGGCTTGGTAGGCTCCGGCATCGATACGTCGATGTCGTGCCCGTTCTCGCTTTCGCTCCGGGGTTCCCCGGTGTTTCGGATGGGTTCGGCCGCGATGGTGGTCCTGCGGGAATCGACCATCGGGTTGGGCTGGCCGGGAATCGGCGGCAGGAAGTTGCGCGGATCGTTCCAGCGTCCGTTGATGATGACTTCGAAGTGCACATGGCACCCGGTCGAGTTTCCGGTGGTCCCGCTCAGGGCGATCAGTTGGCCTTGCTTGACCACGTCGCCGACCTTGGCCACGAGTGTCGAGTTGTGGCTGTAGCCGGTGCGCACCGAAGATCCGTGGTCGATGGTCACGCGCATGCCCGAGTGTCCAGCCCAGGCCGACTGGATGACGGTTCCGTCCGCGCTGGCATACACCGGCGACCCGCAGGCAATGGCATAGTCCTGGCCGATGTGGATCTGGGTGCCGGCCCCGGTCGGGTTGTTCCGCCAACCGTAGGGGCTGGTGATGTGTCGGGACGAGACCGGGTGGATCAACTGGATCCCCGCGGGAAGCACACCGAGCGGGCTCACGTTTTGACCCACGAGTTGGGCCGACGCCCCGGAGGGGCCCAGCAGGGCCCCAGGGTCGGAGGCGTCTGCGACCTTGACGCCGGCAGCGGCGCTGGTGATGTTTTCCGATTCCCAGCGGATCGCGTCGACTCCGCCGAAGAGCCCGACCTCGACGGGGTGGTTGAAGGATGCAGCCTCCACCTGAAGGGCGGTGGCTGCCACTGGCATGGCGTAGATCTGGCGTCCGTCGAGGGTGGGGGAAACCGAAAGGGCAAGTGTCGCAAGAACCGCGATCCCGAGGGCCGCGGGCTTGGAGGTTTTCGGCTTGGTGCGCAGTTCGCGCCGCACGGGCAGCGGAAGCGGGTGGTTGACTTGGTGCTTTTTCACCAGCGGATGGCTCCGTTCACCTGCTTGAGACCTTGGCCGTTGCCGGCGCTGACCATTGGTCGTTCCCCGGCGACCGGGGCCTGTTGTTGCATTACCCTCGTTGCAGGAGATTGATCGTCCAAGGCCCACGCTAACGCACCCGGGGCGGCGAGTGAAGGGATATTCGCTAAACGTTTGGCTTTCTAGACAAGCGACTACCCGAAGTTATACCGACTGGTCGAAAACGTGCCGGCGGATCCACGCGTGCATGGCGATCCCGGCGGCCGAGGCGGCATTGATGGAGCGGGTGGAGCCGAACTGCTCAATGGAAAGGGTCGCTTCGGCGCTTTGGTGGACTTCCTCGCTCAAGCCCGGCCCTTCCTGGCCGAAGACCAGCACGCAATTGCGCGGCAGCTCGTAGGTTTCCAGCTTCCGTGAATCCGGGAAGATGTCGATCCCGATGATCGCCAGCCCCTCCCCCTTGGCCCAGTCGACGAAGTCCTCGACGGTGGGGTGGTGGCGCACGTGCTGGTAGCGGTCGGTGACCATCGCCCCACGTTTGTTCCAGCGCCGGCGCCCGATGATATGCACTTCCTTGGCCAGGAAGGCGTTGGCGGTGCGCACGACCGTGCCGATGTTCATGTCGTGTTGCCAGTTCTCGATGGCGATGTGGAAGTCGTGGCGGCGCTCGTCCAGGTCCGCGACGATCGCCTCCATGGACCAGTAGCGGTACTTGTCCGCCACGTTGCGCCGGTCCCCGGTTTCCAGCAGCCCGGCATCGAAATGGTCACCGGAAGGCAGCTCGCCCTCCCACGGACCAACGCCCACCTCGGGGCGCTCCTCGTGGACCGGATCGTACTCGGTGGGCTCTGGTGCGGGGGTTTCAAGGGCGGAAGTCACGTCTTAAGGGTAGTCGCCAATCCCCGCACGCCGGATTCCAGGTGCTGGACAGCACACCCGGAGCGCCGCGCCCGCACCCGGCCGGTTGATGGCAAACTGGCCTAAGGCACTTTTGGTCCGCCGGGAATCCCCGGCCCGGCATGCAAGGAGGATCCATGCCCATCATTGACAATGCGATTTACGTTTCGGGCAAGCGCGTGATCCATCCGCCGGATCTCAGCTCCACGTTCGAGTCCATGAAGGAGTGCGGTGGCATGGCCTGGCTCGGGCTCTACCGTCCCGACATGGCCGAAATGCAGGAGGTCGCCGCGGAGCTCGGCCTGCACGAGTTGGCGGTGGAAGACACCCTCTCCGGCCACCAGCGCCCCAAGCTGGAGCACTACGGCGACCACCTCTTCGTGGTCTTGCGCCCGGCCCGTTACATCGACGAGTCCGAAAAGGTCGAGTTCGGGGAATTGCACGTCTATGTCGGGGTCGACTTCGTGGTCACCGTCCGCCATGCAGAATCGCCCAAGCTGGCCCAGGTGCGCCAGCGGCTCGAGGACGAGCCGGGGCTGCTGGGCATCGGCCCGGCAGCGGTCCTCTACGCGGTCCTTGACCAGGTCGTTGACGAATACGAGCCGGTGTTTGCCGGACTGAGCAACGACATCGACGAGATCGAGGACCAGCTTTTCTCCGGGACTTCCCACGTCTCGCGGCGGATCTACGAACTGTCCCGGGAAGTCATCGAATTCCAGCGCGCACTGGCACCGCTGGACGACGTGCTGGCCCGCTTGCGCAGGGACTTCAGGCTCAGCGACATCTCCGAGGAAGACGCCCTGGAACTTGACCGCAAGCTCATCGACGTCCAGGACCACGCGATCCGGCTCACCGAGCGCATCACCTCCTTCCGGGCCCTGCTGACCAACGCCCTGTCGCTGTCCTCGACCCTGGCCTCGCAGCGGGCCACCGAGGCCGGCCTGGCCCAGAACGAACAGATGAAGAAGATTTCCTCATGGGCCGCGATCATTTTCGCCCCGAGCCTGGTCACCGGAATCTACGGCATGAACTTCAAGCACATGCCGGAACTGGAATTCAGCTTTGGCTATCCGGCGGCGATCGGGCTGATGCTGGCACTGGCCGTGAGCCTCTTTGCCATTTTCAAGAAGAACAATTGGTTATAGTCTCCGCAATCCCCGCCCACGGCCGCGGAACCTGAAAGACTGGTTCACAGCAGGTTGTCTCTTGAAAGGAACACCCACTCGTGCCAACGCATGAACCACGCAACGTCCACGACATTGAATGCTGGCTCACGGACATGGACGGGGTGCTGGTCCACGAGAACCAGGCCATCGACGGCGCCGCGGACATGATCGACCATTGGGTCTCCACCGGCAAGCGCTTCCTGGTGCTGACCAACAACTCCATCTACACCCCGCGCGACCTGCGTGCCCGGCTGCTGTCCTCCGGGCTCGATGTCCCCGAGGCCAACATCTGGACCTCGGCCATGGCCACCGCGGAGTTCCTGCGCCGCCAGCGCCCGGGCGGACGCGCCTTCGTGATCGGCGAGGCCGGGCTGACCACCGCATTGCACGAGGCAGGGTTCATCCTCACCGACCAAGAGCCCGAATACGTGGTGCTGGGCGAAACCCGCACCTACTCCTTCGAGGCCATCACCAAGGCCATCCGCCTGATAGCCGCGGGAGCCCGCTTCATCACCACCAACCCGGATGCCACCGGTCCCTCCCCGGAAGGCCTGCTTCCGGCCACCGGGTCCGTGGCGGCACTGATCACCCAGGCCACAGGCCGCGACCCCTACGTGGTCGGCAAGCCGAACCCGATGATGTTCCGCTCGGCACTGAACCGGATCGATGCGCATTCGGAGACCACCGCAATGATCGGGGACCGAATGGACACCGACATCATTGCCGGGATGGAGGCCGGGTTGCTGACCATCCTGGTGCACACCGGTATCACCAAGCCCGGCGATGTGGCGTCCTTCCCGTTCCGCCCGGACCTGGAGCACGATTCGGTGGCGGAGATCCTGTCCGAGCTTCGCGAGGGGCGCGCCGCCCACCACGCGGGTCCGGCCTCGGGACCGCACGAGCACTAGGCGGCTCCTCGACCCAAGGTGGCAGTGCCCCGCAACGGGCACTGCCGCTCGTCATTAGGGATCGGGCCCTTCTAGAGCATTTCCATCTGATCCGCCACGACTCGGCCGTCATGGATGACGGTGCGGTCGACGCCGCGGGCCATGACGGCGCTGGTCACGGTCTCCCCCGCCAGCAGCACCATCTCGGCCCGGTCCCCCACTGCCAGGCCCGGGCGGTCGCCGGCGGAACGCAACCGAGACAGGCTCCGATCCATCATGCCCGCCCCGCCCCAGGTGGCAATTGCCGCCGCATGTTCGATCAATTCGTCCTGCCGCAACCCGTGGGTGAAGGCCAGCTGCCAGGTGCGCGAGAGCATGTCGCAGTCCCCGTACGGGCTCCAGTAGTCGCGCTGCCCGTCCTCGCCGAGGCCCACCCGAATGCCGGCCTCGGTCATGGCCACGAGGTTGAATTGCTTGCCCGAGGTGGCCGGGGCAACCGTGGCCCAGGAGATATCCAGGGCGCCCATCTGCTCGATGACCCGCGCGGTGGTAGCCTCCGAGACGTTGCCCAGCTCGTAGGCGTGCGAGAGCGTCACCCTGCCCTCCATGCCCAGGGCGCGGGTGCGTTCCATGATGAGTTCGGTGCTGAAATGCGCCAGGTGCCCGGGCTCGTGCAGGTGGATGTCGACGTCCACCTGGTATTTCTCTGCCAGCCCGAACACGATGTCCAGGTGCCGCGCCGGGTCCCGGTCCAGCTGGCACGGGTCGATGCCGCCCATGACCGTGGCGCCGAGCTTCAGGGATTCCTCCAGATAGGCAACCGTGCCGGGTTCGCGCAGCAGCCCGGCCTGCGGGAATGCCATGATCTGCACGTCGGCACGGTCCTCGAATTTTTCCTTGGCCGCGAGCACTGCCTCGAATTTCTCCAGCTTGCAGTCGACATCGATCTGCGCGTAGCTACGCACCCGCGTGGTGCCGTGCGCGATCATGCGCTGCAGCGTTTCGGCGACCCGCTCTGGCAGCGGGACCTCGGCCTTGCGCCAATGGTTCCGGTCGTTGAGCATCATGCCCCAGACCCCCGGGGCCCCGGTGTGTTCGCGGAAGGGCAGCCCGATCCGCGTCGAGTCCAGGTGCACATGGACATCGGAGAACGCGGGAAGTGCCAGCCGCCCGCGGCCATCGATGCCGCCGGCCACCGTAAGGCGCGGGTTGTGCGGGGAAACGGAGGCGATCAGTCCGTCGGTGATTTCAAGGTCCACCGCGTCCCGGCCCCATGGCCTCACGTTGCTGATGAGCACTGCGTGTTTCCCCTTTGCTGGTTGCCTGCCGCATTCCTTCGGCCTCACGGTTCCCAACTCTTCCACGCGGGAATCGCCGGTCAAGGCATTTGGGGTGGCTTTGCCTGGTCTTCTTCCCCGTGGCTGTCGGCGGTCGCAATGTGGGTCATCGATTTCCAGACCAGCAGCAGGATGAGGAACGAGCCGAAGAACCCGAACCAGAACGGCGCCCGGTAGCTGAACGCCTGGCCCAGCACGCCGCCGAGCAGGGAACCGGCCGCGATGCCGCCGATGCTGCCGAGCATGTACACCGAGTTGATCCGGCCGCGCAGCCGATCGGGCACCGCCCGCTGGCGCACCGTGGAGGAGACCGAGCCCCAGACCAGGGCATGGATGCCGAAGAGAAACAGGATGGCCATCGCCAACCATGCCTGGCGGGTGAGCACCAGGGCCAGGTGCGTGGCGGTTTCCAGGACCAGTCCGGTGCGTAGCAAGGTCGCGTAGCTGAACCTGCGTTCCAGCCACGGGAAGAGCAGGGAACCCATGATGCCGCCCACGGCGCTGGCGCTCATCAACAGGCCGTAGCCGATGTCGCCGAGCGCCAGCTGGTCCGTCGCATAGAGCACCAGAATCGCGAACGTGGCCCCGAAGGTGACGTTGAAGCAGGTGATCAGGATCGCCAGGGTGCGCACGGCAAAATGCCTGCGCATCCAGCCGAGTCCCTCCCTGACCTCCAGCAGCATTGAGGTGCCCGGCGCCCTCGAGCTTCCTGGTGCCGGCAGCGGGACGGCCACCTTGGAATAGAGCATCACGGCCAGGGCCAGCAGCGCGGCAAATCCCGCGTAGGGCAGCGAGTGGGATACCGCGAAGAGCATGGCTCCCAGCGGTGGTCCGGCCAGTTGGTTGGTCACGGTGATGGTGCCAAAAAGCCGCGAATTGGCCAGTCCAAGCTGCGCGCTGGGCACCAGCGTGGGGATCAGCGAGGTGGAGGCGTTGTCCGCAAAGGCCTCCGCGGTGCCCAGGAGAAACAGGCATCCGTAGAGCACCGGCAGGCCCAGCGCCCCGGAGAAGATGATGGCGGCCAAGCCGAAGATCACCAGCATCCGCAGGAGGTTGACCAGGATCATGAGCCTGCGCCGGTCCACCCGGTCCACCACGGCGCCGGCGAGCAGCCCGAAGAGCACCCAGGGGATCTGCTGGGCGAAGGGTGCCAGGGCCACGGCCAACGGGTCGCGGGTGATGGTGGTGACCAGCAGCGGTCCAGCGGCGAGCAGCATGCCGTCGCCGAGGTTGCTGGTCGCCGCACCGGCCCACAGCCAGCGGAACGGGACCGGCAGCGCGGAAGGTGGTTGCTTGGTGGTCACGGGCTCCAGCGTACGCGGGAGCCTCCGGTCCCGGGCCGCCGGGCTGGCTCCGCTTAAACAGCCAGGGGCACGGCGCCGGGTGATATTCCCCCTGGCGCCGCGCCCCTGGCTCATCGCCGGGCGGAGGCTCAGGCCTGCGCGTCCAGCCAGGCGGCGGCTTCCTGCGCCAACTGTGCGGGCGTCGCGGCGATGTCGAGCACCACACCGGCTTCGTCGCTTTCCAGCGGCTCAAGCGTCGCCAGCTGGGATTCGAGCAGGCCCACCGGCATGAAGTGCCCGGGGCGGGCGCGCATGCGCTCGGTGAGCAGTTCGACGGATCCGTGCAGGTGGATGAACACCGTGCCCGGCGCCTCGGAGCGGATCAGGTCCCGGTACGAGCGCTTCAGCGCCGAACACGCGATGACCTTGGACCCGGGCTCGGCCGAGCCGAGGCGTTGGCCCACCTCACGCAGCCACGGTTCGCGGTCCGCGTCATCCAGCGGATGCCCGGCGGCCATCTTCTCGATGTTCGAGGCCGGGTGCAGGGAGTCCCCGTCGAGGAACCCCGCCCCCAGCTCGGCGCCCAAAAGCTCGCCCACGGTGGACTTGCCGCAGCCGGAGACACCCATGACGATGACCCGGTGCAGCGCGGTTGCCGCGCCGCTGGCGGCGGTGTCGGTGGCGGCGGTGTCGGTGGCGGCTTCCATGGTTTGCGCGCTCACCAGTCGTGGACGGTGCCGTCGATGAGACGGTTGTAGGGCAGGTAGGCCTGCTGGTACGGGTAGGACAGCGCGGCTTCCTCGTTGAACTCGACGCCCAGGCCCGGCTTGTTGCCCGGGTGCAGGTAGCCGTCCTCGAAGGTCATCGACTGCTCGAAGACCGTGTTGGTGGCGTCCGAGTGCTGCATGTACTCCTGGATGCCGTAGTTGTGGATGGCCAGGCCCACGTGCAGCTGGGCGGCGAAGCCCACCGGGGAGATGTCGGTCGGGCCGTGGAAGCCGGACTTGACCTGGTACTGGGCGGCGTAGTCCATGACCTTCTTCAGCGGCGAGATGCCGCCGAAGTGGGTGGAGGCGGCACGCACGTAGTCGATGAGCTGTTCCTTGATCAGCGACTGGAAGTCGTAGATCGTGTTGAAGACCTCGCCGATGGCGATCGGGGTGGTGGTGTGCTGGCGGACCAGGCGCAGCGCCTCCTGGTTTTCGCCCGGGGTGCAGTCCTCGAGCCAGAACAGGTCGTAGGGCTCCAGCGCCTTGCCCAGCTTGGCCGCCTGGATCGGGGTCATGCGGTGGTGGCCGTCGTGCAGCAGCGGGATCTCGGGGCCGAATTCGTTGCGCACCGCCTCGAAGACGGTGGGCAGGTGGCGCAGGTAGGCGCGGGTGTCCCAGTCCTCTTCCACCGGGTAGGCGCCGCGGCCGGCCGGCTCGTAGTCGTAGCGTTCGCCCGAGGACTGGGTCTGGGCGGCCACGCCGTAGACGGCCTTGATGCCCGGGACGGCGGTCTGCACGCGGATGGACTTGTAGCCCAGTTCCAGGTGCTCACGGATCGAGTCGAAGAGCTGCTCGGTGTCGGTGCCCGAGGCATGGCCGTAGGCGCGCAGGCCGTTGCGCGAGGCGCCGCCCAGCAGCTGGTAGACCGGCATGTTCGCGGCCTTGCCCTTGATGTCCCACAGGGCCATGTCCACCGCGGCGATCGCGGCCATGGTGATCGGCCCGCGGCGCCAGTAGGAGGAACGGTAAAGGAACTGCCAGGTGTCCTCGATGCGGTGCGCATCCTTGCCGATGAGCAGCTGCGCGACGTGGTCCTTGAGGTAGGAGGCCACCGCGAGCTCGCGGCCGTTCACGGTCGCGTCGCCGATGCCGACCAGGCCGGATTCGGTGGTGACCTTCAGGGTCACGAAGTTGCGTGACGGGCTGGTCACAAATACTTCTGCCTTGATGATTTTCATGGCAATCCTTTCAGATTCCCGATGCGTCGGTGCACCGGGTGTGGCGGGGAGAAAAGTCAGTTGGTGAAGTGCCCGCGCAGGGCATGGATCGAGGCCACCAGGGAGGGGTCGGTGCCGAGCCCGGCCTCGATGACGCCCAGCAGTGCGGCGGTCTGTTGCGCAGAGCCGGAACGGATGGCCGGATCGGCCAGGATCACTTCCAGCGCAGTTGCGTTCGCATCCTGCACCGGGGTTCCGGCGGCATGTTGCGCCGCCAGCTGGTCACACCAGGCGGCCAACAGGCGCAAGGCAGCGGTGCCGTGGCGCCCGGCAGCCTGCTCGGCGCGGAACACCGGCAAGGCGCGGGCGGCAAGCTTGAGCGATCCGTCTCCGGCGATCTGGGCCAGGAAGTGGGCAATGCGCGGGTTCTCGAAGCGTTCGCGCAACGCCTTGCGGTATTCAGGGACCTCAAGTTCCGGCCCGGTGAGGTGCGCGGCGGCGGCATCCCAGAATTCCTCGACCCAACCGGAAACGGCCGGGTCGGCCAGGGCCTGCGCGACGGTTGCGTGTCCGCGCAGCTGCCCGGCAAAGGACATCAGCGTGTGGGCACCGTTGAGCAGCCACAGCTTGCGGCGTTCAAAGGACTCCAGGTCCGTCACGAACTGGGCGCCGGCTTTTTCCCAGGCTGGGCGGCCGGCCGGGAAATCCCCGGAAAGCACCCATGAGGTGAAAGGCTCGGTGACCACCGGGGAGACATCAACGAAACCGGTTTCGGCGGCCACGGTGTCGCGGTCGGCGTCGGTGGTCCGCGGGGTGATGCGGTCGATGGAGGTGTCCACGAATGAGACGTTCGCATCGATCCAGCGCGCCAGCATCGGGTCCACCGCCTGCGCGAAGCCCAGGATGCCGGCCCGTGCCACCGCGCCGTTGCCCGGCAGGTTGTCGCAGGACACGACGGCCAGCGGCCAGCCGTCGCCGGAACGGCGGGCAGCCAGGCCGACCACCAGGCGTGCCGCGGCGGTGCCCAGGGCCAGGGCCTCGAACTCGGCGGCGGTCTTGGCGAAGACCCCGGCGTCGTAGCATTCCCGCAGGACCCCCAGGTCCGCAAGGACCTGGTCGTCGTCGAGGTTCAACGTCGGTTCCGTGGCCCCGGGGGCCATCTTGTAGCCGGCCTCGGTGATGGTCAGGGTGACGATCGCGGTGGATGGGCTGGCCAGCAGGGTGGACAGCGCCGCCATGTCGTTGCCGTCACGGGCCTCCACGATGGAATCGATGACCTCGAAGCTGTCGCCCTCGGCCTCGCGCCGGATCAGCGTGAACAGCCCGTCCTGCGCGGCGAGCTCCTCGGCGGCGGTGGCGCTGCGTCCGGTGAAGGCGGCGATCCCCCAGCCGTCGTTCGCCTTGGCGGTGTACCAGGCCTGGTGGGCGCGGTGGAAGGCGCCCAGGCCGATGTGCACGATGCGGACCTCGGCCTTGGGCGCCGGGTGGGTCGTGCGGTTCAGTTCGCGGGTGGCCACGGATCCGGCGCTCACAGCTTGAACGCCCGGCGCGGTGCGGCGTCGACGACGTCAACGATGATTTCGTGGGCGCGTTCCTCGGTGATCCGGTGCTCGGCGACCAGCCGGGCCAGGAAGGATGCCTCCACGCGGCGCGAGGCGTCGTGCCGCGCCGGGATGGAACAGAAGGCGCGGGTGTCGTCGATGAAGCCCGAGGAACGGGAGAAGCCAGCGGTCTCGGTGACCGCGGAGCGGAAGCGCATCATCGCATCCGGCGCATCCAGGAACCACCAGGGGGCGCCGATGAACACCGACGGGTAGAACCCGGCCAGCGGCGCGATCTCGCGGGAGAACACGGTCTCGTCGATGGTGAACGGGATGAAGTGGAAGCCCGGCGCGGTGCCGAAGTCGTTGAGCAGCGGCTGCAGGCCGGTGGCGAAGTCCACGGCGAAGGGGATGTCGTGGCCGGTGTCCGGGCCGAAGGCCTTCAGCGTGGCTGCGTGGGTGTTGCGGTGCACGCCCGGGTGCATCGTCATGACCAGTCCGTCTTCCACGGCCATGGCGGCCTGCTGGTACATCATGTGCGCCTCGAAGGCGAAGGCCTCAGCGGTGGAGGCGGTGCCGGCCATGCCCTTGGCAAAGAGCGCGGCGGCTTCGTCGCGGTCCAGCTTCAGCGTGGCGGCCGAGTGCGAACCGTGGTCCGAGGACACCGCTCCGTGCTCGACGAAGTAGGCGCGGCGGTTGGCCATCGCGGCCAGGTAGCCGTCGTAGCCGGTGGCACCCTGGCCGGCGGCCTGGATCAGCGCGTCGGCCTTGGCGGCGAAGTCGGCGCCCCAGAACTTGATGTACGCGTCGGGGCGGAAGGTCGGCAGCACACGGGAGGCGAAGGAGGAATCCGTTGCCAGGGTGCGGTGCGCGGCCAGGTCATCGAGCGGGTCGTCGGTGGTGGCCATGACCTCGATGTTGAAGGAGTCCATCAGCGCGCGCGGGCGGAAGCCCGGCTCGTCGATCTTCGCCTGCAGCGCATTGAACGTCGCCTCGGCGGTCTCCTCGCGGATGTCAAGGTCGTCGATGCCGAAGACGTCGACGAATTCCTGGCGCAGCCAGTACCCCGAGGCGGTCCCGTCGAAGGCCTTCCAGTTGGCGCAGAAGGTGCGCCAGGCATCCAGGGCGCCGACCTCGGAGGTGCCGCCGACGCGCAGCGCCTCGAGCGGAACGCCGTTGGCGTGCAGCAGGCGGGTCACGTAGTGGTCCGGGCTCAGCAGCAGGGCGGTGGGGTCCGGGAACGGGGTGTCGTTGGCGATCATTGCCGCGTCCACGTGGCCGTGGGGCGAAATGATGGGCAGGTTTTCCACGTCCTTGTGGAGCGACCGGGCTATCTCGCGGACACCGGGGTCTGCGGGCAGAAGCCGATCGGGGTGGTTCGCAATCGAGGAAGGCATGTATTGATGGTCGGCTTGGCAGCACCACGACGGCAACAAGTTGCCATGAGTTGCACCACTCGCCCGGGGCCCGCCGGCCTTCTAGCCTCGGGGGCGTGCGGTGGACCCGCGCAGGACCAGCCGCGTCGGCAGCACCACCGCTTGTTCGTGCGCCGAGACGGCGCCGCGCGAGATCGCCAACAGGCTGCGCACCGCGGTGGCGCCCAGGGCATGCAGCGGGGCTGCAACGCTGGAAAGCCCCGGGACGATCAACGAGGCGCCCGAGGAATTGTCAAAACCGATGATGGAGAAATCCTCCGGGATGCCAAAACCGTTGGCCTGCAGCCTGCGCATCAGCCCGAGCGCCAGCTGGTCGTTGTAGGCGAGCACCGCGGAGGCCTTGCCCGTGGCAACCTTGTCGGCCACCTGCGCCCCTCCGTCCATGGTGGGCGCGGTGGATTCGATCTTCGTGATCCGCACGTCGAGTTCCTGGCCCGCCTGTTTCACTGCCCGCCAGCGCATCGAATCCGCCCACGATGCCTCGGGTCCGGCCAGGTAGGAAACCTCCCGGTGCCCCAACTGGGCGAAATGCTCGATGGCCCGGCGCACCCCGCGCACGTTGTCGGTGATCACGCTTGCCACGCCCTTGACCCCGCGGTTCATCACCACCGTGGGCTTCTGCTTGGCCATGGCCCGAATGGCCGCGTCGGACATCCGCGAGCTGCTGAGCACGATCCCGTCCACAATGTCGATGGACCGTTCGATGGCCTCGCGCTCGATGACCCCGGATTCCCGGGTGTGGGCCAGGAGCATGGTGTAGCCGTTCAACGCCGCTTCCTCCTCGGCACCGCGGATCATCTCGAAGTAGACCGGATTGGAAATATCGGCCACCACCAAGGCAATGGTCCCGCGCCTGCTGCGGCCCTGGGCCATGGGGCGGCGCACGCTCACCGACTGGTAGCCGATCTCGTCGGCAACCTTGCGGATGCGTTCGGCGGTGGCAAAACTGACCCTGCCCGGTCGGGCAAAGGCCCGCGAAACAGTGGATGCGGAAACCCCCACGATGCGTGCCACATCGTAGATCGTTGCCGGTCGGGGTTCTTCAGGTTGGGGACTCACCTTTCCATCTTTGCGCGCCGAAGCGATTGTTGGTAGCTCGTGGCAACTAGTGGCAACAATTGGCTCGCGGCGCGCTGTGGCGTACATCATCAATGCAACCGTCAACGTGGCCGGGAGGCACCCTCACAGGTGCCGCATGTAACAGGCGAGCGGCAAAGATGCCGCCCACCGGCCGGAAAGTAGCCTTTAGAGATGAAACTTCGCGTCATTCGCGTCGTTGCCCTTGCCGCAGCCGCCGCACTTGGTCTAAGTGCGTGCACCGCCGGCATCTCGGGCACCGCCGAAGAGGGAAAGACCATGGTTCTTTCCCTCAACCAATCAGAGTCACACCCCTCCTACATTGCCCTGACCGGCTTCGGCGAACGCCTGAAGCAGGCCACGGACGGCCGGTGGGACATCAAGGTCTACCCCAACGAGACCCTCGGCGCGCAGCAGGAAGTCATCCAGCTGGTCTCCGACGGCTCGGTCGACATGGCCATCGCCTCGGGCACCCAGCTGGAAAACCTGAACCCCGGCTTCGCAACACTGAACCTGCCCACCGTGTTCACCAGCATCGAGCACCAGATTTCGGTGCTGCGGAATCCCGCAATCGTCGGCGAACTCTTCTCCTCGCTCGAGGAGTCCAAGAACCTCACGGTGCTTGGCGGTCTCACTCAGGGCGACCGCAACCTCTACACCGCCGAAGGCCCCATCACGAAGCCGGCCGACTTGGCCGGCATGAAGATCCGGGTCCAGGAATCGGACATCCACATTGCGATGGTCAACGCCATGGGCGCCTCCGCAACCCCGATGTCCTATGGCGAGGTCTACACCGCGATGCAGTCGGGCGTGCTTGACGGCGCCGAAAACAACGAGGTTTCCTACGTCACCCAGAAGCACAACGAGGTGGCCAAGCATGTGGCCCGCACCCGCCACCTGGTGGGCCTCGACTACATGCTCATCAACTCCGAGCTCATGGAGAAGATGAACCCGGAGGACCGCAAGATCCTGGAATCCGAATGGCAAAAGACCGTCGACGAGCATGTGGTGCTGTGGCAATCCGACACGCAGGCAGCCATCGACAAGGCCACGGCTTCGGGCTCGAAGTTCAACGACGTCGACGAGGAAGCATTCCGCAAGGCTCTGGCCCCCGTGGTCGAGGGTGCTCTGAAGGGCGAAAAGGCCCACAAGCTCTACGACAACATCAAGGAGGCCGGAAAGTGAACGCCGTCAAAACCGTCCTCGATGTCACGCTGAAGTGGCTGTGCGTGGTCCTTTTCAGCGCCCTGGTGCTGGTGGTCTGCTGGCAGGTCTTCAGCCGCCAGGTCATGCACGCCCCGGCCACGTGGACCACATCCCTGGCCCAGTACCTCTTTGTCTGGCTGGCACTCTTTGGTTCCGCCTACGTCTTCTCGGACCGCGGGCACATTGCCGTGGACTTCCTGGTCCGTGCGCTGAAAATCAACGAGAAGCGCACCACCGAGGTTTTCGTCCAGGTCATCATCCTGCTCTTCGCCGCGTTCGTGCTGGTCTACGGCGGCATCCGCGGCGTCGACCTGACCTGGAGCCAAAAGATTTCCGGGCTTCCGCTGAACATCGGCGCCATGTACCTGGCCCTGCCCATCTCCGGGATCATGACCGCGTTCTACGCGGTCTACCACCTGGTTGAGGCGCTGCACGGACGCGGCCTGCCCAACGACGACGAAGACGAAGAAATCCGGGAGGCGATCTAGGTATGGATGCAGCACTTGTAGCAGGCATAGTCCTGGTCGTTGGCATCGCGGTGCTCTTGCTGGCACGCGTGCCGATCGCCGTGGCCGTGGGCGTCTCCGCCTTCCTGGCCGTGGCGGCAGTCATCGGCGTGGAAAAGGCCTCCTTCGTCTCCGCGCAGCGGATGTTCACCGGCATCAACTCGTTCACCCTGCTGGCCATCCCCTTCTTCATCCTGGCCGGCGTGCTGATGAACAACGGCGGCATCGCCGGACGCCTCATCGACGCAGCCAAGGTCCTGGTCGGCCGCACCCCCGGCTCCCTGGCCCAGACCAACGTGGTGGCCAATGCACTGTTCGGTTCGGTCTCCGGCGCCGCAGTTGCCTCGGCCGCGGCGGTCGGCGGGGTCATCGGCCCGCGCCAGCGCAAGGAAGGCTACGACAGGAACTTCTCGGCAGCCGTCAACATCGCCTCGGCCCCCTCGGGCATGCTGATCCCGCCGTCGAACACCCTGATCGTGTACTCGCTGGTCTCCAGCACCTCGATTGCGACGCTCTTCGTCGCCGGCTACATCCCGGGCATCCTCTGGGCCCTGGCCTGCATGCTGGTTGTCTGGCTCTATGTGCGCAAGCGCCCGGAACTGAAGAACCACGTCAAGGTCTCCCTGCCGACGGCGTTGCTGACCATCTGGCGTGCGGTCCCCTCGATCCTGATGATCGTCATCGTCATCGGCGGCATCCTGGCCGGCGTCTTCACCCCGACCGAGTCCGCGGCGATCGCCGTGGTGTACTGCCTGATCCTGGGCTTCATCTACAAGGCCATCAAGGTCGGCGACCTGCCGCGCATCCTCATCGATGCCACGCTGACCACCGCGATCGTCATGCTGCTGGTCGGCGTGTCCACGATCATGGCCTGGGTCATGGCCTTCTCCGGCATCCCGGGAGCCATCTCCTCCGGGCTGCTCGGCCTGACCGATTCCCCGACCATGATCCTGATCCTGATCATGGTGATCCTGCTGATCGTCGGCACGTTCATGGACCCGACCCCGGCGATCCTGATCTTCGTGCCGATCTTCCTGCCGATCGTGACCACCTTCGGCGTGGATCCGATCCACTTCGGCATCATGGTCACCTTCAACCTGTGCCTGGGCACGATCACCCCGCCGGTGGGCAACGTGCTCTTCGTCGGAGCCAGGGTGGCCGGGCTGCGTGCCGAGCCCGTCATCAGGGCCCTGGTGCCGTTCTTCCTGGCACTGGTCGCGATGCTCTTCGTGGTCACCTTCATCCCGCAGCTGTCCTTGTGGCTGCCGGACCTGCTGGGGCTGCTGGCCCCGTAGCGGCGGGCGCCTAAAACACCTGCTGCCCGATGCGGCACCGGAACCTGTCAGTGGTTCCGGTGCCGCATCTCTGCGTTAAGTTCCCCTTCGGGCTTCGAAAAGCCCCTTGTCGCGAAGGCAATTCATGGCAACCGCGTGCATTGATCGGGTGACCTGCGACACAGTGGGAGATGCATCCGATGGCGGGGCCCGAGCCGCCCACCATCACCCCCGCACCTGACTCAATGGAGAGCACACCATGACCCGAAAGTTTCCGCCATCGCCAAGACGGCGACGCACGGCAGCGGCACTGGCCCTGCCCCTGATACTCACCCTGGGCGCGACGTCGGCGAGCGCCTTGCCGCCGCAGGACAACGCCGGCAAGAACGCCCCCGCAGCCGTGAACAACAATGAAGGCAACCACGGCAAGCCGCCGACGCTCGGTGTCCGCGTCAAGGACACCATCACGGTCAAGGGCCGCACCTTCAAGGACCTCAACGCCAACGGCAAGCTCGACCCCTACGAGGACTGGAGGTTGCCCGCCGGAGAGCGCGCGGAGAACCTGGTGTCGCTGATGACGCTGGAGGAGAAGTCCGGCCTGATGCTGATCGACACCCTCAACGCCGCCTGCGACCCCGACACGAAGAAGCGCGGCGCCCTCGACCCGGCGGCAACCGGCTACATCAACGACCAGAAGATGCACCGCTTCATCTTCCGCAACACCGTCACCAGCGAGGACCAGGCCGTCTGCGGGGCCACCGGCGACGGATTCCAGGCCAGCACGTCCCTGACGCCGCAGGAAGCGGCCACCTACATGAATTCCGTCCAGGAGCTCGGCGAGGCCACCCGCCTGGGCATCCCGATGCTCTACAAGTCCAATGCCCGCAACCACATCGACCCGGACGCACGCGCCGGCATCAACGAATCCGCCGGGGCCTTCACCGCCTTCCCGAAGGAGGCGGGGATCGCCGCCGCGGCCCTGGGCGAGGAAGCCGCGCGCACCGGGCAGGCGCCCACCACCGGCGACATGTCGGTCGTCGAGAACTTCGCCAACGTCATGGGAGATGAATGGGAGTCGATCGGGCTGCGCGGGATGTACGGCTACATGGCTGACCTGTCCACCGAGCCGCGCTGGTACCGCGCCCACGAGACGTTCACCGAGGACGCGGATTTGAACTCCAACATCATGACCACGCTCGTTGAATCCTTGCAGGGCCCGCTCGATGCGGAGGGCTCCTCGCTCAGCCCGGAAACCGCCGTGGCGCTGACCATGAAGCACTTCCCCGGCGGCGGGCCGCAGGAGCTGGGCCTTGATGCCCACTACTCCTTCGGCAAGACCCAGGTCTACCCGGGCGGCGCCTTCGGCGAGCACCTCAAGCCCTTCGAAGCCGCCATCAAGGCCGGTGTCTCCTCGATCATGCCGTACTACGGCGCCCCGGTGGAGGTTACCCACGACGGCGTCACCTATGATTCGACCGGCATGGCCTTCTCCAAGCAGATCGTCAACGACCTTTTGCGCGACAAGCTCGGGTTCGCCGGATACGTAAACTCGGACACCGGCATCATCAACGACCGGGCCTGGGGCCTGGAGGACAAGTCGGTTCCCGAGCGCGTCGCAGCGGCCATCAACGGCGGTACCGACACCCTCTCGGGTTTCCACGACGTCAAGACCATCACCGACCTTGTCGATTCCGGCCTGTTGACGGAGGAGCGCGTCACGCTCGCCGCCGTGCGGCTGACCGAACCGATGTTCAGCATGGGCCTGTTCGAGAACCCGTACGTCGACACGACCGCCGCCGGCAACACTGTCGGCAGCGCCGCGAACCGCGAGGTTGGCCTTGACCTGCAGCGCAAGTCCGCAGTCCTGCTGCAGAACAAGGAAACCGCCGACGGATCCAAGGTCCTGCCGTTGAAGCCCGCCTCCGACGTCTACGTCCTGGGAGACATTTCCGCGGCGAAGGTCGCCGAATACGGCTACAACGTCACCGACGGCAACACCAAGGACGCGGCCGACCGGCCCAGCGCCAAGGACAGCGACGTCGCCCTGCTCAACATTACGGTGAACAACGCCAACACCGGTTCCTACACCAGCAACGACCCGGAATCCGGCATGAACCCCGAGCACACCAACACCTCCGTGCTGGAGGGCGTTGAAGGGCTCGACGGCCAAAGCCCCTACGGCGCGGCGGACGCCTGCGTCACCCAGGGCGCACCGACGTGCACCGATGACGGCCTGCGCTTCGGCGGCTCGCTGCCCTGGGAGTCGAGCATCCTGGACTTCACGTCCATGGCAGAGTCCGAGTCGTGGAAGATCACCCCGTCGCTGGACACCATCAAGCAGGTCATGGCCGAGGTCGAGGACCCCTCCGCGGTGGTCCTGCACGTGTACTTCCGCCAGCCGTTCGTCATGGACGAGGCCAGCGGACTGCGCGACGCCGGCGCGATCGTGGCGGGCTTCGGCATGAGCGACACCGCGCTGCTCGACATCCTCTCGGGCAAGGTCGCACCCCAGGGCAGGATGCCTTTCGCCCTGGCGGGCACCGCCGAGGCGATCGAAGAGCAGTTCAGCGACCTGCCCGGTTACAAGGAGACCGCCGACGGGGAGCTCTACCCGTTCGGCTTCGGCCTGGGTTACTGACAGGCTTGCCGGATCGACGACGGAAGGCACCCTCCCCCATRGGGGCGGGTGCCTTCCGTCGTGTCACCGCGGGGCCTGTGCGGTCCAAGTGGGAGCTCGCTCTCGCGCAGCTCCCTATTGGTTGAGTGCGGGCGCTGCCTGCTCGCTGAAGGCCGGCATGACCTGCTCGATGAACAGTTCCAGCGAGCGTTTCTTTTCCTCATGGCTGAGGGTGTTGTCGGCCCAGAAGCTGTACTCGGTGACTCCCAGTGCTTCGTATTTGCGCAGGCGTTCAACGACCTCGGCGGGGGTGCCAATCATGGCGGTCCGGTGCAGGGACTCCACCGAGAACTCGGGACGGGCTTCGAACTTCTCGACCGGGCTCGGGTCCAGGAAACCATTCTCCGGGATGGCCTTATTGCCGAACCAGGCGTCGAAGGTCCGGTAGAACTTCTGGATTCCCTCGGCGGCCGGGCGCCAGCCCTCGACGTCGTCCTCGGTGTGTACGTGGGTGTGGCGCAGCACCATGATGTCCGGGCGACGTTCGATTTCCGGGTGGTTGGCAATGGCGGTTTCGTACTTCTCGACCAAGGACTCGACTTCCTCGTCGCCCTTCATCAGCGGGGTGACCATGACATGGCAGCCATTGGCCACGGCGAAGTCGTGGGATTCGGGGCTGCGTGCGGCAACCCAGACCGGCAGCTCCTTCTGCACCGGCTTCGGGACGCTTGTTGAAGTCGGGAACTGCCAGACCTTGCCGTCGTGGGCGTAGTCGCCGGCCCACAGGGCCTTCATGGCCGGGACGATCTCACGAAGGTGCTCGCCGCCGTCCGCCGCCGGCATGCCGCCTGACATGCGGTCGAACTCGAACTGGTAGGCTCCTCGCGCCACGCCCACTTCGGCGCGGCCGCCGCTGATGACATCGAGCAGCGCAAGTTCCCCGGCGGCCCGGATCGGGTTCCAGAACGGGGCGATGATGGTGCCTGAGCCGAGTCGGATCTTCGAGGTCTTGGCCGCAAGGTAGGCCAGCTGCGGCAGCGGGTTCGGCGAGACGGTGTACTCCATCGAGTGGTGCTCACCGATCCAGATCGTGCCGAAGCCACCTTCCTCGGCCATGAGGGCCAGTTCGACGAGGTTCGCCCAGTGGTCCTCGTAGGAAATGGAATCGTCGTAGCGCTCCATGTGAACAAATAGCGAAAAACGCATCAGGCGTCCTTTCAGAAATTAGTGGCTTGCAGAATAAGCGTCGCGCTCGGCGATGGTCACGTTTTGGCGTGACCAATGTTCGCGTTCGACTTCCCTGACGATTACGGTGATATTTTCGGGTGCGGCGTCGACGGTGGTGACCGCCGCCTGGTGCAACGCGTCCATGAGGTCCCGCAGCTGTTCCGGGCTGCGGCCCCGGGCGATGGAAACATCGATCAGTGGCATGAAGGTATCCGTCCTATCCGCGCATGACGAAGGGGTCGGAGACCGGGCCCTCGTCGGTGTTGATCCAAATGCTCTTGAGCCGGGTGTACTCGTACATCGACTCGATGCCGTGTTCGATGCCCACCCCGGAGTTCTTGAAGCCCTGCCGCGGAGACATCGGGGACATCGCCCGGTAGGTGTTGACCCACACGGTGCCGGCGTCGAGCTTCCTGGCGACGCGGTGCGCGGTGGCCAGGTTCTGCGTCCACACCCCGGCGGCCAGGCCGTACTCGGTGTCGTTGGCCAGGGCGAGCAGCTCGTCCTCATGCTCGAAGGGCATGATGGCGGCCACCGGGCCGAAGATTTCCTCGCGCACCACTCGCATGTCGTTGTCCACGTCGGTCAGCACGGTCGGCTCGTAGAAGTAGCCTGGCAGCTCGAGGCCAGCCGGCCGGCCGCCGCCGCTGTGCACGGTCGCGCCCTCGGCGGCGCCGATCTTCACGTAGGATTCGACCTTCTCCAGCTGGTCTTTGAAGGCCAGCGGGCCCAGCTCGGTCTCATCCAGCAGCGGGTCGCCGATCCGGATCGAGCGGGCGCGTTCGGTGACGCGTTCCAGCAGTTCGTCGTACACCGACTTGTGCGCGAAGACGCGGCTGCCGGCGATGCAGGTCTGTCCGGCTGCGGCGTAGATGCCCGCGACAACGCCCATCGCGGCATTGGCCACGTTGGCATCTCCGAAGACGATGTTCGGGCTCTTGCCGCCAAGTYCCAGGGTGCATCCGATGAACCGGGCCGCCGCCTGGGCAGCAATGTGCGAGCCGGTGCCGGTGGAGCCGGTGAAGGAGATCTTGGCGATCTTCGGATGGCTCACCAGTGCGGCACCGGCCTCGGCGCCCAGTCCGGTCACCACGTTGATGGCGCCCGCCGGGAAGCCTGCCCGGTCCGCGAGCTCGGCCAGCAACAGCACCGTGCGCGAGGTGTATTCGCTGGGCTTGATGACCACGGTGTTGCCGGCGGCCAGGGCCGGGGCGATCTTCGAGGTGGTCAGCGTCAGCGGCGAGTTCCACGGTGTGATCGCCCCAACCACGCCTAGCGCCTCGCGCTGGGTGTAGTTCAGGATGTCCGGGTTCGTGCTCGGGATCTGCGAGCCCTGGATCTTGTCGGCCAGCCCGGCGTAGTAGTAGAAGTACTCGGGCAGCATGCGCATCTGCCCGCGCATCTCGCGCAGCAGCTTGCCGTTGTCCAGGCTTTCGCACATCGCCAGCTGCTCGGCGTTCTCCCCGACCAGGTCGCCTAGGCGGCGCAGCAGGTGTCCCCGTGCGGTGGCGCCGATCCTCTTCCAGGCGGCGGACTCAAAGGTGCGGCGGGCGGAATTGACGGCCCGGTCCACGTCCTCGGCGTTGCCGCGGGCGGCCTCGTAGAGGACCTCCAGGGTCGCCGGGTTGGTGCTGGTGAAGTAGGTTCCCTCGGACGGGGCCACGTGCTCGCCGCCGATGAAGTGGTTGAGGCGTTCAGTCACGATTCATCCTTTTCGGGTTGTCGATCAATGTGGTCAGTGCGTCGGCCAGTGCCGGTGCGTTCTCGATGGGCAGCATGTGTCGGGCGTGCGGTACGACGACAACACGGCAGTCGGGCATCGCCCGTCCCAGTCGGTGCGACATCTCAGGGGTCGAGCCCGGGTCGTCGCTGCCGGTGATGGCCAGCGCGGGCGCGGTGATGTCGCCCAGTTCGGGTCCGATCTCCTGGTCCCCGTGCGCGAACACCCGGTAGGCATGCAGGTAGGACTGGATGTCGCTGCGGGCCAGGACCTGCCTGACGGCCGCAATCCGCTGCGCCGGCACCGAGGTGGAGGCCTTCGGGAACCAGCGTTCGATGGCCAGGTCCACCCCCGCGGCGAACTCCGTTCCCGCGGTGTCCAACCGGCGGGCCACCGCCTCGGATTCCTCCGCAGTGCGCCGGCACACGGAGTTGACGGAGGTCAGCGTGAGGACCCTGGCCGGCGCAAAGCGTGCAATGTATTGGGCGATGAGTGCCCCCAGCGAGAACCCGACGAGGTGCACTGGACCTTCGGGCAGCCGCGACATCACGTGCTGCGCCAGGGACTCAAGCGTCTGCGGTTCCCGCAGGGGCGGCTGTGCGCCGTGGCCCGGCAGGTCCAGCGCGAGGGTCGGACGGTCGCACACCGCCCGGAAAGTTTCCCACATACTCCGGTCCAGGCCGACCCCGTGCAGGAGCACGATCCGTGGTTCGAGGACACCCATCACGAACAGTCGCTCCTAGAGCTCGGTCGAGAGCGCTGCCAGGCGCTGCTGAGGACGGCCACCGGTGGCCGCCGCCAGGGCGATGATGATCTCCCCCGGGTGCGGGGCATCGGGGATGCTGACCTCGATGCTCTGGTGGTGCGAGCGAATGGTGGCGTCGGTGAAGTGTTTCAGCGGGATGTCGAAGTGCACCCCTGCCGGGCCGCGCTTTTCCACGGCCGGCAACAGGGTGGTCGCCTGAGCCGCATCGCGGAAGTGGTTGCCGAACTTCAGTGTGTGGATCAGCGCGGAACCGTGTTCAATCTCCCCTTCAAGCCCGACAATGGCGGCCTTTCCATAGGCCTCCAGCGGGGCGCCCAGCGCCTCGATGACCTTCGGCGCCAACAGCGCGCCGAGGTCGGAGGCGACGGCGTCGATGCCGGCGTTCAGGTCCTCGACGAAGCCCTGGCCTGCCCACGGGTTGTCGAAGATCGCCGCTACGATGGCGATGCGGGCGACGGGGTCGACGTCGCGGCCGCCCTCACGGGTGGTTTCCTCGACGATGGTCACAAGCTTGCGGTATTTCACAGTGTAATTTCCTTCAGGATCTCGGAGGTGACGGGAATATCGGTGTTGCGGTCCCCGATCCGCGCGTGCGGGCGGGGTCCGGTGGACGCTGCGGCGACGACGGCGATTTCCGCTGCGTTCGGCGCATCTGACAAGAAGATTTCAATGGTCTGATAGTGACTTCGGGTGGCCGGTGCGGTCTTGTGCCACATCGGGATCCGCAGACTTTCACCCGGCTGGCCGAATCCGTCGGCGAAACACAGGATGGAGGTACCCTCCAGCGCCTCGCGCATCAGGTTCCCGAAGTACGGGGTATGGATCAGCGCCCCGGCGTGTTCGATTTCGCCCCCGGCGCCAATGAGGGCCGCTTTGCCGAATGCTTCTACCTTCCCGGCGCCTCCCAGCACGTCCAGCAGACGGTCGGTCAACAGCTTCGACAGCAGCGGGGCGATGCGCTCGGCTTCCGGGGCGAGCTCGAAGTCGGTGCCGGTGCCTTTCCACGGGTTAGCAATCACCGCGGTCGAGGTGGCCCGCAGGATCGAGTCGCCCTCGGCATGCGGAATCTCTTCGCTGAATGTCGATATCTTGCGAAGTCCAATGGCTGCGGCAATGTCGTCATAGCCGCCTAGGGTCGAACGCGTGCTGAGATCGACTACTGTCGTCGCCGCAAGTGGGGTTGTTGTCATGTTTTGGAGCTTTCTGGTCTGTGGCGTCGTTGGGCCCCTTGTGGCCTGGGATGTCAACCATCCCGCCTTCCCCCGTTCCGGGCAGCCTTGCCCTGGCGGGAATCCGCGGCGTGGCTGCCGGCAATCAGGCGTCAGCCGGACCGACGGACGTTGTACAGGGGTTCAGGGTCAAAGACCCCAAATCTCAATCTGTTGCATACAAGAACTGTAGTCTTTTCTGTACGAGTGTGCAAGAAGTCACCTTGAGTGCACTCATAACTCATGAGATACGCGCAAGCTGTTGCGCATCTCACACTAGATGCTACGATCTGATGCATGCAACAAATCAATACTATTTTTCCGCTCTACGGCTCCCGGGCACGGGCGCCTCGGAGCAGGGAGCACGGGCGCTTTGTTGGGCTCTTGACTCTGCTCGCTATTCGCCGACCGTGGCCGCGGACGCTGGGGGCGCCGCCGGTCAGAGGTTCCGCTTCGCTGAGGGTCGACGCTGGATGATCTTCGGAGCAGGTCCAGGAAACGGCAGCACCCGGGGTGCGTCCCCAACCCGGACTCCACCTGGGCACGCCGCTTCCACCAACCGTCGTCCTCGCGCCGGGAGCACTGATCGACCGACGCTGGATCGACATCATGGCCCCGGCCAATATGGGGCTGCCACTGGCTCCATCCCTCCGTTCAAAGCCCCGGAGGGTCGGATCTTCCCMACGTGGGCCGCCCGGCCTGTGGCTATTTCGCATTCACTCACAGACAAAGGACATAACGATGTCACAGTACGATGACTCGCAACCTGCGTACGGCACGTCGCTTACCAAGGCAGAGCCATTCGCAACCGAGGAGATTCCCGACGGCGAGCGCCATGGCCATTCCCGCAACCAATTCACCCTGTGGTTCGCCGCCAACATGGTGCTTGCCGTCATGGTCTCCGGATTCTTCTCCTCGATGTTCGGCCTTTCGGTGTGGCAAGGGTTGAGCGCCGTGGCAGTCGGAACCCTCTTGGGCGTTATCGTCATGGGCGTTCTGGCCGGGATCGGAACGAAGCTTGGGGTTCCGCAACAGGTGCAGGGCCGAGGCCCAATGGGCTTCTACGCCAACTTCGCGCCAATCACGCTGCTGACCATCGTTTCAGCCATCGGTTGGACGGCAGTCAACACCGTTTTCGCCGTGATCGCCCTGCGCATGCTCGTCGATGTGCCCTTCTGGCTCGCAGCGTCGCTCATTTTCGCCGTGCAATCGGTCTTCGCCATCTGGGGCCACAACCTTGTCCACCTCGTCAACAAGATCGCCACGGTGGTGCTGGCCATCCTCTTTGCCGTGATCACCGTGCTGTCAATGCGCGAGGCCGACTTCAGTGCGGCGGTCAACGTCGAGGCTCCGCTATACATGGGAAGTTTTGCCGGATGGGCAACCTTCGCAGGCTTCTTCTTCGCCTATGTGATGACCTGGACCCCGTTCGCTTCCGACTTCTCCCGCTACCTTCCGCGCAAGACCCCGCACTTCAAGGTGATGGGCTATACCGCGGCCGGAAGCTTCGTCGCCATGACCTGGCTGGGCGGCATCGGAGTGCTCGTTTCGAGTTTCGCCGGTGAGCTAGATGCGATCGCAGCGCTGGCCGAACTCACCGGTTCCTGGGCGCCGGTGGCCATGATCACCGTAGTAATTTCGACGCTGCCGGTCAGCGCCATGAACCTCTATGGCGGATCCCTGTCGCTGCTCACGATCCGCGTCCCGGTCAACCGTGTTGTCGGCGTGATCATCATTGCCGCGGTCAGCCTGTGGATCACGTTGCTGATGCAAACCAATCCCTACGGAAACTTCTACGACTTCCTCTCGGTCTTGGCGTACTTGGTCGTTCCGTTCAGCACCATCCTGCTGCTGGACTACTATTTGCGCATGCGCCGCGACCTTTCAAAGGCCGTCACCGAACTGTTCGATCGCCGTCGTTCGATCGAGTGGGGATTCGCGGCATGGCTCATCGGTTGCGTGGTCTCCTCCCTGTTCTGGAACACCAGCCTTTGGACAGGCCCGTTGGCCAACGCGTTCGTGGCTTGGGGAGATCTCGGGTTCGTCACCGGAGCCTTGGCATCGACGGCTGCGTACCTATTGCTGTACCGTCTACCCGTATTGCCCTTCATGCGCACCGCCGGCCGAGACCATGCGGCGAACGACCCCCGAACCGAAAAGGTAGAGGCCAAGTAACATGACCGGGAATTCACCGATGCGCATCGTGCAGGGGAATAGTGCACTCGTGGCCATCGACATGCAGGTGATCTTTCAGGATCCGCACAGCCAGTGGCACGTATCGACGTACGAGCAGGTGGCGTCAAGGGTCGGACGGCTCGTTTCCCGGTTCCCCTCGAACGTCATCTGGACGAGGTTCGTCAGGGACCCCGAGGAACAAGGCAGTTGGGGCGCATACTACGACCGGTGGGGATCCTGCCGGCTGGAACCCCACGCAGTTGACTGGGACCTGACCCTGTCTGTCTCCCAGCGCGACCAAGTCCTGACCCTGCCAACGTTCTCGAAGTGGGGTCCAGAGTTGGCTTCACTGACCGCCGACAACGAACACTTGATTGTATGTGGCGTCGCCACGGACTGCTGCGTGTTGTCAACGGTGATGGGTGCGGTCGACGCAGGAAAGCACGTCACCTTAGTGGCCGACGCCTGCGGCGGGGCGACTCCGGAGGCGCATGACCAGGCCATTGGCCTCATGAAGCTGCTGTCACCCATGGTTCGGGTCGTGGACACCGCGGAACTGCTGGATAGCACCAAGGCTGCGGCCCAGGCATCCGGTTAGTTCAAGAAGCAGCGGCCTAGCCTCACACGAAAGCGGCGGTGCCGGGATGAGCATTATTGGTACTTCCCGGCACCGCCGCTTTCGCGCCACATGGAGGCGGTCGCGGGCATCTGCATCCGACCGCAAGAGCCGGACACCACCACTGCGGGCGCTACGTATCGCGGTTGCCACCCAGCAACTCGCGGGCCGAGGCATACACGTGGTTTCGCATCGCGGCCTCGGCCCCGAAGTGGTCCTTGTCCTGGATCATCTGCAGCACCTGTCGGTGTTCGCCGCTGGAGGCGGAAATCCTCCGTGGATTCTCCACGGTCTTGAGCACCAATCGATGGAAGGCCAACTGGTTCATCAGCAGCCTGTAGTGCTCGACCAGCTTGGTGTTGTCGGAACCGTTGACCAAGGCCCAGTGGAACTCATGCACCAGCTGGGCGTAGCGTTCAGAATCGCGGGCCGCAGCGGCGGCCTCCGACGCTTTGACGTTCTTCTCCAAGAATTCCAGGCTCGGCGTCCTGCCCCGCCGCGCCAGCAGGCCGGCGGCCAGGCCTTCCAGGCCTTCCTTGAGCTGGAAGAGCTCGACGATTTCCCGCTTGGTTGGTTCGCGGACGTATGTGCCGACCTTTGGCCTGATTTCAATCAGACCCTCGCGCTCGAGCTGCTTCAGCGCTTCGCGCACCGGGGTCCTGCTGACATCGAACTGCTGGGCCAGGAAGATTTCCGACAACGGCTCGCCTGGAGCATAAGTTCCCCCGAGCACCAACCCCCGGATCCGGGCAAGCAATGAATCGTCCGATGGGGGAGGCGCCCCGAGGTCAGTGAGTTCCGATGTACCTTGCATACAAGAACACTACGATGCATGCAAGATCAAGTCAATCTGTGCATCAGCTTCCGAAGTAAGTTCCTGATATCGCGGGGAATTTAGGAATTTCTGCAATCCGGTTGACCGGGTATGGTGACCGGCATTACAGTCTCTAGTATGCAACAGACATTTGAAGATACTCTCGTGAACGCATGGACCTCCGCATGGGATCGCGGCGAAGTCGATGCTCTTAAATCCATCTCCAGTGACGGCTACACTCGGCACGGCAAGTCCGGCGGCTCCCCGATGAACCTGGACCAGTACCTGGATGAGATTCGTGCCATTCGCCAGGGTTTTCCGGATCTGAGCACGACCATTGATTCGATCATCGCCGACGGCGAGCGGGCGGCCATCTTCTGGACGACCACCGGCACGCACACCGAAACGTTCCTTGGTGTGCCGGCCACCGGCAAGTCCGTCGTAACCCAGGGCTCCAATCAAGTCGAATTGCGCGACGGGCTGATCCACCGAGAAACGGTCACCTGGGACGGAACCGAATTGCTCAACGCGCTCGGAATCCGTTCGCTGTCCGACGCCATCGCTGCCGAGAAGGAACAGACAGCGGAGGTCGTCGTGGTCGATCTGTCGGGGGAACCCGACCTTGACGCGATGAAGGCATTCAACCGCCAGTTCGTCACCGGTGTGACCGTGGTGACCACCATGGAAGACGGAAAGCCCAAGGGCCTTGCCGTCAACGCCTACTCCTCGATTTCCTTGGAACCGCCACTGGTCATGGTGTGCGTGCAGAAGACGTCTTCAACGTACCCGGCGTTGTTCGCTTCCACCCACCTCGGAATCAACATCCTTTCCCGCGAGCAGAAGGACACCGTTTCCACGTTCGCCTCGAAGTCGACCGACAAGTTCGCCGACATCGAGTGGCACCAGGGCCCGGAAGGCAGCCCGTTGATCGACTCTTCATCGGCCATGATCGAGGCGGAAATCCGCGAACGCTTCCAGGCCAAGACCCACACGATTTTTGTCTGCCGTGTGCGCCATGCAGAGGTTACCGACATCGAACCCATGGTCTACAAGGCAGGGCGCTTCTACGACGGGGCAAACCTCGCCTCGCTTTAGCCCTTGCCAAAGCACCACCAGCTAACGGACCGCGCGTTCCAGCGGACCAGATCAGAGAAGTAGGAGACCACTATGGTCGAGAAGACATTGGTAGAGAAACCCAGTCCGGGTCCGACTCAGCCAACTCCAGCGAGACGGCACTCGGACCTGCCCAAGGTGGGCGCCGTGTTCTGGGCGTCTCTGGTCCTTCTTGCCGGGTTCCTGCTCTGGGCCAGCATCTCCCCGGCGAGCTTGGGATACCTGATGACCAGCAGCATGGAGTGGATCACCCGCTCCGTAGGCTGGAGCTATCTGTTGGTAACGCTGGGGTGCATCGGCCTGATGATTTATCTGGGAGCGAGCCGCTACGGCAGCATCCGGCTCGGCTCGAACGACGACAGGCCGGAATTCTCCACGTGGGCCTGGCTCGCGATGATCCTGTCGGCCGTGATGGGAATCGGCCTGATCAGCTACGGCGTCGCGGAGCCGATCTCCCACTTCATGGCTCCTCCGCATGCTCTGGAAGAGCCCGAGACCATGGCTGCCGCCGTACGCGCGCTGCAATTCAGCTTCTTCGACTGGGGCCCCCACGCTTGGGCGGTTTTCGGCGTCTTCGGCCTGGCCATCGGCTACTCAACGCACCGCAAGGGGCGCCCGGGACTGGTCTCCCCCATGTTGCGCCCTGTGCTGGGGAAATTGGTGGATGGCTGGTTTGGGAAACTCGTCGATGTGTTTGCCATCCTAGCTACGCTATTCGGCACCACAACGTCGCTGGGCCTAGGTGCGGCCCAGATCGAGGAAGGGCTGAACCGGGTATTCGGACTACCAACCGGGCTCAGTGTCCAAGTCATCATCATCGCCATCATCACCGTCTTGTTCACGCTTTCGGCGCTGTCGGGGGTTAACCGCGGCATCAAGTACATAAGTCAGATCACGATGGCCCTTTCGGCTGGTCTGGCCCTATTCGTCCTGCTGATGGGACCGACCAGCTTCATCGGCAATATCTTCTTCCGGTCCATCGGCCAATATGTGAGTGACTTCTTCCAGGTTTCCCTGATCACTCCCTCCACTCCGGACGACCTTCAGTGGATGCAGTGGTGGACCTACTTCATGATGGCTTGGTGGCTCAGTTGGGGAGCCTTCGTGGGCGTTTTTCTGGCGAAAATCTCCAAGGGCCGGACCATCCGCCAGTTCGTAGCGGGCGTCCTCGGTGTCCCCAGCCTGGTGTTCTTCGCGTGGTTCACAATCTTCGGCGGAACCGCCATCAAATTCGAGATGGATGGGGCACCCATCGCAGCGCAAACGGCGGAGAACCTGAATTCGGCATTCTTTGCGATGCTCAACGAGCTGCCGCTAGTGCAGGTCACTTCCGTGATCACCATGATTCTTGTGGCGCTGTTCTTTATCTCGGGTGCCGACGCAAACACCTATGTGTTGAGCATGATGTCCAGCAAGGGACACTTGACGCCGACCCGGCCGGTGCTGACCATTTGGGGCGTACTGACCGGGGTCAGCGCCGTGCTGCTTCTCTTGGTTGGCGGTCTGGCGGCATTGCAACAGGCAGCGATGCTGTCCGCGCTGCCCTTCACCATCATCGTTGCGCTGTTGGGAGTATCGCTGACCATAGAGCTTCGGAGGGATCCGGAGTTTGACGTGTTGCGGAAGTCCAGGTTCGACTTGCGCAAGACCGTCTACGGACATAAGCAAAATCCGGAACAGTAGTCGTCACACGAACCGAACATGGAACCGCCTTGGCGGCAGCGAAAGTTGCCGCCAAGGCGGTTTCAGATGCCGCACACGTCACCCGCAGCGGCGTAGCCTCCGGGGTTCGAGATGATGCCCATCAGGAAGGGACGAACGCTTCGTCGCCGATCAAGCCCTGCCGGAGTTTGCCGGGGTAGCCGCTGAGCGGGCATCCCCTATTCCGGGCAGCACGACGTGCCCGGGGCCTCAGTGATCCGGGTGCTCGGGATGCAATTCCGAATGCGGTGCCTGCATCTGGTGCAGCAGCCGGTGGACCTCGGGGTGGGTCAGCGTCCAGCGGCGGTAGCGGCCGTCGGCACGCACGCTCACCACGCCCGCCTTGTGCAAGGTGGCCAGGGCCTGGGTGACGGTGTTCGCTCCCAGCGCCGTGGCGGCGGCCAGCTGGCTGACCGCGGAGTCCGGGGCGGCATGCATGGCGATGAGGATCTTCATTCGCGTGGCATCCGCAACCAAGGCAAAGACGTCGATCCAGTCGGGCATGTTCGGCTCCGAGGCGGCCACCGCGTCCGCCCCGATCTTGCTGTGTTCCGTTTCCGGCATGTGGTCCCCTCCTTCCCTTCGTTGCGGGCTGGTGCCCAAGCTCACCGGACCCATGCCCCGAACCCTTCATCTGTCCACCTGGACAGATGTACAGTAGGGGCGTTGCCGCATCCCGTTTGCCCGTCGGCGACCCGGATGAAAGGCCCAAACCCAAAACGTGCGAAATCCACAACGCCTGACGACGCTGGCCGTTCTTACCTCCATTCTATTGGTCGGCACCGGTTGCGCACCTGCGGCTCCCGGGACCAGCGGCGCGAAGCCCGCCCAGCCCGCGCTGTCCCTGCTCACCGCGGCCCTTCCCGAGACGCTCAATCCGCTGGCCGGATTCGACAACAACGGCACGGGCAAGATCAACGAATCCCTCTACACCCTCACCGGCTCCCCCGACCGGTTGCCGCGGATCACGCCCCTGCTGGCAGCGGACGAACCAACCGTTTCCGCCGATGCGCGCACGTGGACGGTCCCGCTGCGCGACGACGCCCGGTTCAGCGACGGAACCGCCTTTGATGCCGCGGATGTCGTGGCAAGCTACCAGGCCATCATGGATCCGGCGAGCGCCTCGCCGATCATCGGCACGCTCTCAAACGTCGTGGACGTCAAGGCCCTGGATGCGCACACCGTCGAATTCACGCTGCGCGAATCCCAGGTCTCGTTCAAGACCGCGATGCTCATCGGCATCGCCCCGTCCGAAGCCATCGAGCCCGGACAACGGGTCGAGGAATCGGCCTTGAACCGGACACCGGTGGGCACCGGACCCTWCCTGGTGGATTCGATCGGCCCCTCGCGCCTGGTCCTGGTGGCCAACGCGGAATACCGCGACGGCGAGGCCGCGCTCAAGCGCGTCACCTATGAGGCGGCCCCCGATGACAACGCCCGCGCCCAGCGCATGCTGGCCGGGGAATTCGACGGCACCGTGCTGCCCCCGCGCCTGGCGGCCACCTTCGAGGCCAATACGGCCTTCGAGCAGGTGACGGCCACTTCCGCGGATTGGCGCGGACTCTCCCTGCCGGCGGACAACCCGCTGACGTCCGACCCGAAGGTGCGCCTTGCGCTGAACCTTGCGGTGGACCGGCAGGGCCTGGTCGACGGGGTCCTGGCCGGCGCCGGGCGCCCGGCCCACACCTTTGTTCCCGCCGAGTACGGGGATGCCTTCGACCCCGCGGCCGTCTTTGCCCACGACCCGGCCCGCGCCGCCCAACTGTTGGACGAGGCCGGATGGGTTCTCGAAGCTGACTCCATGCGCTCCAAGGACGGGACCCCTGCCGCGTTCACGCTCATGTACAACCCCGGGGACCAGCTGCGCCGGGACATGTCCCTGGCGTTCTCCGCCCAGATGAAGCAGCTGGGCATCGACGTTCCGGTCGAGGCAGCAACCTTCGAGATGGCCGAGCCGCGGGTGGGCACCGATGCGATCATGCTCGGCGGCGGCGACACCCCCTACGACGTGGACACCCAGCTGTACAAGATGCTGCACTCCTCCTACCCGGCGGCCGGCGCCTACTACGACAACCCGAGCAGGTTCGCCGACCCGGCCATGGACCGGGCCCTGGAAACCGGGCGCACCACCCTGGATGAGACCAAACGCGCCGCCGCCTACCGTGAGGTTCAGCGCCGCTACGTCGAGGACCCATCCATGGTGCTGCTCGCGTTCATCGACCACACCTACATCCAGCGCACCTCCGTCTCCGAGGCCTGGACCGGCACCGGGACGCTGCTCGAACCCCACGACCACGGCACCGCGTGGGGCCCGTGGGTCAAGATCGGCCAATGGGTCCCGAAACCATGAGCACGCGCGTCCCGACGGCGGGCACGAAACGACGCCGCTCGCGTGCCGGCGAGGTCCTGACCCTGCTCGGACGCCGGGCCCTGGTGGGGGTCCCGGCCACGGCCGCAATCACCGCGGCGGTCTTCTGGCTCGCGTCCCTGGCCCCCTTCAACCCGTTGGCCCTGTACATGGGCACCCAATACGAACACGCGACCCCGGAGGCGCGCGCGCAACTGGTCGACCGGCTGGGACTCAACGACGCCTGGTACGCAATCTGGGGGCGCTGGGCTTCCGGTGCCCTGCGCGGGGACTGGGGAATCTCCCGGCTCTTCGGCCAGCCGGTGGCCCAGGTGGTTTCCGAACGCCTCCCCTACACCGCGCTGCTGGTGGGGCTCGGGCTAATGGTCGCCATTGCGCTCTCCGTGCTGCTGGCGGCGGGTGCCGCCCGGCGCCCGGGCTCCCCCGTGGACGTCCTCGGCCTGGGGCTGGTGCACCTTGCCCAGGCGATTCCGCCCTTCGTCCTGGGCCTGGTGGCCATCGCCGTCTTTGCGATCGGGCTGGGTCTGCCGGCCGGCGGCGCCTCCTCGGGAGGGGCCGACCCCACGCCCGCGGGCCTTGCCCTGCATCTGGTCCTGCCCGTGGGAGTGCTGGCGGTGACCCTGTTGCCGTGGCTGGTGCTGAACCTGCGGGCCTCGCTGCTCGAGGCGCTGGAATCCGATGCGGTGCTGGCCGCGCGCGGCCGCGGGCTCGGCGAGTCCACGGTAATGCGCAGCCACGTGCTTCCGGTGGCGTTGCTGCCGTTCATCACGGTGCTGGGTTCCCGGCTCGGCGAGCTGGTCACCGGGGCGCTGCTCATCGAGGCGGTGTTTTCCTGGCCGGGCCTGGCCTCGGCCACGGTGTCCTCGGCGACCGCTGGCGACTTCCCGCTGCTGGCCGCGGTAACCGCGCTGACCTGCGCGGCGGTCTTTGCCGGGTCTGCGCTGGCCGACGCCTGCTACCTGCTGCTTGATCCGCGGGTGGGCGATGTCTAGGCCCCGCCCGCTGCCCGTGGTGCTGCTGGGGCTTGTCCTCGCCTTCGCCGTGCTGGTTCCGTGGCTGCAACCCCTGGACCCGCGCGCGGTGGACCTGTCCGCGGTGCTCCGGGCGCCCTCCCCCGAGCATTTCTTCGGCACCGACCAGTTGGGCCGGGACGTGTGGATCCGTTCGGCCCAGGGCCTGCGCATGTCCCTGCTCCTGGCGCTGGGCGCCTCGGTGTTCTCCACGGTGCTCGGTGTGGGCGTGGGGCTGCTGGCCGCCTGGCGCGGGGGGATCGTCGACCGCCTGGCCATGCGCCTGGTGGACACGACCAACGCCCTGCCGCACCTGTTGCTGGCGGTGGTCATCGTGGCCCTGTGGCGCGGGCAATGGTGGGCGATCGTGCTGTCCATTGCCTTGACCCACTGGACGCAGGTGGCACGGATCGTGCGCTCGCGGTTGCTGGCCGAACGCACCGCGGACTACGTGCAGCTGGCCCGGGCCTCGGGTGCCCCGGCGGCAGCGATCTGGTGCACCCACCTGGTTCCCGCCGTTGCGCCGCAGGCCGCCATCGCCCTGGTGTTGCAGCTGCCCCACGCCATCTGGCATGAGAGCTCGCTCTCCTTCCTGGGCGTGGGGCTTCCACCCGAATCCGCATCGCTGGGCCTGCTGCTGGAGGATGCCCGCGGCGGGCTGCTGGCCGGGGCCTGGTGGCTGCTGGCCTTCCCCGCCGGGCTGCTGGTGCTGGTCAGCTGGTGCGCCGCTTCGCTCATCGACACCGCGGGGACTTCTCGGCGCCGCCGGCTGTCCAGGCTCTTCGGACGAGGCCCCTGCAGCGGCACGGCCGCTTCGCCGGCAGCTGCGGCCACCCGGGGCGACTCGGGAGATGCCACCTCCGCCCCGGCGATCCTGATTTCCGGCCTGGACCTCCGGCTCCCCTCGACCACCGACCCGCGGGCAAGCACGTTGGTGCTGCAGGGAATCGATTACCGGGCCGAGGCCGGGTGCATCAATGTCATCCTGGGCGCCTCGGGGGCGGGCAAGTCCCTGCTGCTGCGGACGCTGGTCGGGCTGCTGCCGGCCGGTGCCCGTTTCACGGGAAACATCGCGATCAACGGGCGGACACTGGATGCGGCAGGGCTGGCCGCCGCACGGGGCACCGGCACCGTGCTGGTGCCGGGCTCGGCCGCCACCGCGCTGAATCCGGTGCGCAAGGTTGCCGCGCAGATGCGGCAGACCCTCCGGGCCTCCGGGCGGCCGGGGTCCCCCGCCGATGTCCTGGCGGCGCTCGAGGCCGCAGCCGTAGACGGCGCGCTGGCCGGGCGCCACCCCCACGAGCTTTCCGGCGGGCAGGCCCAGCGGGTGGCCCTGGCGCTGGGCGTTGCCGTGGAGTCACGGATCCTGCTGGTGGACGAGCCCACCAGCGCATTGGATGCCGACACCGTTGGCCACATCGAAACGCTCCTGCGGTCCCGGGCTGCGGCGGGCACGACCGTCGTCATGGTCACCCACGACCTCGAGCTGGCCCGCCGGCTGGCCGACCACGTGGTGGTGCTTCGCCACGGGCGGGTCGTCGATTCCGGACCCGCCGCCGAGGTGCTGGGCGACAGTGCGCATCCGGAGACCGGCATGTTGCTGGGGGCCCCGGCGTGAGCCTGGAGTTGTGGGAAGTTTCCTTTACGCACCCCGGTGCCGACCCTGCGGCCGGGAGGCTGCTGGACCGGGTGGACCTGGCCGTGGGCGCGGGGAAAGTGGTGGGGCTCCGTGCCCCGTCGGGTGCCGGCAAGTCGACGCTGCTGCGCATTGCCGCCTTGATGGTGCCCGCGGATGCGGGAACCGTGATCATCAACGGGCGGGGCTTTGCCCCCGGCGCCCCGGTGCCGCGGGAGGTGCGCCGATCCGTGGGCGTGGTGCTGCAGTCCCCGCGCGCCGCGGCCGATCCGCGAATGCGCCTCGATGCCCTGATTAGCGCGCCGCTGTCCTTCCGCGAGGGCTGGTTGCAGCCGCGGCCGCGGCGCCACGCCGGACGCCTGGCCGAATTGGCCGAACTGGCGCAGCTGGATCCGGAGCTCCTGCACCGCTACCCGCACCAGGTCTCGGACGGGCAGCTCCAGCGGGCCATGGTGGCCCGCGCCCTGGCGCTGGACCCCGACGTGCTTCTCTGCGACGAACCCACGGCCCAGCTTGATTCCGAAAACACCGCTGCCGTCCTGGGGATGCTGGCGAACCGTGCCGCAGCGGGGGCCGCGGTCCTCATCGCCTCGCACGATACCGCCGCGCTGTCGGGGGTCGCCGACAGGATGTTGGACCTGGTGGGGATCAACCGGGCAGGAGATAGTGCCGGGCAAACCTAAACCCAGCATGCCGCCCGGCGGACAGGTCCGGGACGGGGAGACGGTTTACGGTGAATCGGGGGCCTGTTTCGAGTAGCCCCTCCGGGTCCCGGGCACCGGCCCATTGACCGCCAGGTTGGCGGGCAATGGGCGGGAACCATGCCCGGCGCCGCGGACGGGGTTGCCGATCGCCTTTACGTGGAGCATCACGTCCGCACTCAGGTTGTCGTAGAACGGAACCTCGATCCATCGCCGCACGGCACCCAGCGCGCCAAGGACAATGAAGCCGGTCAGCAGTTTGTCGGCCAACGAATGAACCACATTCGATCCCAGGACGGCCACGGACAGGGGATTGCCCATCTGGGCGAGGTTCCGGGTCGTGTGCTCCGAGGCGTGGCCGGTTCCGCCGTTGAACAGCAGGACCAGCAACGCGGTTGCGACCACCGAACAGCTGAGGGCGACCAGGACATTGAGCAACAGGTATCTGGGGAAGGTCCGGCACAGCCGGAGGCTGCGTGCCCCATACCCCCACACCAGGGCGCCGACGACGTTGACCAGCGCGAAGGCAATCGACGAGGAGTCGGTGATGCCCAGGCCAATGGCGTTCGTTGACAACCCCACGGCCACGCCCGCCCAGGGGCCAATCGCGATTGCGGCTATCGCCGTGCCCACCATGTCGAAGTAGAGCGGCAGCCCCAACCTGGCCACGAGGGTGAACCCCAGGACATTCAAGACGATACATGCCAAAATCAGCATAAACTTTCGGTCATTGGCCGGAGCCGCCTTTTCGACCATCGCGGGCCGAGGGTCCGACTGAGCCGGTTCAGGCAAGACGTACGGTTCAGGCGTCACGGCCGGTGCCGCTGGCGGGTTCCTTCTGGCGAGAAGGCACCGTTCTTCCCATTGTGCGGACTCGATTTCTGAGGCCCCCAGGACGCGGGCGATTTCGCCGACAAGATGGGGGTTGACCCGGGTCCGTCCGGTCCGGAAAGCGTCATAGACGGTGGTGCGGGCCGGACGGGCATTGCCGGCGTCCACGCCGCTGCGTTCCCGGTGGGCGGCAATGCGTCGAACGATCTCGGCGTAGGAAACGTCGCCAGCGGCGAAGCGCAATTGCTGCAGGTCCAGCGCAATTTCGTCATACGCGCCCACAGGGGCATCCACTGCGCGGGGTTGGTCAGTCATTTGGTCCTCTTCGGCCACGGGCGCGCATCCCGCGCCATGCGTCACCTGCAATCTTAGGCATCCGGCCGCCCCACTAGGAACGTTGTGACGACCTGTTCGGTTAATTCGGCCCTGTTCGGGGTTGTTCGAGAATCGGCATTTCGGGCATTTTTGCTTGCCGCGTCAGCTATGTTGATAATTGGGTGGCGGCCAACGGTCGAAAGCCAGACATCTCGATCTTGACATCTGGCCAGCGAGAGCCTCGGCCCCGCGGCATCATGGGATGTCCGGACCATCGGTATATTCCTCAATTGGAATTTAATACCAAGGCTCCACTTGGCACCCCGAAGCAGGAACCGCGGCGGTTTCAGGACGATCGCCCGTGTACTCGGCACGACCAAACTTGGGGGCGTGCCGGGTACAGGGGCCGGTCGGCAAACCCGAACCTTGCGCGCGGCGGGAGAGCACGAATTTGGCTCCCCGCGCAACCTCCCCGCGCTCCGAGTGGCGGGCTGTCGGCCTTGGCCCGTGGGGCGCACGCCCTAGTACTTGCGCAGGTTCAGTGCCTTTTGGCCCCTCAGGTGGAGGCGAAGCTCGTCAACCACGGCCATCAGGACCGCATTGATGGCCTCGGTGGAGTTCGACAGTGCCCGCACCGCGACGCCCGGGCCCGGCACCTGGCTGATGCCCAGGTGCACCGGCGTGCGCTGCGCTTCCCCCATGCGGTAGGCCAGCTCGCGGATGCGTTCGACATCCGACGCCCCGATCTTCGCATCGATGGCCAGCAGCATGCCCACGTGCGTGAAGTCCTGCAGGAAAAGCAGCGAATCCAGCGAGTCCTCCCCGGGCCGCACCAGCAGGTTGTCCAGCACCGCGACCTTGCCTCCCACGGAGACCTCGGTGCGCAGGCGCACCTCGTCGTAGCGGAAGAGCTTCCCGTCCGGGCTCCACCCGGGGGTGAGCACCTCACAGAACAGCAGGCTGGAGTCCTGGTGCATGTCCACCCGCGTGAACTGGCGGTAGCTGGCCCCGCGGTAGGCAATGAGCTGGTCGGGCACGTATTCGAGCACCGCGCCCGGCCCCAGGCGCACCACCATGTCCTGGCGGGCAAAGCTCCCCGGGGTCTTGTAGACCTTGGTCGCCGACTGGGTGGTCAGCAGCAGCGAGGTGCCCTCGTCCACCGAGACCTCGATGCCGTAGTTGTCCCCGCCCAGGTACCCGCCGCCGGGGTTCACGATGGTGTAGCAGACCTGGGCGGTGTCATCGAGGTAGTGCGGGCGCAGGATCCGCAGCGCGCCCTGGTGGTACTGCCGCGTGGCGATGGCCTTGCCGGCGCGCGTGCCCACCTGCAGGCGCAGCTCGCCGACGAGCTTGGTTCCTTCAAAGGGCGAGGGGCCCAGCTCCCGGATCGCCGGCTGTTCGGCCATTTTCGGTGCCATTGGCCCTAGCCCAGATCCAGCATCAGCACCTCGTGCTTGAGCCAGTCGATCACGGTGTCCAGTCCCTCGTCGGTCTTGAGGTTGGTGAAGCAGAACGGCTTGTCCCCGCGGAACTCCTTGGAGTCGCGTTCCATCACCGACAGGTCCGCGCCCACGTACGGGGCCAGGTCGGTCTTGTTGATGATGAACAAATCCGACTTGATCATGCCCTGACCGGCCTTGCGCGGGATCTTCTCGCCCTGGGCCACGTCGATGATGTAGACGGAGAAGTCCACCAGCTCCGGGGAGAACGTGGCCGAGAGGTTGTCTCCCCCGGATTCGACGAAGATGATCTGCAGGTCCGGGTGCTTGGCCTTCAGTTCCTCGATGGCCGCGGAGTTCATCGAGGTGTCCTCGCGGATCGCGGTGTGCGGGCAGCCGCCGGTCTCGATGCCCACGATCCGATCCAGCGGCAGCACGCCGTTGGCCGCCAGGATCTTGGCGTCCTCGATGGTGTAGATGTCGTTGGTGATCGCGGCCATCGACACTTCGTCGTTCAGCCGCCGGGTGATCCGCTCGATGAGCTGGGTCTTGCCCGCTCCCACGGGGCCTCCGATGCCAATGCAAATCGGTTCCATCATGCACTTCCTTACTGTCGTGGGTTTCGCGCCCCGCGTGTCCGTCCGGTCAGGACATGAACATGCGGGCGCGCAAGTGTTCGTGGCGCATCTGCGCTATTTCCAGGCCCGGCGCCGCCGCGCCCAGGTCTTCCTCGTCCAGGGTGAAGATCGTCTCCACGGCCGCCAGCACCGGGGTGTGCATGGCCCGCAGCACCCGCTGCCCGGCGTTCTGCCCGATCGGGATGCCGCGGATCGCGTTCTGCGTCAGCGAGGTGATGGTGGAGAACAGGTAGGCGGCCACGGTGTCGGCGCACGGGGCACCGGCACCTTTCGCGCCCAGGGCGAAGGCGATGCCCGGATGCCCGGAGCACGCCCCGGACTCCACCTGCAGGCGGTACGCTTCCAGTTCGGGCGTGGGGAAGACGCTGGTGGCCACGTGCAGCATGCGCGCACCCATCTTCACCCCGGCCTCGCGGATCTGCCGGGGCACCGCCGCGGCGGTCACCAGCGCATCGAGGCGCGCCAGCGCTTCTCCCCCGGCGGCCTCGTGGGCGAGGCGCACGGTGACTCCGTCGGTGTAGGCCAGCGACTGGGACAGGAACTTCTCCAGCCACAGCGTGAAGCTGGCCTCGTCGTGCACCGCCCGGGTGGACAGGTAGCTTTCCAGGCCCATGGAGTGGCTGAATGCGCCGGTGGGCAGCGCCGAGTCGGTCAGTTGCAGCAGCGTGAGCAGGTGCCCCGCCGCCTGCCTAGTGGGTGTGTTCGGCATGGCGGAACGGCACCGGCATCACGCGTTCCTGGCGCTGGTACGGCGTGTGGTGGTGCTTGAGGAAGTCCTCCACGGTGTGGTCGTACTGGACCACCATCACCGCCGTCCCGTAGTCGGAATCCGCGTCGAAGAACTGGGCCTGCAGGTGCCGGTTGCCCAGCGCGTGCGCGACCTGCCCCATCTCAAAGACGGATCCCGGGGCAATGACCAACACATCGGTGGGCAGCACCGAGATCGTGATGATCTCCTGCTCGTTGCGGAACAGGATGTCCCCGTCGGCCAGGTCGGGTCCCGGGGCCAGGCGGATGCCCAGCTCCCGCCCGTGGTCGGTGGTGACGCGCTGGATGCGCTTGACCAGTGCCGAAGAGGGCAGCACGACTTTTTCCTCGTGCAGCTTCGCCAGCTCGGCCTCGGGAACATCTTTCTTGTTCCCCGATAGCTGCTCGATGATCATGAAACTCCTTGGTTGTTCTCGCCGTCGGTTTAGAAGAGGAAGTAGCGCTGGGCCATGGGCAGCACGCTGGAGGGCTCGCAGGTGGCCAGCACGCCGTCGACGGTGACCTGGTAGGTCTGCGGGTCGACCTGGATGTCCGGGGTTTCCCCGTTGAACTTCATGTCTGCCTTGGTCAGCGAGCGGATTCCCGACACCGGGCGGATGACCTTGCGCAGCCGCAGGCGCTCGGGAACGCCCTCCTCGATCGCGGCCTGGGACAGGAAGGTGATCGAGGAGTGGTGCACCGCTGTGCCCAGCGCACCGAAGTTCTCGCGCAGCGTGCGCGGCTGCGGGGTGGGGATCGAGCCGTTCGCGTCGCCCATCAGCGACTGCACGATCAACCCGCCCTTGATCACCATGTCCGGCTTCACGCCGAAGAACGCGGGATCCCAGAGCACCAGGTCGGCGAACTTGCCTTCCTCGATGCTGCCGATGGAATCGGCGATGCCGTGGGCGATGGCCGGGTTGATGGTGTACTTCGCCACGAAGCGCTTGATCCGGAAGTTGTCCCCGACCTCCGGGTCGCCCTCCAGCTTGCCGCGCTGGCGCTTCATGGCGTCGGCGACCTGCCAGGTGCGCAGCACCGTCTCCCCGACGCGGCCCATGGCCTGGGAATCGGAGGAGGTCATGGAGAACACGCCCAAGTCATGCAGGACGTCCTCCGCGGCGATGGTCTCGGCGCGGATGCGCGAGTCGGCAAAGGCCACGTCCTCGGGGATGTCCGCGTTGAGGTGGTGGGCCACCATGAGCATGTCCAGGTGCTCGTCCACGGTGTTGTTCGTGTACGGCAGGGTGGGGTTGGTGGAGGCCGGCAGCACGTTGGGCAGGCCCGCCATGCGGATGATGTCAGGTGCGTGCCCGCCGCCCGCGCCCTCGGTGTGGAAGGTGTGGATGACGCGTCCGTCGATGGCCGCAATGGTGTCCTCGACGAAGCCGCACTCATTCAGGGTGTCGGCGTGGATGGCGATCTGCACGTCGAATTCGTCGGCGATCTTCAGGGAGTTGTCGATCGAGGAATGGGTTGCTCCCCAGTCCTCGTGGATCTTCAGGCCGATGGCTCCGGCCCTGATCTGCTCGGCCAGCGGTGCTCGCGCGCTGGCATGGCCCTTGCCCAGGAAGCCGATGTTCATCGGCAGGTTTTCCACGGCCTGCAGCATCCGGGCAATGTGCCACGGGCCGGGGGTCACGGTGGTCGCCTTGGAGGCGTCGGAGGGCCCGGCGCCGCCGCCGATCATGGTGGTGACGCCGGAGGCCAGCGCCACCGGGATCTGGTCGGGGCTCACGAAGTGGATGTGGGTGTCGATCGCGCCGGCGGTGAGGATCTTGTGCTCGCCGGCAATGATGTCGGTGGCCGCACCGATGGTGATGTTGACCCCGTTGGTGATGTCCGGGTTGCCGGCCTTGCCGATCTTGAAGATGTGCCCGTCGCGCAGGGCCACGTCGGCCTTGTAGATGCCGGTGTAGTCCAGCACCACCACGTTGGTGATGACGGTGTCCGGGATGTCCTGGTCGCGGGTCAGCTGTCCGTTTTGGCCCATGCCGTCGCGGATGACCTTGCCGCCGCCGAAGACGACCTCGTCGCCGTAGTTGGTGTAATCGTGCTCGATCTCGGCCAGCAGCTCGGTGTCTGCCAGGCGAATGGCGTCCCCGGTGGTCGGACCGTACATTTCCGCATAGTGCTTGCGGCTCATCTCGAAGCTCATGCCTGGTCTTCCTCCTTCGTCTCGTCCTTCGAAGCCGACTCGGCTTCCGCCTTTTCGCTTTCTTCGGTGGCGCGGCGCACCTCGTCGGGGTGCGGCGGCAGGGATTCGTCGACATCGTCGACGCCGAAGTCGGTGTGGAAGCCGACCGATTCGCGGCCCAGGTTCGGCAGGTCGATGTCGTAGTCGGAAATGATTTCCGCTTCGGTCACCGGGTTGATGCCGGCGGAACCGCCAATGGCCTCGGTTTCGACCGCGGGGATGGTTTCGCCCAGCGGCCCGTTCACGCGGTCCTGGAATCCGTAGACGTGGCGGCGGCCGGCGAATTCGACCAGGTGGACGGTCTTGGCGTCCCCGGGCTCGAAACGCACCGCGGTGCCGGCGGGAATGTCCAGGCGGAAGCCTCGAGCGGCGACCCGGTCCAGGTCCAGCTGCGGGTTGACCTCGGCGAAGTGGTAGTGCGATCCGACCTGGATGGGGCGGTCCCCGTGGTTGACCAGGTTCAGGATTCGGGTTTCGAGCTCCGAATTGCAGAGCACGGGCTCGTCACGCAGGATGTATTCTCCCGGTTTCATGGTCTTCTCTCCCTTATGCCTAGCGAATCGGATTGTGGACGGTGACCAGCTTGGTTCCGTCGGGGAAGGTCGCTTCGACCTGCACGTCGGGAATCATGTCGGCGACCCCCTCCATGACCTGCTCGCGGGTCAGGATCGTGGTTCCGTAGCTCATCAGGTCGGCCACCGTGCGCCCGTCCCGGGCACCTTCAATGAGTTCGTAGGTAATGATGGCGACGGACTCGGGGTGGTTGAGCAGCAGTCCGCGGGATTGCCGGCGGCGCGCCAAATCGGCGGCAACAACCACCATGAGTTTTTCGTGCTCACGCGGGGTCAAATGCATCTAGGGCTCCAGTTCTCAACAGCGGTAATAATAAACGCCACCCGTTATCTTCAACCGGCGGGCAGATGCGCCGGGAGGTCCGTGGATATCGCAAGAATAGCAGAAGAAAACCGGCAATCAGCCGCCGATTCGGGCGGCGCGCCAGCACCGTGGTCCACCCGTGGTTCCCCGTTTACGGGCGGCGGCCCCGCCAAGGCACCCAATCCGGTGCTGACCTAGGCTTAAGCCACGCGTCCCGCGGTTTCCACCCTTGGTGAAACCCGCGGGACGCGTGGCTTTGGCCCGGCGGCCCGGACGGCCTTAAAGCCCCAGTTCGTCCTTGCCGAAGGCGAAGAGGTACGGCACCCCGGCCTCGGCCTCGATGCGCTCCTTGGAACCGGTGTCGCGGTCAACGATCACTGCCACGGCAACGACGTTGCCGCCGGCCTTGCGGACGCCCTCGACGGCGGCCAGCGCGGATCCGCCGGTGGTCGAGGTGTCTTCCAGAACGACGACGTTGCGGCCCTCGACCGAGGGCCCCTCGACCTGGCGGCCCATGCCGTAGGACTTCTGTGCCTTGCGCACCACGAACGCGTCGATCGCACGTCCGTTGTGTCCGGCGGCGTGCATCAGTGCGGTGCCCACCGGATCGGCGCCCATGGTCAGGCCTCCGGCGTTCGTGAAGTCGATGCCTGCCGCATCGAGCATGTCGAGCATGACCTGGCCGACCAGCGGCGCGGCCTCGTGGTGCAGGGTGATGCGGCGAAGATCGATGTAGTAGTCGGCCTCCTTGCCGGAGGAAAGGATGACCTTGCCGTGGACCACGGCGAGTTCCTTGATGAGTTCGAGCAGGCGTGCGCGGGCAGCAGTGTTGGTCATGGACCCAATTCTAGTTTGGAGTTCGGCCCTCCGGCGTTCGCCATGCCCGCATGCCCCCTGGCCCGTGAGGTCCGCGCCGCGGCCCGTCCGGACCGGCGGTGCCGCGATCCTGCTACAGACAGGCAGGTGGTCCCGGGGTTAGGGTGGGGACATGACCGATTCTCGCCCTTTGGGTTACTGGCTTAAATTGGTTGACTCGCTCATTTCCGAGCAGTTCGCCAACTCCCTCGAAGAGCACGGCGTCACGCGCCGGCAATGGCAATTACTCAATGTCCTCTCGCTGGGACCGGCCACCGGCGGGGAGCTCACCGCGGCCCTCGCCCCGTTCTTCGGCGAGGCACAGGCCGAGGACGAGCCGACCAGCCCGTCCGAGCATCTGGCCGAGCTGGTTGAGTCGGGCTGGATTGCCGAAGAAGGGCACACCTTCACGCTCACCGAGCGCGGAGCGGTGTCGCTGGACCGGCTGACCGAGATCGTCGACGAGATGCGCGAGGAGTCCAGCTCGGGAATCAGCACCGAGGAGTACGCCACCACCGTCGAATCCCTGAAGAAGATGGCCGTGAACCTCGGCTGGGATCCGGACAAGCCTCCAGCCGATGTCTAGGTAAACACCCCGCGGCCTCGTCGCGGGGACGGGATAGGCTTGGGGCATGCGCGAACTACAGGCCGTCATCATCAAGGAAATGGGTGTCAAGCCCCGGATCGATCCCGCCGCGGAGGTCCGTGCACGCATTGATTTCCTCAAGGAGTACCTCGTTGCCACGCACACCCATGGGTTTGTGCTGGGCATTTCCGGAGGGCTGGACTCCACCCTGGCCGGGCGCCTGGCCCAGCTCGCCGCCGAGGAATTGCGCGCGGCGGGAACCGATGCCAAGTTCGTGGCCGTGCGGCTTCCCTACGGCACCCAGCTCGACGAAGACGATGCCCAAGCCGCCCTGGACTTCGTGGCCGCCGACGTCGAGCGGACCTTCAACGTCAAGGCCGGAGTCGACGGCCTCGAATCCGCCTTCCACAAGGCCGTGGGCACCCCCGTCTCCGATTTCAACAAGGGCAACATCAAGGCGCGCATGCGCATGATCGCCCAGTACACCCTTGCCGGCGAGGACAACCTGCTGGTCATCGGCACCGACCACGGTGCCGAATCGGTTACCGGCTTCTTCACGAAGTTCGGGGACGGCGGAGCGGACCTCCTGCCGCTATTCGGACTGAACAAGCGGCAGAACCGCGAGTTGCTGCGGCACCTGGGCTCGCCTCGGCAATTGTGGGAAAAGGTCCCCACGGCAGACCTGCTCGACGGGCAGCCGCTGCGCACCGACGAGGACGAGCTGGGCATCACCTACGAGAACATCGACGACTACCTTGAAGGTCGCGAGATCCCCCAGGACGCGGCGCAGAACATCGAGTCGAAGTTCCTGCGTTCGCGCCACAAGCGCACCACCCCGGTCACCAGCCTTGACTCGTGGTGGAAGAGCTAGGACGACCCTTGACTTCGCAACGGATTGAGCCAGTGGAAAACACGGCGAACGACCCGGCATCGAGCCCCGACCCCGCCGAGGCCGAAACTCCGACAGAAGAATTTCCGGAGCCAACCGGCGAGCTGGTCCAGCCAATCATCTTGCTGGTGGACCGCGAGGAACCCTGTCCGGAGGACGAGGGCATTGCCGTGGCGGCATTGGCCTCGGTCAGCGCGCTGCTGGCCAATCCCCGACACCCGTATTGGCGACCCTGGGCGCAGGGCGCCTTTGCCAAGAGCGTCCGCCGGGCGGACGCCAAGATGTTTGCCAAGGTTGCCGGTGAGTTCCCTGCCCATGTCATGGCCGAGGTCGGGTCCGCTCGGGCCATGGGGTTTGCCCCGATGCAGGCCGACTCGCTGCCCAAGCGCCTGGCCAAGCTCCAGGTCTCGGGAACCACGCTGCCGCCGGGCGAGCCGATGGATTCCACGACGGTGCGCATTGCGCTGAACGATTCGCTGGGGATGAGCACCGGGAAGGCCGCCGCCCAGGCGGCCCACGCCCTGTTCGCCTGGGTCCTGGAGGGAAACCCGGAGGAGCTGGACGCCTGGCGGGACTCCGGCTGCCCGTTGTCGATCCAGCGGCTGGACGCCAAGGCATTCCGGAAGAACGCCCGCGCGGCAGGCGGTCCGGTGATCCATGATGCCGGCCGGACCGAGATCACCCCGGGGTCGGCTACCGCCTTCGTCAGTGTGGGTTGACGAACGCCGAGTGTCCGGTGACGGCCCGGCCAACGATCAATGAATTGATCTCGTAGGTTCCTTCGTAGGTGTAGAGGATCTCCACGTCCCCGAAGAGCTTGGCCATCTCGTAGTCGCTGGTGACGCCGTTGCCTCCCAGCAGCGCGCGGCCCTTGGCTGCCGATTCGCGGGCCAGGCGGGTGGTGGTCGACTTCGCCATGGCGGCCTGGACCATTTCGAGTTGCCCGGTTCCCTGGATCCTTGCCACGTCCGCCATGAGGGAAAGGCTGGCCATGGCGTTGCCCAGGATTTCCGCCAGCGGCAGCTGCACCAGTTGGAACCCGGCAATGGGCGATCCGAACTGCGTGCGCGCCAGCGCATAGTCGCGCGCGATGTCGAAAATCCCCAGTTGCACGCCGGCCGCCTGCCAGCCGACCCAGGCCCGCGAATGCTTCAGCAGTTCGTTGGCCGCAGCGAAGTTCTTGGCCCCCGGAAGCCTGTTGCCTTCGGGCACCCGCACCGAGTCCAGCGTGATGTCGGCGTTCTGCATGATCCGCAGGCCGATCTTGTTGCTGATCTTGGTGGTGCTGAACCCGGGGCGGTCCGATTCGACGATGAAGGCCTTGATCTCGTTGTCCGTGGTGTCCCTGGCCCAGACCAGGGAAAAGTCCGCCATGGAGGCCGCACCGATCCAGCGCTTGGCGCCGCTGATGACCCATTCATCGCCCTCGCGGGTGGCGGTGGTGGACAGTCCCCCGGCGATGTCCGAACCGTGGTCGGGCTCGGTCAGGGCGAAGGCGCCCAGCGCGCTGAAACGGGCCAGTGCGGGCAGCCAGGTCGTTTTTTGCTCCGGCGACCCCAATGCCTCGATCATGCCGACGATCAATTCGTTGTGGATGCCGATCAGGGCCGAGAGTGAAACATCCGCGCGGGCGGCCTCGACGTACACAAGTCCCTTGAACAGTTCGCTGCTGCCTTCAAGTTCGATTCCCCCAAGGCCGTATTCGGCCATCTCGCGCAGCAGGTGGTGCGGGAATTCCTCGCGGTTCCAGTAGTCGAGGGATTCGGGACGCACCCGTTCCTGCAGGAAGGCGCGGATGCCCCGCAAGCGGGTTCGTTCGCCCGGTTCCAGCAGCTGCCAAATGTGCATCAAGTCCACATCGGGAAACGGCAGCTCCTTGGCGTACGGCTCGTGGCCGGTTTCGGTGAGTGATGTGCAGGTCTCGCTCAGTGGCATGAGAGGGGTTACTCCTGGTCCGGTGAAATGGTTGGCTCGATGTTTGCAAGCCCTTCCAAACGCTTGGATATCAAAGTATATTTGCAAGTGATCCGAATCACTAGGGCTTCCTACTAATTGGGGCCCGACGAAAGGACGGCAATGACCGTAACCGAAGAATTCCGTGCGGCCCGCGATCGGCTCCTGGAGCTGCGCACCGACTACGCCGGCGCCCTGGCGGAGTTCCGCTGGCCGGAGTTCACCGAGTTCAACTTCGGTCTCGACTGGTTCGATGCGGTCGCCAGGGATCCCGCCCGTGTCGACTCCAATGCCCTGGTCATTGTCGAGAAGGACGGCTCCTCGACCCGCCGCACCTGGGCCGAGCTCTCGGCCCGCTCAGGCCAGGTCGCCAACTGGATGCGCTCGATCGGTATGAAGCGCGGCGAAAAGATGATCGTCATGCTGGGGAACCGCGTGGAACTCTGGGAAATCATGCTCGCCGGCATCAAGCTCGGCATGGTCATGATCCCCACCACCACGCAAATGACCCCCGCGGACCTGCAGGACCGGGTCGATCGCGGCGAGGCACGCTGGGCATTGGCCGGAACCGGGGACACCCAAAAATTCGGCAAGCTCACCGGCACCTTCACGGTCATCCACGTCGATGGCAACGCACCGTCCGGCGCCCTCGACTACACCGAAAGCTCCGGTCACCCGACGGAATTCGTTCCCGAGGTTCCCACCCGGGCCGACGAAACCCTGCTGCTGTATTTCACCTCCGGCACCACCTCCAAGGCCAAGCTGGTTGAGCACACCCACACCTCCTATCCGGTCGGCCACCTGAGCACGATGTTCTGGATCGGGCTGGAACCAGGGGACGTGCACCTGAATGTCGCGTCCCCTGGCTGGGCCAAGCACGCCTGGAGCAACTTCTTCGCCCCCTGGATCGCCGAGGCGACCGTCTTCCTCTACAACTACGACCGCTTCGACGCCAAGGCGCTCATGGCCCAGATGGACGCCGAATCCGTCACGAGCTTCTGTGCGCCTCCCACGGTGTGGCGCCTGCTCATCCAAGCCGACCTCACGGCACTGAAGAACCCTCCCGCCAAGCTCGTCTCGGCCGGCGAGCCGCTGAACGCCGAGGTCATCGACCAGGTCAACCGCGCCTGGGGGCAAACGATCCGCGACGGTTTCGGGCAAACCGAAACCACCGTGCAGATCGCCAACCCACCGGGGCTGCCGATCAAGATCGGCGCCATGGGCCGCCCCATGCCCGGCTACGACGTGGTCCTCATCGACCCCGCCACGGGGGAAGCCGGCAGCGAGGGGGAAATCTGCCTGCGGCTGGATCCGCGCCCGCTGGGGCTGATGAAGTCGTACTACGGGGACGCGGAAAAGACCGCGGAGGCCTTCCGCGACGGCGTTTACCACACCGGGGACATGGCCGAGATGGATGAACAGGGCGTCATCACCTATGTGGGGCGCGGGGATGACGTATTCAAGTCCAGCGACTACAGGCTCAGCCCCTTCGAGCTCGAGTCGGTGCTGATCCAGCACCCCGCGGTGGCCGAGGCAGCGGTGGTCCCGTCCCCCGATGCGCTGCGGCTCTCCGTCCCCAAGGCGTTCGTTGTCGCCGCCGAGGGGTACGCGCCCTCGGCGGAACTGGCGGAAAGCATCCTGCGCCATTGCCGGGAAAACCTGGCACCCTACAAGCGGATCCGCCGCCTGGAGTTCGCCGATCTTCCCAAGACCATCTCCGGGAAGATCCGCCGGGTGGAGCTGCGGCGCAACGAAGTGGCACGCCACGAAGACTCCGGCGGCCTTGAGACCCAGGGCCTCGAGTACCGCGACGACGATTTCCCGTCCCTGAAATCCTGATCCCCACGTGGGCTTGGATATGCTGGGGCACGAGTTCTATCCGGAGGGAAAATTGAGCCAGCCACTATCGCGCGACCCGATCTTGGAAGCGCAACGCAATTGGGAACGCCACGGGTGGCAGGACGTCGCCGAGCCCATGGCGGCGATCACCGCCCTGATGCGGACGCAACAGATCCTTTTGCAGCGCGCCGAAACGGTGCTCAAGCCCTTCGGACTCACCTTCGCCCGCTACGAGATGCTCGCCCTGCTCAGCTTCACCCGCGACGGCGCGCTGGCCATGAACAGGGCCAGCGCGCTGCTCCAGGTCCATGCCACTTCCGTGACCAACGCCGTGGACCGTCTGGAGCGCGCCGGGCTGGTGGCCCGCACCAAGCACCCCACCGACAAGCGCACCACGCTCATCGCTCTGTCCCCTCAGGGCCGCGAGCTGGCCGCTGCCGCCACGAGGGAACTGAACGCCACGGTCTTCGCCGACTCGGGTTTTTCGGACCGGGACATCTCCACCTTGATCAGGATCTTCTCCAAGTTCCGCCGGGATGCCGGGGACTTTGCGTCGGAGGCTCCCGGCCCCGAGTAAGCAGGATTGCCCCTTGCTCCTCGTTCGCGTCCCCGCATTGACGGGGGGTCGAAGGCTCTCCCGCGCCTAGACACCGACGAGCTCGGAGGCGCCCAGCACGCCGTCGCGCATGGTGGCCACCGAATCGGTGAGCGAGATGAATTCGGTGTCGTGCGTGACCATGACCGTCGCAACCGAGAATTCGCGGGTCACCTCGGCCAGCAGCCGCACGATCGATTCGCTGCGTGCATGGTCCAGCGCCGCGGTGGGCTCGTCGACCAGCAGCACCTTCGGGGAGCCCATCAGGGCACGGGCAATGTTCACGCGCTGGCGCTGTCCGCCGGAGAGCTGGTGCGGGCGCTTCGTGGCGCTGTCTTCCAGCCCCACGACTTCAAGCAGTTCCAGGGCACGGGCCTTGGCGGGCTTCAGGGGCTTGCCGCGCAGGTGGTCGGAGATCATCAGCTGCTCGAGGGCGGTCAGCGAGGCCAGCAGGTTGGGCTGCTGGAAGATGATGCCCACCTTCTCGCGGCGCAGCGTGGTCATTTCAGTGTCGTTAAGGTCGCTGGCGGTGGTGCCGTCGATAATGACCAGCCCGCTGGTGGGACGGATCAGGGTTGCGGCGACGGCCAGCAGCGAGGACTTGCCGGAGCCCGAGGGGCCGATCAGCGAGAGCATCTGTCCGCCTCCCACACCCAGGTTCACCGAGTCCAGCGCCTTGATGGTGCCCTGGCCATCCGGGTATTGAAGGGTCAGGTCGATCAGTTGCAGGGGCATGGTGGTGGTTGCGGCAGGCCGGGTTGGTTCTGGGGTGGTCATGGGATTCCTTTGCGCGGGAGATTCAGGGGAAACGTTGGTGGGCGGTGCCGGGGCTGCGCGGTGCTAGTTGCCGCCGAGGGCAATGAGCGCGTCGACCTTGGTGACGCGGGAGACGGCGAGCGCGGCCCCGGCCAGGCCGAGCAGCACGACCCCGGCGATGGGCAGCAGCGTGGTAGCGGGGGTCAGCAGGAAGGGTGCGGCCTTGGCGGCGAAGGTGCCGCCGAGGATTCCGATGCCTCCGCCGATCCCGGCGCCGAGCAGCAGCACGATGCTGGCCTGGGTGATGGCGTCCTTCAGCACGTAGCCGCCCGACCCACCCAGGGCCTTGAGCACCGCGATGTCGCGGGTGCGCTGCACGGTCCAGACCGTGAGGAAGGCCAGGATCACCAGGGCCGAGATGCCGTAGAGGAAGCCCTGCATCATCAGCAGCGAGCCGTTCTCGCTCTTGTAGGAGCCCAGCGCCGCGTAGGAGCCGGTGCGGGTGGTGCTGACGGTGGCCGCTGCGGCATTTGCGCCATCCGTGTCCACGGTGGCGCCGTCCTGGTTGGTGACGGCGATGACGGTTCCGACCTGCGTGCCCTGGCCCAGGTGCGCGAGCTTGGCCCACGAATCCAGGTCCGTGTAGAGGACCGAGGTGTGCGAGTACCAGTTGTCGGCGGCGATCCCGCCGACCACCAGGTCCACCCCGGCCATGGAGATGGTGTCGCCGATGCGCAGGGAGAGGTCCTTGGCGACCGAGTCGCCGATGACGACCTTCCCGGCCTCGAGGGGCAGCGGCGCCAACTCGCTGCCGTCCGGGAGGCCGAAGACCGCGACATTGGTGGTGCCGGTGCTGGTCTCGGAGCCGGCCGCGGATCCGGTCAGGCGGGTCTGGGTGATGCCGAGCGCCTGCGCCGAGGCGACGCCGGGGCGGTTGCCCCAGGCGCGCACCTGGTCGGCAGTGACCTGGCTTTCGGTGAAGGAGGCCTTGGGGTCGTTGCCGCTGGCGGCACCGAAGGCGATGGTGTCGACGGGCCGGGATTCGCTGCCGAGGTTTTTCAGCGCGGAGGTGGATTGGTTGCCCAGTCCCGCGGTGAGCCCGGAGAGCATGACCAGCAACAGCGTGATGAGGGCAACCACCGACCCCATGAGGGCGAAGCGGCCCTTGGCGAAGCGGATGTCGCGGATGGCAAGAAACACGGGTGGGGTTCGCTTTCAGTGGATGGAGCGGGGATCTTGCCGGCGGCAACCTCCCCCTTCTTATCTCCAATCCTCCGTTTTCCCGTGCCCGTGCACATCGACCATATGGTTGATCGGCCCGGGTTGGTTGATGGCGTCCTATTCGGGCATTTCCCCGCGCACCCACGCGATGTAGCGACGCAGCGTGCGTTCGACGGTGGTACGGGCGTCGGACTCCAAAACCCCGAAGGCGCTGTACAGCCGCTCGAATTCCAGCGGCATCACGGTGTCCAGGATCCGCTCGATGGTGCTCGCCGGCAGCGGGATGTTGTTGACGTAGCTGCGCATGGCGTTTGCCGATTTCCTGTCCCCGCCCACGGCGATGGTGTCCCCGGTGATCAGCACCCCGGCGCCGGCCTGGCCGGCCGGCCAGTGCACTACCGAACTGCCGGCAAAGTGGCCTCCGCATTGGTGCATCACCAGCCCGGGCAGCAGCTCGATGCTTCGCTCCCAGAGCTTGATGGCCGGATCGGGCCGCCGGATCCATGGTTCGTCGGCCCGCGCCACGTAGACCGGGGCATGGCCGAAGCGGTGGCTGTACTGGATCGAGGAACCGGTCAGGTGCGGGTGGCTCGAGGCGATGGCCGCCACCCCGCCGAGTTCCTCGATGCGCGCCGCTCCGGCCGCGTCGATGAAGCCGGGCGGTTCGAAGAGCAGGTTCCCGCCGGGCGTGTTCACCAACAGCCCGCGCTGCCCGATCCCCAGGCGCGGCGTCGTGGTGACGGCGTGGAGGCCGGGTTCCAGTTCCTTGACCACAAGCCGGTGGCCGGCGGCTTCGAGCTCGTCGCGGGTGGTCCAGGCCTGGCCGGTGGCTGGGACCCACTGGCGTTCGTCCTCGCAGATCGCACAGCGCTCCGGCGGCAGGGCGGTGTCCGGGTGTTCGATGGCGCAGGTCGAACAGGTGAAGATGGTCATCGCAGCTCCCTTCCGTGTCGGCTGCGGGCCGTGGGGCCCCGCCGGCGAACGTGCCCGGCTAGCCTTGCGAGCCGTCCCTGATGTCGGTGATGATGCCGGAGAAGTCGCGTCCGGCCCCGCCCTCGTCGGCGAACCTGCGGTAGATCTGCGCGGCGAGCGGGCCCAGTTGCGCGGCGACCCCCGCATGCTCGAGCGCGTTCAGCGCCAGGCCCAGGTCCTTGGCCATCAACGCCCCGGCAAACCCGGGAACGTAGTCGCGGTTCGCCGGGGAGGCCGGCACCGGGCCGGGGACCGGGCAGTTGGTGGTGACCGACCAGCATTGGCCCGAGGCCGTGGAGATCACGTCGAAGAGCGCCTGGTGGGTCAGCCCGAGCTTCTCGCCAAGGACGAAGGCCTCGGCCGCGCCGATCATGGAGATGCCCAGCAGCATGTTGTTGCAGATCTTCGCGGCCTGGCCGGCCCCGTGCCCGCCGCAATGCACCAGTTTCTTGCCCATAACCTGCAGCAGCGGGGTGATCTGTTCCAGGTCGGGGGCCTCGGCACCGATCATGAAGGTCAGCGTCCCGGCCTCGGCTCCGACCACTCCGCCGGAGACCGGGGCGTCGGCGGAGCGGTGCCCGGCGGACAGCGCGAGCTCCGCGGCCTCGCGGGCCTGGGCCACGTCGATGGTGGAGCAGTCCAGGAACAGGGTGTCGGGCCCGGCGACCTCGAGCAGGCCGGGTTCCCCGACGCCGCGGTAGGCGTCGAGCAGGATGTCGCCGGAGGGGAACATCGTCAACACGATGGCCGCACCGGTGGCGGCCTCGGCGGCGCTGGCGGCGCAGGGCACCCCGGCGGCGGTGGCGGCGTCCACGGCCGCGGGAACCACGTCGAAGCCAGCGACGTCGAATCCGGCCTTGATGAGGTTCACCGCCATGGGTTCGCCCATGTGCCCGAGTCCCAGGAATGCTATCTTGCCCGCGGAGGCGGGTGTTTTCTCGCTCATGTTCTTCCTCCGGTCATCGTCGTGTCGCTCGGCACGCGTGGGTTCAGTTTGAGTTCGCGGCTCCCCAGGGGGGCAAAGCTGGCTTCCACCAGCTCCCGGTCCACCTCGGCCAGGGTGGCGGGGTTCCACGCCGGGGCGTAGTCCTTGTCGATGACCTGGGCGCGGATGCCCTCGGGGAAATCGCGGGAGGCCAGGGCGCGCAGCCCCACCCGGTACTCCTGCTCCAGGGCCTCTTCGAGGGTTGCCAACTCCCCGGCCCGGCGCAGCGAGGCCAGGGTCAGCTTCAGCGCCGTCGGCGATTTCTTCGCCAGCGTCTCCACCGACATCCGGGCTTCCTCGTTGCCCGCGTCTGCCAGGACCGCCAGTGCGGCAACAATGGCTTCGACTTCGTCGTGCCCGTAGGCGACATCGAGCCAGGGGCGCCAGGATTCCAGCTGGGAGGCGGGGGCCGGCAGGATGAAGCCGGGCAGGAGATCAGCGACAGGGGCTTGCTCCAGGGCACTGAAGAGTTCCTCCGCACGGTTGAAGTCGATCAGGTGATCGGCCAGTCCCAGGTAGAGCACCTCGGCGGCGCCCAGGTGCTCCCCGGTCAGGGCTGCGTGGGTGCCGGTCTGCCCCGGGGCGCGGGAGAGCAGGTAGGTGCCCCCGACATCCGGGACGAATCCGATGGTGGTTTCCGGCATGCCGCTGCGTGTCCGGGTGGTGACCAGCCGGTGGCTGCCGTGGGCGGAGATGCCCACGCCGCCGCCCAGGACCAGCCCGTCCATGTAGGCGATGTAGGGCTTGGGATAGGCGTTGATCAGGGAGTTGAGCCGGTATTCGGTCGCCCAGAAGCCCGCGGTCTGCGTGCCGCCGGAGGCGATGTCGCGGTGGATCGCCACGATGTCGCCTCCGGCGCACAGCCCGCGCTCCCCGGCCCCGCGCACCAGCACCTGGTCCACCGCCGGGTCCTGCGCCCAGTCGGTAAGGGTCTCGAGCATGGCCTCGGCCATGAAGGCCGTCAGGGCATTGACCGCCCGCGGCCGGTTCAGCGTGATCACGCCCAGGGTACCGCGCACCTCAAAGAGGACTTCGGGTTCGGCCATGGGACTAGCTGCCCTCCGGCATCACGAAGCTGGCACCCTGGCGGATGCCCGAGGGCCAGCGTGTGGTGACGGTCTTGGTCTTGGTGCAGAAGCGGAAGCCGTCGGACCCGTGCTCGCTCAGGTCCCCGAACCCGGAGGCCTTCCAGCCGCCGAAGGTGTAGTAGGCGATCGGCACCGGGATCGGCACGTTGACCCCGACCATGCCGACCTGCACGCGCGAGGAGAAGTTCCGCGCGGTGTCCCCGTCCCGGGTGAAGATGGACACGCCGTTGCCGTACCGGTGCTCGCTGGGCAGGCGCAGCGCCTCCTCGTAGTCCTTGGCGCGCACCACGCAGAGCACCGGCCCGAAGATCTCCTCCTGGTAGATCCTCATGTCCTCGGTGACGTTGTCAAAGAGCGTGGGACCGACCCAGAAGCCGTCCTCGTGCCCGGCCACGTTCAGCCCGCGGCCGTCGATCAGCAGCGAGGCGCCTTCGTCCACGCCGACCTGGATGTAGTCTTCGATGCGTTCCTTGGCGCTTTGGGCCACGACCGGGCCGAAGTCGGCGCTCTCGTCCATGCCGTCGCCGACCTTCAGCTTCCCGATGCGCTCCTTCAGCTTGGAGACCAGGGCATCGGCCGTGGCCTCGCCGACCGGGATGGCCACGGAGATGGCCATGCAGCGTTCGCCGGCGGACCCGAAGCCCGCGCCCATGAGGGCGTCGGCAACCATTTCCAGGTCCGCGTCCGGCATGATCACCAGGTGGTTCTTGGCCCCGCCGAAGCACTGGGCGCGCTTGCCGTGCGCGGCGGCGGAGGCATAGATGCTCTGGGCGATCGGGGTGGATCCGGTGAACCCGATGGCCTTCACGCGCGGGTCCTCGAGCAGCGTGTCCACCGCCTCCTTGTCGCCGTTGACGACGTTGAACACCCCGTCGGGCAGGCCGGCCTCGGTGAAGAGCTCGGCCAGGCGCAGCGGCACGGAGGGGTCGCGCTCGGAGGGCTTGAGGATGTAGGAGTTGCCCGAGGCCAGTGCCGGTCCGGCCTTCCACAGCGGGATCATGGCCGGGAAGTTGAACGGGGTGATTCCGGCGATCACGCCCAGGGGCTGGCGCATCGAGTGCACGTCGATGCCGGCTCCGGCGCTGTCGGAGAATTCGCCCTTGAGCAGGGACGGGGCCGCGGCGCAGAACTCGATGACCTCGAGCCCGCGCTGGATGTCACCCTTGGAGTCGGGGAAGGTCTTGCCGTGCTCGCTGGTCAGCAGTGCTGCCAGCTCGTCCATGTTCGCGTAGACGAGCTCGACAAACTTGTTCAGGATGCGGGCCCGGCGTTGCGGGTTCACCTGTCCCCATTCGACCTGGGCCGCCTCGGCCACGGCGATCGCGGCGCGTACCTCGTCGGCCGAGGCCAGCGGAAGCTTCGATTGCACGGCCCCGGTGGAGGGGTTGTACACGTCGGAGAAACGCCCGGAGGTTCCGGCGACGTGGGCGCCGCCCACGTAGTGGGTCAGTTCACGAGTCATGTGATTGATGCTCCTTCGGCAAGAACTTGCGAAAAACGCGGCAACGTCCTGTGATGCGCACCACGCCCTGTACCCAAAAATATACTCGGACTTCCTACTAAATTGCTAGGGGCGGGGCGCCCCGCCGATTGCTGGTTCCCAAACCTGACCGAGTGCACCGAAGTTGATAGGTTGGGAGGGTGAAGATTGCTACTTGGAATGTGAACTCCCTCCGTGCCCGTGCCGACCGCGTCGAGGACTGGCTGCGCCGCAGCGACGTCGACGTCCTGGCCATCCAGGAAACCAAGTGCAAGGACGAGAACTTCCCCTGGGAACTGTTCGAGAACAACGACTACGAGGTGGCCCACTTCGGATTCAGCCAGTGGAACGGCGTGGCCATCGCCTCCCGCGTGGGCCTTGAAGACGTCGAACGCACCTTCGTGGAGCAGCCGGCCTTCGGCAAGGGGGGCAAGGACCCCGTGCAGGAGGCCCGCGCCATCGGCGCCACCTGCGGCGGGGTGCGCATCTGGAGCCTGTACGTGCCCAACGGCCGCGCCTTGGACGACGAGCACATGCCCTACAAGCTCTCCTGGCTCGACACGCTGAACAAGCAGGCGGCGGGCTGGCTCGGGCAGGACCCCGAGGCGCAGGTCGCCTTGATGGGCGATTTCAACATCGCCCCGCGCGACGAGGACGTCTGGGACATCGGCTTCTTCCACGAGAACAACCTCACCCATGTCTCGGCCCCGGAGCGTGCCGCCTTCGAGGCTTTCCTGGAGACCGGGTTCGTCGACGTGGTCCGCCCGCGCACCGACACCCCCAAGACCTACACCTACTGGGACTACACGCAGCTGCGCTTCCCGAAGAACGAGGGCATGCGGATCGACTTCACCCTGGCCTCCCCCGCGCTGGCCGCGCGTGTCGTCGACGCGCAGATCGACCGCGAGGAACGCAAGGGCAAGGGCGCCTCGGACCACGTCCCGGTGATCGTGGAGCTGGACTAGGCCATGGCGCAGGCAAGTGGTTCCAGTCGGCGAGCCCTCCCGCCGACCTCCTACCTGCGCGTCTTCGAGCCCCTGCGTGCCTTTTCGGATGCCGACCAGCTGGTGGCCGTGGCCACCGGCCGGGTGAACCGCGAGGCACTGGAGGATGCCAGCGCGGCCGCGGCGCTGGCGCGACTGACCCGCCCGGCCTCCGACCCGTTCCCGCACCACCACACCGAGGTCTTCCGCAGGCTTGTCACCACCTCCTGGGACGGCGCCGTCAACACCCTGTACTGCCCGGACCAGCTGGCCACGCGCACCATCCTGGCCTCGGAACAGCTCGACGGTTCCATGCGCCCGCAGCTGCTGGAATTGCTGGTGCCCAGCGCCGCCCGGGCGGCCAACGCCGCGCGCGTGGACCGGCAGCGCTTCACCGACGACCTGGCCCACCTGCACACCCGCACCGCGACCTGGGGCATCCCCTTCGGCTGGTTGATCCTGGTGCACGAGGACGACGAGGTGGATGTCATCGAGGACGGGGAGGAATTGCTCTCCAGCCGGATCTACACCCCGCTGCACCAGGCCCTGGACCGCGTCCGCTATGCCGCGGCCACCCTGGCGATCCACGCGCCGGAGATGGACTTGCTCGACGAGCTCGCGGCCCTGAGCGAATGGCTGCAGCTCTTCGACAAGGAATCGGTGGTTGAACTCGACTACGGGCGCATTGCCACCTTGGTGTGGCCGGATGATTCCCCGCACGACCTGCGCCTGGGCATCGAGTCGCTGGCCGAATCCGACATGACCGGGGCCGCGGCCTCCTACCGCAGGCTCTCCAACCGCTGGCTGGCGGTCCGCCAGCTCGCCCGGGCCAACTAGCCGGGCCCTCAACGGCTCGCCCCTGCCATGCGTGCGCCATGGCGTTCGCCGAAGGACCCCTGGTCACCGCTAAGCGTCCCCCGGCCCTCGAGTGGGTGCCGGCGCCGGAGCGCGATGGCCCGGTGCTGCTATCCGGTTGATAGTCTCAAGTGGTGACGTTGATCCCGGCCCTTCTGCTCTTTGCCCTGTACTTCTACCTGCGCCGCCGGGATCGCCGGATGCTGCGCAACGGCGTGGTCCTGGTGGCCGCCTGCTATCTGCTGCTGCTCGAGGCGGGCAACCTGGTTTCACGCTGGGTTCCCGGTGCGTCCTATGTTTTCCTGGCCTTGCTGGCCGTGGCCCCGTTGGCAGTGCTGGCGCTGGCCGCCGCCCTGATCCACAACGGCGTGGTGATGTTCCGCTCCGAGGGCAGGCGATTGGGCAACATGGTCTCCCTGCTGCTGGGCCTGCTGCTGATTGCCCTGCCGATCCTGGCGGTGGCCCTGGTGCTCACGCTCAGCCCCCTGGCAATCGGGCTGGCGGCGCTGCTCTTTTTCCTGTGCAGCTACTTCGGCGTGGTGTTCGTCGTGTTCCTGGCGTACGCCATCGCCTACGGGCGCATGCCGTTCCGCGAAACGCCGCAGGGAATCGTGGTGCTGGGCTCCCGGCTGATCGACGGCGAAGTTCCCCCGCTGCTGCGCAGCCGCCTGGACAGGGCCCTGCAGATCTACCGCGACACCTCGCCGAGGCCGCTGCTGATTCCCTCCGGCGGGCAGGGACACGACGAGCCGCGCCCCGAGGGAGTTGCCATGGGCGAGTACCTGGTGGCCGCCGGGGCGGCTCCGGGGGATGTCATGGTGGAGGGCAAGTCAGTGAACACCGAGGAAAACCTGCTGCTCTCCTCGGAGCTGTTTGCGGAGTCAGGCCGCAGCGGCCCGCTGCTGGCGGTGACCAACAACTACCACGTGCTGCGCGCGGCCCTGCTGGCCCGCAGGCTGCGGATCGACGCCGAGGTGGTGGGTGCCCCCACCGCCAGGTACTACCTGCCCAGCGCCTTCCTGCGCGAATACGTGGCGGTGCTGGTGGAGCACAAGTGGCTGCATGCGCTGCTGTGCCTGCCCTTCATGGGGTTCACCGCCGTGCTGGTCATGGCGGTCATCGCCAACCAGCGCTGACACCACCGGTCACAAGACGCGTTCGGACCGCGCAAAGCGGGAGCGCGTGCCCACCACCAGGTAGATGAGCACGGGCCCGCCAACGCCCAGGGCGGCCTGGGCGAGCCGCGCCGCGGTGGCGACATCCCTGCCCAGCGCCCCCGGGGCGGTTCCCTTGCGGGGCTGGACCTTGATGCGCAGCCCGGCCTCGGGACCCAACTCCCACACACTGACGTTGATCGAGACCACGTCGCCGCGCCGGCCCAGGAAGTGGCGCAGCGCCTGTTCCACGGTGCTCTGGGAGATTTCCACCCGGCCGGGCATGGACTCATCGGGAATGTACGTGGACAGGTAGTCGCCGCCCCGGCCCCTGCCCTGGACGGCAATCCACCACAGCATCAGCAGGATGGCACAAATCAGCAAGGCGGCCACCACGATCCACAGCCAGGAGTCCTTTTGGCCCGGCAAGGTGGTCTCGGCCAGCATCGCGTCGAACCACGCGCCGAGGCCCGAGGCCACGTTCCGCCATCCGCGGGCGTAGCCCTCGGAGATCGCGACCAGCAGCGTGTTCAGGCCGCCGGCCAGCAGCAGCAGGCCCAACAAGGACAGGACCATCCTGTTGAGAAGTCTCGGGGTCCGGTTCATTGCCCGACCACCCCGCGTTCGGCAACCCGCAGGTAGACCCGCGGAGCCGGTTCCACCAGGTTCAGCCGCAGCTCGTCCTCCAGGCCGGCAACGACCGCAGCCGGGTTGACCGGGGTGCCCGATGTCGGGCTGAGCTGCACCTCGACGCGTTCGCCGTTCACCGTGACCAGCACCTGCCCCGGGCCGACGCCGGCTTCCGCCCGTGCCCGGCGGGCCAGCGAGGCGGCCAACACCTGGTCGTCGACAATGAGGATTGCATCCTCACAGGCCAGGGCGTGCCGTGCGCGCCTACCGCGGCGCAGCCCGTGCACCAGAAGCAGCAGGCCAAACAGGGCCGAGGCCAGTCCGATGGCCGCCAGCCCGGCAGGCGGCAGGCTCCCAGGAAGGGTGGAAATCCAGAGCCACCAGGTTTCCGGGGTGGCCACCAGGGGCTCCTGCCCCAGGGCCTTGAGTGCCGCTTCAAAGAGGGCATAAAGGCACACCAGGATGACCAACGCGGCCGCGGCGATCGCTGCGGGAGAGCGCCCGCTGGTCAACTCGCGCTCACGGATTCCCCCTGGCTGCTCCGGCATCAGTGTCTCCCCTGGGTCTGGTCCACGATGCCGGTGACGCGCACATCCACTCGGCTGACCAGGGAACCGGTAAGTGCGGTGAACTGCTCGCCGATGCCCGCGCGCTTCTCGCGCACCCGGCCAAGCACCGTGCCGCGGGCCATGCCGCCGGCATCCGTGAGCGGCACGGGCAGCTGGATGAACAAGGCCAGGTATCCGGCGTCGTCACGCAGGAACGCCCTCACCAGGGACGGATCGACACCAAAGGCATCGGCCGCCACCGCACGCGCCGTGCCGGCCAGCGCCTGGGCGCTGACCCTGGTGTAGCCCGCGCGCGGGGGAACCCCCGGATCGCGCAGCGTGGCAGGGGGCTGCTGGCTCATGACGAGGATCGTCGACCGGTCAGCGCGTCCCGGATCGCACGCATGTCGACCCGTCCGCCGGCAACCCGGGCAGCCAAGGCGCCGATCGCCATGAACAGAGCCATGAGCAGGAACCCGCCCAGGCCGTGGGCCAGCGCCGCCCAGGCCAGGATGGCTCCCAGGAGCGCACCAATCAGTGTGGGTTTCATGCCTGTTCCTCCACAGTCGCATCGCGACGTTTCTCGGATCCCGCAACGGAGACGGGAATGTGGACATCGCCGATTTCGATATTGACCTCAATGACCTCGAAGTCGGTTAGGTCCTGGACGGCATTGAATACCGCTTCACGCACCGCGCCGGCCAGGTCGTGCAGGCGGACCCCGTAGTTCGCCGTGAGCACCAGGTCGATGGCAACTTGCCGGGTCCCCACTTGGACGCTGACCCCGTGGGCCGGCTCCTGGGGCGATCCCACCGCACCGCGCAGGGCACCCAACGCCCGCGAGGTGCCCAATCCCAGGGAATGCACTCCCGGAATTGCGCGGGCCGCGGCGGCTGCAACCTTTGCCACGGCAAGGTCGGTGATTCTTGTGGTTCCGCTGGCTTCCGTTTCGGGCAGGTTGTGCACCGTCAGTTCATGATCCACGGTTCCGGTCCTCTCTGCGCTCGCCACACGGCACTCGGCGTACGTCCCCAGCCTACAACTGAACGTGACGCATATCGCAAGAATTGTCAGGTGGGCAGGGACTCCGCCGCTCTCGGGGCCGGATACGGGGCAGACACACATTTGTGCCTCTAGGCCTACAAGCTGTCAGCAGCGGGCGTCGCTGGCCGCGATTCTTGTTAAAGCAAAAACCCCCTTGTTTCCAAGAGGGTTTTAGATGGTGGCTCCGACCGGCGTCGATCCGGTGACCTTTCGATTTTCAGTCGAACGCTCTACCAACTGAGCTACAGAGCCTGGCATCATCAGGCAAGATGATCACCGAGATCCTCCGGCGAACCAGAAAACCAAAGCGACCCTGACGGGACTTGAACCCGCGACCTCCGCCGTGACAGGGCGGCGCGCTAACCAACTGCGCTACAGGGCCTTACTCGCGAAGTCTCCCTCGCTCACAAGACAAGAACTCTACCAGAGCTTTTCGCTCGTGCAAAATCCGCATTTCATGCGTACCCCCAACGGGATTCGAACCCGTGCCGCTGCCGTGAAAGGGCAGTGTCCTAGGCCGCTAGACGATGGGGGCCAGGAACCTCTACCGTGAATTTCTCCGCAGCAGTGGACTCAAACAACTATAGAGGTAAATTTCCCACCGCGCAAAACGAACCGATCGAGAGCGCAAGATGCGACCCCCATCACCCTGATTTCGACGTCCCACCTCACCAAACCGTTTGCCCCGCCGGGAGTTGCGCTCGGTAGAGTGCAAAGCATGGGGTACGAAATGACCGACGATGAATTTGAGCTTGTGGCCGAGCGCGCCCTGGACGAGATCCCGGAGGCCCTGCTTTCGATGATGGAAAACGTCGCCATCTTCATCGAGGACGCATACAAGCCGTTGCCGGGCGAAGACCCGGGAACCAAACTACTTGGCCTCTATGAGGGGACGGCACTGACCGAGCGTGACTCGGGATGGGGCGCCGGGGCGATGCCGGACCGCATCACGATCTTCAAGGATGCAATCCTGGAAATATGCTCCTCGGAAAAGCAGGTGGTCGAAGAGGTTGGCATCACGATCGTTCACGAAATCGCCCACCACTTCGGCATCGACGATGATCGGCTGCATGAGCTCGGTTGGGGCTGACGGGCGGTTTCGCTCGAAAAATTTCCTGCGGCTTTCCCGACCGTGGCCCGTTGACGCATCACCCCCGGCCAACCCGGCGTTTCGACAATCCGAAATGTAACGAAACGGTCTCGGAAATCGCCCAAAATCACCGTTTCTCGCGAAGCGGGGCTCGACAAACCCCAAAAGCTCCCGCATTATCGTTATGCATTCGTTGCATAAGCCACCCCCGCACACTCCACCTTCATCTTGGGGATGCAGTACAGCCCGTGACCATTTTCGCTAATTGACCCCGGCAGGCCCATCCTGCTTCGGGTTGCCCGGCCACGAATCAAGCACCTGGTTGGACTGCAAGGCGGTTAGGAACCCCCTTCATGTCCATCCTCAAAAGCGTGGTCGTCGTGACCAGCGCAGCACTCATTGCCTCCGGCGCGCTGACCGCCAGCAGTGCACCGGCACCAGCTGCCGGCCGCACCACACAGCTCCACGCTGCGGCCCCCGAACAGCTCAATCCGGGCCTGCTGGCCGCCATCACCAAGTCCGTGGCAGCCGCCCAGCTCTCCCCCGCGAAGACCACAGAGGCCCTTGAGAAGCAGCTGGCCACCGTCCGCGCGGCCCTCCAAGACGCCGAGGCGGCAACACTTGAGGCCACGGAGAACGCCGTGGCCGCGGAAGAGGCCGCCACGCAAGACCGGACCACGGCAGCTTCCCTGGCCGGAACCTCCTTGGCAACCCTGGGCCGGAGCCAGGCCCAGGTCCAGCAGCTGGAGTCCGCAAGGCTCGCCCACACCGCCCAGCGGCTCTTCGACCAGGCCGAGCTGCGGTTCAATGCCAAGCACGAGGATCTGGTAGAGGCGTCCGCGGCGCTGCGCAAGACCTCGGTTGCCCGAGAAAGTGCGCGGCTTGCCAGGGTGTCCGAATCCCGCGAGGAGGCCGAACTCATCGCCGCGCTGGAGGACTCCGAATCCGACGTCGCCGAACCCGTGAATGATCCGGCGCTGGATCCAGAGACGCTCGAAAGCACCCAGGTGGCCGTCGGCGCGCTCGGCACCGCCTCCGTGGCCACCGCCGCTATCCAGGTTCCCACCAAAAAAATGACGCGGACGGCCCGAATCAAGAAGTCCGTCGAGTGGGCCAAGAAAATCGCCAAGAACAACAAGTACAAGTACCGCTATGGCGCCACCGGCCCGCGGTACTTCGATTGCTCCGGCTACGTGGGCAAGGCATTTGCGAAGGCCGGGAAGAAGCTCAAGCGCACCTCCAGCGCCCAGTACCAGGCGGCGCCCAAGAAGGTGAAGCTGTCGAAGCTGAAGAAGGGTGACCTGGTGTTCTGGTCGTCCAACCGCGGCCGGTCCTTCTACCATGTGGCCATGTACGTCGGAAACGGCAAGATCGCCCATGCCCGCAACCCCAAGGCCGGCATTTCCGTAACCAAGTTGAATTATGCGGGCATGCGCAATATCTACAAGTACGCAGGCCGCTACTGATCGGAACCGCTTGGCGGTGTCCGGCGACACCCCGCACTGACCTTGGACGACATGGAATCGGCACGGGGTGTTGTCGCGAAATTGCCTGCATATCAAGGTTGAATTAAGGAATAATTACACCGTTGTAATTGAAGTTATTGATGTGGCTGATGTTGCCAGTGTGAATAGGTATCCCATAGGGTGCTATAGGAAGCAGCGATCAGGCCGCACCGTTCAGGCCGTATTTCTCGCATTGGTTGTGAGACTTGCAAACCGATCGCCGCGGTAAGGATCAACACGGCATGGCAATCAGGGAAACACTGGGCGTCGCCGCCTGCTCAATTGCATTGGCAGCCACGTGCTTTACTGGCGGACTCCCCGCCGCAGCGGCAACGCTGAACGCAGCAAGCACCATCGGTATCGCAGCACAGCCCCACACCGTGGGCACCGCACTGCCTACCCAAGCCCAGCTGGAAGCAGCCAAGTCGGATCCCGAGGCCCTCAGCGCCCTGGTCGATCAGCTTGAATCCGAAATCGAATCAGGCCGCCAGCGCATCATCACCGCCGAGGCCGCCGCCTTGGACGCCCAGGACATCCTGCTGGATGCGGACCAGCTCGTGGCCGAACGCACCCAAGCGGCCGACGAAGCCAAGACCGAGGCAGAGAAGGCCACCGAGTTCCTGCTTTCGAGCAAAAAGGATGTCGGGGCACTGGCCTCAGACCTGTACCGCAACGGCGGCGTCAACCCCGGCGTGGTGACCCTGCTGGAGGACAGCAAGGACAACGACGTCCTGTACAAGGCCTCCACCTTGGACGCCCTGAGCGCCAACCGCACCATGGCAGTGAGCAATGCCGAGGACGCAGCAGCACTGTGGACGGCGTGGCAGGATTATGCAGCGGCGGCCGCGGAAGCCGCCGACGAGGCCACCGCCGCCCAGCGCACCGCGGCTGCCGAGGCCACGACCACTCTTTCCAGCTACCAGGATTCCATCGCGCCGCAGGAACAGCTCCGTGAGCAGCTCATTGGGCAGCTGGCCTTCCTGCACGAGGTCGACGCGGCCAAGGAAGCCGAGCGCATTGCCGCCAAGGAAGCGGCGGCCGAAGCCAAGAAGCTCCAGGAGCTGATGGACAACGCGCCGCAGGCCAAGCCGATGGAGATCCAGCAAAGCAAGGCACCTGAGGTCAAGCCGCTTGCCGCCCCGCCGAAGGTTCCCACCGAGCGTCCGCAGGGGCAAACCCTGGTCCCCAAGGCCTCGGTGCCCAAGGCCCCCCAGCTGACCGTCGCGGTTCCGCCCAAGGCCCCCGAGTCGACCCCTGCACCGAAGCCCGAGACGACGCAGGCACCCAAGCCAACACCCAAGCCCAAGGAAACGGCCAAGCCCAAACCCGAGGCGACGCAGGCACCCAAGCCGGCTCCCAAGCCCAAGGAGACGGCCAAGCCCGAAGCGCCGAAGGAAACGGCCAAGCCGAAGCCGAAGCCACCAACAATCGCTCCGCAGGCCCCGAAGGAATCGATCAAGCCCAAGCCCGAGCCCGAGGCTTCGACACCGCAGTCGTCACGCAACTACAACGCCGCCTTCGCCTGGGGCCGCATGATCGCCAATGACGAATCCAAGCAGTACAGGTACGGCGCCAACGGCCCGGACTTCTACGACTGCTCGTCATTCACGCAGGCGGCCTATTCCAAGTCGGGCATCAGCCTGCCCCGGAGCTCCTCGCAGCAATACGCCGCGGCCCCGACCAAGGTGCCCATCAGCCAGCTGCGCCGGGGTGACCTGGTGTTCTCCTCGTCCAACGGCGGCAATTCGTTCTACCACGTCGCCATCTACCTGGGCGACGGACAGGTCCTGCATGCACGCAACCCCAACAGCGGCATCTCCGTGACCCCGCTGAGCTGGGTCAACAACCTGCATCCCTACGCGGGACGCTACTAGGCACGAAGCAAGCCGGCCCACCATGCGTGAGGGCGCTGCAACCCTTGGTTGCAGCGCCCTCACTCATCTGACGGGAATCGGCCTACAGTCCGTTGGCCCTGTCCTCGAACTCCTGGCGGGAAGCCAGCCGCGGGTCGTCCCCGTCGGGAACCACCATCACGGGGCCCTTGGAGTGGTGCAGCACACCCTGGCTGGTCGAGCCCAGGAGCATCCCCGCAAAGCCTCCACGGCCGCGTGAGCCGGTCACCAGCAGCCTGGCGGTCTGGGATTCACGGATCAGGATTTCCACCGGGGCGCCGTCGATCACGTCGATCTCGATTTCCAGGCCCGGGAACAGGCTCTGCAGCCAGGCCTTGCCGATGCCCATCTGGTGGCGCACGTCGGCGGTGACAGCTTCCTGATCGACGGTGGCCGGCATCCAGGCCAAGGCGCCGCTGATCGGGGCCAGTGCACAGACCACGCGCAGCGTCAGTCCGCGGGTGGCGGCCAGCTCGGCGGCAACGAGCACGGCCAGGCGCGCCCGGTCCGATCCGTCCACGCCGACGACGATGCGGTCCTGGACCTGGACGTCGCCTTCCTCTCGTTTGGCAACGCACAGCGGCACCACGACGGTCGGGCACTTGGCGTGGGCCGGAAGTGCACTGGAAACCGATCCGAGCAGCCTTCCGACGAATCCGCCGCGGCCCCGGGTGCCGACCACGATCAGCTCGGCCTGCCGGCTCAGGTCCAGCAGCACCCCGGCCGGGTCGCCGGACTCGATGTAGGTACGCACCGTGATGTCCGTGTCGGTGATCGTGGCACGCGCCTGGCGGACGACTTCCTCGGCGCCGTTGCGGATCAGTTGGTCGTCCAGCGTGGCATAGCCTGCATCCATGGACGAGGCGGCGAAGACAGGGATCGTGTAGGCCGTCACGATGTTCAGGATGCTTCCGCGCCGCTTGGCTTCCTGTGCGGCCCACTTCAGGGCGCAAAGGCCCTGGTCCGAACCGTCGACACCGACAACGATTCCCTCGATGACCTCGGCGTCACCCTCGGGCCTGTTGTTTTCGCTCATCGTCTTCACTCCTACGCGTCCCGGTCTGGGTCCTCGCGGGCTTCCCCGTACGAGGTCCCGTGCTTCCATTGTTCACCACAGTGTGACGTGGGTCTATCTGTTGCCGAGCGTGGCGCATTTCTCCCTTGTTTTTTCGCCTAGCGGCGTAAAACCGAACTATACTTCCCCCATGCCCTCACAGGAAAACTCCCTCCTCGAAAAGACGAAAGTTTCGCGTCTGGACCGTTACTTCAAGGTCTCCGAACGCGGATCCAACTACTCCAGAGAAATCCGTGGCGGCTTTGCCACCTTCTTTGCCATGAGCTACATCGTGGTGCTGAACCCGCTGATCCTTGCCGGTGCGGATTCCAACGGCGACTCCCTGGGTTCGGCCCGGGTCGCCGCCGCCACCGCACTGGTTGCCGGCATCATGACTATCCTGATGGGTGCCTGGGCCCGGCACCCCTTCGCCATGGCCACCGGGCTGGGCGTCAATGCCTTCATCGCCGTGACCGTGGCAACCAACCCCGGGCTCACCTGGCCCGACGTCATGGGCCTTGTCATCGTTTCGGGCCTGACCATGCTGGTGCTGGTGCTCACCGGCTTCCGCACCGCGGTGTTCAACGCCGTGCCCGCGAGCCTCAAGTCCGCCATCGTGGTCGGCATCGGCATGTTCATTGCGCTGATCGGGCTGGTCAACGCCGGCTTCGTGCGCCGCATCCCGGATGCCGCCGGAACCACCGTCCCGGTCGGCCTGGGCTTCGAGGGCACGCTGGTCGGCTGGCCCATCCTGGTGTTCATCGTCGGCCTGCTGCTGACCATCGCCCTGGTCGTGCGCAAGACCAAGGGCGCCATCCTCATCGGCATCATCGTCTCCGCCGTCCTGGCAAACGTCCTCGAGGCCGTGTTCAAGATCGGCCCGTCCTTCGACGGCACCACCGCCAACCCGCAGGGCTGGTCGCTGGTGGCCCCCTCGATGCCTAACTGGGCGCTGCCGGACCTCTCGCTGATCGGGCAGGCCAACATCTTCGGCGCCTTCCAGAACCTCGGCGTGACCGCAGCCCTGCTGCTGGCCTTCGTGATCCTGCTGTCCATCTTCTTCGACGCCATGGGCACCATGGTGGGCCTGGCCAATGAGGCCGGCTCCGTGGACAAGGACGGGAACATCCCTGACGTGGACAAGGTGCTGCTGGTCGACGCCATGGGTGCCGTGGTGGGCGGCGGCGCTTCGGCTTCCTCCAGCCAGATCTACGTGGAGTCCGGTGCCGGCATCGGCGAGGGCGCCCGCACCGGCCTGGCTTCCATCGTCACCGGAGTGCTGTTCCTGGCCGCGATGTTCCTGACCCCGCTGATCCACCTGGTCCCGTTCGAGGCCGTAGCCCCGGCCCTGGTGGTCGTTGGCTTCATGATGATCTCGCACGTCTCGAAGATCGACTGGAACGACATGGGTGTGGCCATCCCCGCGTTCCTGACCTTCGTGCTGATGCCCTTCACCTACTCGATCGCCAACGGCATCGGGGCCGGCTTCGTGTCCTTCGTGTTCATCCGGGCCATCCAGGGTCGCGCCCGCGAGGTGCACCCGCTGATGTGGGCAGTTGCCGCCGCCTTCGTGCTGTTCTTCGGCATCGGCGTCATCGAGCAGGCAATGGGCGCCTAGCCCGCGGCATTGGACACCGCCTGCACGGAAGCGGGCCGCGGGGAGGAAATCCTCCCCGCGGCCCGCTTCTTTTGTCTCCCCGGCGCGTTCGTGCGGCTACCTGGCCTCGAGCTTCCACAGCGAGGTGACCTCGGCCGAGCGTTCGGTGTGGAACGGGTCGGACGCGTCGGCGGCGCGGCCGTGCGACGGTACGGTGTCATCGCGCCCGCGCACCACCAGCCCGGCCTCCTCGATCCACCCCAGCAATTGTTCGCGGGTGCGCAACCCCAGGCGCTCGGCCAGATCGGAAATGACCAGCCAGCCCTGCCCGCCCTCGGAAAGGTGCGCCGGCAGGCCCCTGAGGAACGCACGCAGCATCGCGGACTTCGGGTCGTAGACCGCGTAGTCCAGCAGCGTCTGCGGGGTCCCGGGCAGCCACGGCGGGTTGCACACCACCACGTCCGCTTTGCCCTGCGGGTACATGTCCTGCACGATGGCGGTGGCGCTGCCGGACAGGCCCAGAGCCTCGAGGTTCGCGTTGGCGCAGGCCACGGCCCGGGCCTGCGAGTCGGTGCCGGTGACCTGCCCGACGCCGCGTTGGGCCAGGATCGCTGCCAGCACCCCGGTGCCGGTGCCGATGTCGAAGGCCAGCGCGGTGCCCGGAAGTTCCGCGCGTGCCACCAGGTCCAGGTATTCCCCGCGCACCGGGGCGAAGGTGCCGTAGTGCGGGTGGATCCTCGCGCCCAGGGCCGGAACGTGCAGCCCGGTGGCCCGCCACTGCTGGGCGCCGATGGCCCCGAGCAGTTCCTGCAGGGACACCACGGTGGGTTCGTCGACCGGGCCGAAGGCGTTGAGCCAGGCCTCGGAGACGTCGGGGGCGCGGCGCAGCGGGACCACGGGTCCCGGATCCACCGGGACCAGCAGCATTGCCAGCACCCGCGCGCGCTGGGTGCGCGCCTGGCGGTACTTGTAGAAGCGCTCGGCGGTGGTGGGTTCCGCGGCGTTGCGCTTGGGCTTGGCCCGCGTTCCGTCGGGGATGCGCCGGGCGATCGCCCCGAGCAGCTGGCGGGCGTTGTGGTAGTCCCCGGTGAAGAGCAGGCCGGTGCCCGCCGCGGCCAGCCGGTAGGCCTCGTCGGCGCCGAGTGCGTCGTCGACGACCTGGATGCTGCGGGGCGCGGCCGCGTCGTTGGCCGAGGACCAGCGGGCGCTGCGTTCCTCTCCCTCACGCGTGAAGGAAATTGTTGCCGGGGTATTCATCGCGGTGCGTGGCTCCTGCTCAAGATGGGTGGGTCGTGCGGCGAAACCGGTTCCGCCGCGGTTCGGTCGCGGAACCCAAGCCTATAGCGGGCGGCGGGCGGCCACCCTCCGGCGAGGCCAGGGGCCGGGCCGGTCTAGAGCGCGGTGGAGTGGCGCGCGAAGTTGCGCACCGTGGCATCGTCCCAGTGCTGGGCCGGGACCCCGCCGCCGAGCAGTTCGCGGATGAACCCGGCCCCGGCGGGGATCGGCGCATGCGATCCGGCGATGATGACGTTTCCGTGGCGCCGGCCCTTGAGCATGGTCGGGTCCGCGACGATGGCCACGTGCTTGAAGACAGCGCCGATGGTGGCGGCCTCCCGCCTGGCGTTTTCCAGTGCGGGGGTGTCCCCGCAATTGACGATGTACAGCCCGTCGGCGTCCAGCACGCGGGCCGCGTGCGCGGTGAACGCCAGGGTGGTCAGGTCCTTCGGCGTCTGGTCCCCGGCGAAGACGTCGCGGATCAGCAGGTCGCGGGTGGCGTCGGTGAGCGTGGCCAGCACGGCCCCGGCCTCCCCCACGCGGATCCGCAGCAGCGGTGCGCGCGGCAGGTCGAACCAGGCACGCACCAGGGCGGCGAGCTTGCCGTCCAGTTCGACGACGACCTGGCGGGCGTTGGGGTAGGTGTCCGAGGCCCAGCGCGCCATCGAGCAGGCGCCGCCGCCCAGGTGCAGGACCCTCAGCTTGTGCCCCGCCGCCTCGATCTGCGAGGGGACAAAGCGCGAACGGATCAGGGCCGCGATCCACCGCATGTATTCGAAGTCCAGGTGCCCGGGGTCGGCCAAATCCACGTGCGAGGAGGGGACGTCGTTGATGCGCAGCAGCCAGCCGGTGGGCGAGTACGGGTCCCGTTCCAGTTCCGCGGTGCCGGTGTCGATGGGGTAGATGCCCTCGAGCGGGCCGTCGGTCGGTGCGGCCAGGGAGGTGGGCGCCACCGGGGCGTTGTTCCGGGATCCCTTGTTCCTGCCCTTAGCCACGGTCGGCACCGTGGCGGACCATGCGCAGCTCGTTCAGCCCGGCCCAGTCGTCGACCAATGCCTCGACGCGGTCGTCGGCGACGAAGCCGTGCTTCTCGTAGAACCGGCGGGCACGCGGGTTGTGCTCAAGCACCCAGAGCACCGCGTCGCGGTTCCCCAGCGCGGCGGCCATCAGGCGCTCGCCCAGTCCGGTGCCGTGGTGCGAGGCCAGGACGTAGAGGACCTGCAGTTCGATGGCGACCTGCGTGTCCGCGTCGTCGTCCGCCGCGGGCCCGCCACCGGCCACGCCAACGACGTCACCCGATGCGCTGGTGGCGATCCACAGCTCGGCGCCCTGGGCCAGGCCGCGGGTCCACCAGTCGGCCTGTTGCTCCAGCGACGCGCGGGCGTTGGCGAAGAAGGAGGCGGGGCGCTGGCTGCCATAGGCCTCTTCCCAGGATGCGAGCTTCATTTCGAGGGCTGCGGGAATGTCTTCGGGCACGGCAAGTCGGATGGTGCAGGGATCGGTAGTCACAGGGGCAAGCTTATGCGCTTGGCGGCCGCCGCGACGAAAGGAGCGGGCACCCCGAATCAGCCCCGCCCCGGGGCCGTTGCCTGCCGGGCTTCCTAGCGGACGACGGCCAGGGCAAAGCCGTCCCAGCCCTTGGCCCCGACGGTCTGCAGTGCCGTGGCGTCGAGCCGCGGGTTGGAGCCGAGCACATCGATCCCCTGCCGCACGCCGTTGACCATCCGCCCGGCCTCGGAGAGCGGATCCCCGGGCCGCAGCACCGCGCCCTCGCGCACCACATTGTCCACCACGATGACGCTTCCGGTGCGGCCCAGCGCGATGGCCAACTCGATGTAGTGCCCGTTGTTTTCCTTGTCCGCATCGATGAATATCAAGTCAAAGGGTTCGCCGCCCTCGGCCAGCAGGGCATCGAGGGTGTCCAGGGCCGCGCCGATGCGGATGTCGACCCGGTCCTCGACCCCGCACGCGGCAAGGTTGTCCGCGGCCACCCGGGCGTGCAACGGCTCGTACTCGCAGGTGGTCACATGGCCGCCGGGGCCGACCCCGCGGGCCAGCCAGGTCGTGGAATACCCGCCCAGGGTGCCGATTTCCAGCGCCCGCCTGGCACCGGCGATCTGGGCCAGCAGCATCAGGAACTTGCCCTGCACCTCGCTGACCTCGATGTGCGGCAACCCGGCGGCGTGGGCGCGTTCCCGCGCCTTCGCCATTTCCGGTTCCGGGGCGAGCAGTTTTTCCACCATGTACTTGTCGACGTCGGCCGGGCCGGGCACGGCAGCTGGGGTATCCATGTTTGCTACTCCTGTGAGTTGATGGCCTTTTCCAGTCGCTCGATCTTTCCGGTCAGCTCGCCGGTGTAGCCGGGACGGATGTCGGCCTTGAGCACGAGGGATACCCGGGAACCGTAGGCGGCAACGGCTTCGGTGGCCCGCTTGACGACGTCCATGACCTCGTCCCATTCGCCTTCGAGTTCCGTGAACATCGAGGAGGTGGAGTTGGGCAGGCCGGAGTCCCGGACGACCTTGACGGCGGCGGCCACGGCTTCGTGGACGGACCCGTCGGTGTTGTCGGTGCTGGGGGCGACAGAGAAGGCAACAATCATGCTTCCACTGTGCCACCGCGGCACCGACATGTCACTTGCCGGCGCCGGAAACACGACATGCAAGGAGATCCGTTGTTGTTTTCCTTGCCAAGCGCCGGGGGCTCTGCAAGGCTCAAGCCCAACCGGAAAATACTTGGGAGACGGTAGACATGGGGGCATTTCTGAGGATCGGAGCGGCCGCGGTGCTGCTTGGTGTGCTGGGCGGCTGCTCCGCCGGGCCCCTTGTCCCGTCGCGGGCATCCCCGAGCGACGCCTTGGAGGACCTCATGGATCTTGTTCCCGGCGAGGCCCAGGTTCTGATGGGCATGGGGTCGGCCGACCGGGCGACGGTCAAGGCAACCGCCAAGCTGGGGCGCTACGAGGGAACCCGGCTGACGTTGATGGCCGTGTGCGCCGGGTCCGGGACGCTGCATCTGGAGCTGGAACACGGCAACCTGTTGGCGGTTCCATGCGACCGGAAGGTTGCCACGGTGGACGTCTTCGTCACGGGCACGGCCCGTCCGGGCTTCGTGTCAATCGCCCTGGAGCCGGGCAACACCTATTCGACGCTGGTTTTTGCCAGCGCCCCGGGGCAAGGGTCCTAGCCCCAACCCAGGTAGCGAGCCAGGGCCGCGGCCCCTGCGCCGACGATGACCACCACGAGGAACGGGGCGCGCAGCAGCAGCGCGACGCCGGCGGCAACCAGGGCCGCCACCCGCGCATCGAATGCCACCGCGGTTCCGCTGGCCACCGTGTTGACGATGGTCAGCGACGCCAGCAGGCCGATGGTCAAGGTCCCCGCGGCACGGGTCATCTTCTCGTTTTCAAGGATCTTTTCCGGGACCAGGTAGCCCAGGAGCTTGATGCCGTAGGCTGCCGCGCAGCCGGCAAGGATCCACCACCACAATTCGCTCATTCGGACTCCCCACGTGTTGCGCGCGGCTCGACATCCGGTTCGAGCCCCTCCGTTGCCGGTCCCCGCCCGAAGTAGCCCCACACGCCCGCAACGAGGGCCGCCACCAGGATCGGCACACCCGGCGGGACCAGCGGGATCGCCAGGACGGTGGCCAATGCGCACACCGTGGCGATGGCAACCGGTTCGGCCGATTTCAGGCGGGGCCACAGCAGCCCCAGGAACGCCGCCACCGCGGCACCGTCAAGGCCCCAGGCCTTGGGGTCTCCCAGCGCGTCGCCAAGCAGGGCCCCGGCGACGGTAAAGATATTCCACAAGACGTATACGCCGATTCCCGCGACCCAGAAACCGCGTTTCTGTTCGGCCGGGTCGCTCTGCCCGGCGGCGGTGGCCGTGGATTCGTCGATGGTCACCTGCGCGGCCAGCAGCTTTTTCAGTCCGTTCGGTCTGAGCATGGCCTTGATCTGCATGCCGTAGACGGCATTCCTTACGCCCAGGAGCGTGGCCGCGCCAAAGGCCGCCCCCGGGGAACCCCCGCCGGCGATCACCCCGATGAAGGCGAATTGCGAGCCCCCGGTGAACATCAACAGGCTCAGCGCCATTACCTGCCAGAGGTTCAACCCTGCGGCAACGCCCAGCGCGCCGTAGGAAATCGCATAAAGGCCCGTGGCAACCGCAATGGATGAACCGATCTTGGTTGCTGGAGTCATGAGGGATGGCACGGCATCAAGCTTAGCCATCGCCGATGCCGCCGCGTGCATCGTGGTCTGCGGTTGCCTGTGGCCCGGGCTTAGGCGTGGGTGGCCTCGTAGCGCACCTTCAGTGCGCCGCGTTTGATCTTGGCCTCCAGGATCCGGGCACCCTTCAAGGCACCCAGGTCGCTGACGTGGGTGCCGCCGCACGGTTCGGCGTTGACCCCGGCGATCGCCACGGTGCGGATCCCGTGGGCGTCAATGCTGCTGGTGACCGGCGCCCGGGTGTCGATCAGTTCCTGCATCCGCGCCTGGAGCTGCGCGATAACCGCGGCACGGGTGTCCGGGTCGCCGAGGTCCTCGGCGACAGACTCGGGGTGGAAGTCCAGGCGGGCCTGGCCGGGGAAGTGGCTGTGCCCGCTGTGCCGCCAGCCCCGCTCCTCGCCCAGGAATCCAACCAAGTGGCCGGCGGTGTGCAGGGCGGCATGCAGCAAGCGGGTGCCGGGATCCACGGCGGCGTGCACCGTGGTCCCGAGCCCGGGCAGTTCCTCGCCGGACAGGACCACCAGGCCGTTCCCTTGGCGAGCCACTGTGACTTCGCGGCCATCGACCGTGCCGGCGTCCTCCATCTGTCCCCCGCCGCGCGGGTGGAAGATGTTCGGGCCCAACGCGATCCACGCTTCGCCGGCATCGGTGTGCCCGGCGGCGATGACGACGGTTTCGGTCTCGAAGAGGTAGGTGTCGGAGAAATATGCGCTTGTTTGTGGTTCCACGAATGCCAGCCTACGCTTCGGCTCCCGGGCACCCGTTCAGGCCGAGGTGTTCCTTGATGGCCGCGGGAACGTTGCTGGTGAGTTGGGCGACCCCGCGCTTCACGAGGTAGCTGGCGTCCTGCGGGTCATCGACGGTCCACACCCGGAGTATCGCCCCGCGGGCCAGCCAGGCATCGGTCAGTTGTGGGTACTTGCGCATGTAGGCCACGCCCGGGCCGGCGAGCTGCGGCACCCCGGAACCAAGCAGGTCGACCCCCGCGGTCATGGCCCGGGCCAGCACCGCGGCCACGCCGGCCCTGTCGGTTTCCCCGGCCTTGACCAGCTCATCGATCCACTCCTCGTCGACCTCGGTGACCAGTTGGCAGACGTGGTCCGGGGACACCCGTTCCATCAGGTACCGCACCGAATCCGGGTCGAAGCTCATGAAGGAGACCTGGATGTTGCCCAGCGCGGAGGTCTCCGCGTCCCAACCCAGGGCCGAAAGCTCCTCGAACATCGCCTCCTCCAGCCGCCTGCCGAAGGGGCTTGGATGCTTGATCTCCACGGCCAGGCCGATGGGACGGCCGGAATCCTGCAGGAGCCCGACGAGTTCACCCAGCGTCACCAATTGCTCGTGCAGCCCCCCGTAGGCCGCCGGGATCGCCGGGTTCTTCCAGGACGAAAAATCCAGTGCCTTCAACTCCGACAGGGTCTTTTCCCCTACCCGCCCGCTGGAGTCCGAGGTCCTATCGACCGTGGGGTCGTGGTGGCACACCACGAAGCCGTCCGAGCTCAGGTGGATGTCGCACTCGATGCCGTCCGCCCCGTCAGCAAGGGCTTGCATGTAGGCTGCGCGCGTGTTTTCCGCGTAGGCCTGTGACGAACCGCGGTGGGCATAGACGAGGGTTCTCATGCCTTTCACGCTACCGCCGGGCACGGCATCCGTGCCGCTTCCCGCGCCTGTGGCTTAGTGAACTATCGTTGGAACCCTGTCCCACCCGCACGCCCAGGCCAAGGGAGCCGCACCCATGACATCGACAGGATTCGGCCTTGCCGCAGCAAACGATGCCGCCAAGGCGGTCGCGCTGCGCAAGATGAAACGCCTGGCCACCTCCCTGCTGGCGGTCTTTGCCGTGATCTTCGCCGTGGCCTTCGCGCTGCAGCACAGCTACCCGTGGCTGGAGTACGTGCGGGCGGCGGCCGAGGGCGGAATGGTTGGCGCATTGGCCGACTGGTTCGCCGTCACCGCCCTGTTCAAACACCCGATGGGGCTCAAGATCCCGCACACCGCGATCATCCCGCGCAAGAAGGACCAGATCGGCGAAAGCCTGGGCCAGTTCGTGCAGGAAAACTTCCTCTCCCGGGAGGTCGTGGACGCCAAGCTGCAGCAATTCGATGTCTCGCGCAGCGTCGGGACGTGGCTCGCCAAGGACGAGGCGGCCACCCGGGTTTCCCAGGAGGTTTCCACGGTGGCCCGGGCGGTGCTGGAGGTCTTGGACGACCGCGACGTGCTGGCCCTGCTGGAGTCGCTGGCCAAGAAACACATGCTCGCCCCAGAGTGGTCCTCGACCCTGGGGCGGATCATGGCGCGCGTGGTCGCCGACGGGCACCACAAACCCGCGGTGGACCTGCTGGCCGAACGCGCCGAGCAGTGGGTCGACGGCAACCGCGTCATGATCGTGTCCCTGGTCGCCGAGCGTTCCCCTTCCTGGGTGCCGGCGATGGTCGACACCCTGCTGGGCGAGAAGCTTCACCGCGAGCTGCACAAATTCGTCCGTGCCGTGCGCGAGAACCCGCACCACCCGATGCGGCTGAGCATCGATGCGTGGCTGGAGAAATTCGCCACCGACATGCAGGACGACGCCGAAATGATCGCCAAGGTCGAGGCCTTGAAGCATTCGGTGCTGGGGGATGCGCAATTGCGTGATCTTGCGGCCACCAGCTGGTCCTCGATCAAGGCCGGCCTGATCGACTCCATGGAAAACCCGGAATCGGAACTGCGCCGATCCATGATTGCGGCGATCCGCGACCTCGGTGCCAGGCTGCGCGACGACGCGCAGCTCGCGGCGAAGGTCAACGGGTGGGCGGGCAACGCCGTGGGCTACGTCGTGGAGAACTACCGCGGGCAGATCACCTCGCTGATCACCGAGACCGTGGCCCGCTGGGACGGGCGGGAAACCAGCGAAAAGATCGAGTTGCAGGTGGGACGGGACCTGCAGTTCATTCGCATCAACGGCACGGTCGTGGGCTCCCTGGCGGGCCTGGCCATCTTCACGGTGGCCAACGCGCTGCTGCGTTAAGGCGTCTCGCCGGCTTCCAGGCTCGTTCCGCGCCGCAGGCGTTCGGCCTCGATGCCGGCCTCGACCTCGGCCATGGCCTCGCGCCGTTCGCCCTCGCTGACCAGTTGCCCGGGGATGGTGGTCGGCAGGGTGCCGAAGGCCAGGCCCGCGGCCTCGATGACCTTCTTGCCCAGGAAGCGGTTGCCGAAGCCACCAACCGCCGCGCCGATGCCAAAGGGGACCATCCGCCCAAGCATCGAAGCACCCTGGGTGGCGAACATCTTCTTCAGGAAGGTCCGCTGGATGGTTCCCTGCAGCGTCGAGACCAGGCTGGAGGGTTTGTTGGTCCCGAACATTGCCGCCCATCCCTTGACGGGTCCCGCGCCGTGGCCTGCGGCCTGGTGGGTCAGGGCCGAAATCATCGAGCTGCCCTCGTCGCCCAGCAGGATCGCCATGACCAGGAGACGGGCCTTGTCCGGGTCCTCGGTGGTGATGCCGTGAAGTTCCGCCAGTGATTGGGCGTAGAGGGCGCTGGCCTCGAGGAAGGCCACGGTTGCAGCGGCCGAAAACCCCAGGGCCGCGACGGTCCCCACGCCGGGGATGGCCGCGGTGGCACCCACCGCAGCACCGGAGCCGGTGATGGTGAGCAGGTAGTCGCGCTCGACCAGCTTGGCCAGTTCCGCCGCGCTCCGGTCCGGGTTCTTGCGCCGCATGCGCCGCAGGTAGGCCAGGACCAGGGGGCGCTGCACGCCAACGGCCTTCATGATGGCGCCCTGCACTCCCGGCTTGGGCTTGCCGTCCGGGCCAATGACAGTGGAGGTAATCGGGTTCTTTTTCATCCTGCCCCCACTCTATGGGCACCGGGCCGGTCGCCGTAAACGTATTTTCGCTGGGCATATGCTGGCAACCGCACCGCCCGCCCTGCGGCAAGCCCGTGGCGCGGCGGGTTTCCGCGGCGGAAGGCGCCGCACCGCGGGCGCAACCGGCTTGGCGTCCCCCTCAGCGACCGGCGAGCGCCGGCGCAACCGGGCCGACGGCCTCGGCCTTCTTCAGCGCCGCCCGCAGGGACACGAACAGCACGACCACGGCAACGGCCAGCGAGATGTGTCCCAGGCCGGCGATCCCGGCGAAGGCCGCCGAACTGGCGTCGGTGCCCAGCACCACGAGCGTCCCCTTCACCAGCATCATCCCTCCGGTCACCGCTACGCCGAGCGTCCACAGCCAGTAGAACCAGGTGAAGGCGCGCGGGGCGGCGGCGGAGATGGCGAAGAGCTTCTCCAGCGCCAGCACGATGAGCAGGAAGACGAAGCCGAGCACCAGCAGGTGCGTGTGGACCAACGGCAGCTGGGAGGCCGAGCGGTCCATGAAGTCGTTGGCCTTGGTCAGCTCCCGGTAGTACAGGCCCGAAAGGACCCCGGTGGCTCCAAAGGCAAAGGCGGTGTAGAGCAGGCGCATCATGAGAGTGTTCTTCCTTGTCGCAGGTGCCCGGGCAGGCGATGGTTGTGCCGGCAGGACCCGAGGGGCCGGGGCCTTGCCGCATCCCACCACCAACTCTGCCCGGAAGCGTTCCCGCCCGGATCAACCATCCGGTTGATCCTGCTTGTCGCCCCCGCCAGGCGCAGGCCTGGTCAGGGTGCCAGGTAGTGCTTGAGGAAGTTGCGCACGTCGCGGCGTTCGTCCGCCCCGAACCCGTGCCCCATCTCCGGGTAGGTGCGTGCGGTCAGCGCCGTGTTGCCCGCCAGCCATTGGTCCGTGTGGGCGATGGCGTCCGGGTTGATGACCACATCGCGCGGGTCCCGTCCCCAGAAGCACGGGATCGCGGCCCCGGGCTCGGGAACCGTGTCCGTGAGGTTCAGCAGTTCGTTGGAGAGCACGAAGCCGCTCAGGCCCACGAGGGCCTTGTAGGTTTTGGGCCGCAGCCGATGCAGCGTGGTGGCCATGGCCATGCCCTGGGAATGCCCGAGCACGCTGATCGAACGGTAGCCAAGGGCGTGGCGGTCCTGCCAGTCGAAGACCCGCTGCGCGGCGGCGACGACCTGGGCAAAGTCGTTGGCCAGGAAGTAGTCCAGCAGGAACCAACCGCAGCCCCCGCCCACATCCATCGGGCCGCGCAGTGCCACGCCGGTGGCGTGCGGCGGAAGTTCGTCGAACCAGCCCGTCATGCGTTCGGGGTTCGAACCGTACCCGTGGAGCACCACGACCAGGTCGGTGCCTTCACGCTGCGGCGCCGGGCGCGAATAGATTCCCTCATCCATTCCTCCACCGTAACCGGTGCCGGCCCGCCCGATTCGCGCGGACTGTGAGTCGCATCGCATACTGGGGCGCATGAGAATCGATTCGTTGGACGTGTCGCTGATCGAGCTGTTCACCGATTTTCCCGGCATCGGGGTCATGGAGTGCTCCAAGCGCCTGGGGGTGGCCCGCGGCACCGTGCAGAACCGGCTCAACCGGCTGCACGAGTCCGGGGTGATCACCCGGATTGCCCCGCACATCGATGCCGCGGCCATGGGTTACCCGGTCACGGCATTCTGCTCGCTGAGGATCCAGCAGAATCTGGGCCACGACGGCATGGCGGAGAAACTCGCGCAGATCCCCGAGATCCTCGAACTGCACACCGTCTCGGGCTCCAGCGACTTCCTCGTGAAGATCGTCGCCCGCTCGACGTCGGACCTGCAGCGGGTGCTCGATGCGATTTCCTCCACCGAGGGCATGGGGCGCTCTGCCTCCTCCATCGTGCTGGCAACGCACTTCGAGAACCGGGTCATCCCGTTGGCGAGGGATGCAGCCCTCCGGAATCCCGAGCCCGCCCCCGAGCCCGGCGGGCGGTCGCGAAACGGCGTGCAGCGCAATGGCGGTACGCTGAATGCGGCTAGAAAAAACATTGGACACAATGCCCAGTGATTCACGACGCACAGTGAACCTTGTGTACATGTTGTGCGGTGTTTTGCCGGGCGGTTGACCCGCCGGAGCTTGTTTTCGTAGCTTTTGTGAGTCACGTCACCGGCGACGTGCGAGCAGCTTGTTTTCGAAAGGCACCCCCACCATGAGCATTGTCCAGCGCACATCCCTGCACGCGATCCCCGCCTACAAGCAGGGCGCCACGCCGGGTGCCGGTCAGCAGGCGTTCAAGCTCTCCTCTAACGAGAACCCCTACCCGCCGCTGGATTCGGTCACCGGCGGGCTTGCCGCGGAACTGGGCGCCATCAACCAATACCCCAACGCCGCGGCCCCCCAGCTGGTTGGCGCCCTGGCCGCACGCCTCGGCGTGGAGCCGGACACCATTGCCCTGGGCGCCGGCTCGGTCGAGGTCGCAGGACAGCTGATCCACGCCACCGCCAACCCGGGCGACGAGGTCGTCTTTGCCTGGCGCTCCTTCGAGGCCTACCCGATCCTCACCCACGTGGCCGGGGCAACCCCGGTGGCGGTGCCGCTGGACGCGCGCGGTGCCCACGACCTTCCCGCCATGGCCGAGGCCATCACCGAGCGCACCGCGCTGGTGTTCATCTGCAACCCGAACAACCCGACCGGCACCGTCGTGGACACCGCCGCGGTCGATGCCTTCATGGCCAAGGTCCCGGCCCGCGTGCTGGTGGTCATCGACGAGGCCTACGTCCACTTCAACACCGAGCCGGGCTCGGCCATCGGCCTGGATTTCTTCCGCCGCTATCCCAATGTCGCGGTGCTGCACACCTTCTCCAAGGCCTACGGGCTGGCCGGGCTGCGCATCGGCTACGCCGTGGCTCCCCCGGAGGTCGCCGCGAACCTCCGCAAGACCGCCGTCCCCTTCGGCGTCACCGCCCTGGCCCAGCGCGCCGCGGTGCTTTCGCTGGAGCACGAGGGCGAACTGCAGGTGCGCATCGACAACCTGGTCGCCGCCCGCGAAACCCTGCTGGCCACGCTCCGCGACGCCGGAATCAACGCCACCGATTCCCAGGCCAACTTCATCTGGATTTCCACCGGCGAAGACACCGGGGCCGTGGATGCGGCGCTGCGCGCCTCCGGCATCTGGGCGCGTGCCTTCCCCGGGGAAGGCATCCGGATCTCCATCGGGTCCGCCGAGGCCAACGAGACCATCGCCACCGCCCTCATCTCCGCACTGCAGGAAGCCCCCGCCCATGTCTAGCAACGCCGTGGCTCCCAAGACCGCGAGCCTGAACACCCGCCAGATCACCATGATGGGCCTGGGCGGCGCCATTGGCGCCGGACTGTTCATCGGCTCCGGGCAAGCCGTTGCCGTGGCCGGCCCGGGCATCATCCTGGCCTTCGCGCTGGCCGGCTTCCTGGTCATCCTGATCATGAACATGCTCGGCGAGATGGCCGCGGCGAACCCGTCCTCGGGCTCCTTCTCCGTCTATGCCGCCAAGGCCATGGGTCCCAACGCCGGGGCGATCATCGGCTGGCTCTACTGGATCCAGGGGGTCATCGTCATCGCCGCCGAGGCCACCGGCGCCGCGGCCATCATCGGCGGCTGGTTCCCCGGGGTTTCCCAGGGCACCTGGTCGCTGCTCTTCGTGGTGCTGCTGACCGCCGTCAACCTCGCGAACGTGGCGCGCTTCGGGCAGTTCGAGTACTGGTTCTCCTTCCTGAAGGTGGCCGCGATCGTGGCGTTCCTGGGCATCGGCGTGGCGATCATCCTAGGTTTGGTGCCCGGGGTGGCGGCCACGGGACTGTCCAACCTGGTGGCGCACGACGGCTTCCTGCCCAACGGCCTGGTCGGGCTGTGCGCCGGGCTGCTGATGGTCATCTTCGCCTTTGGCGGCATCGAGATCGTGGCCATTGCCGCGGCCGAAAGCGACGACCCGCGCACCTCGATCCGCAAGGCCGTGCGCGGCGTGCTGTTCCGCGTGCTGGTGTTCTACGTGGGCTCGGCCCTGGTGATGGTCTCGGTGCTGCCCTGGTATTCGCCGGAGCTTGCCGCCTCGCCGTTCGTCGCGGTGCTCACCTTCGCGCACATCCCCTGGATCGACTCGGTCATGGCCCTGGTGGTGGTCATCGCGCTGCTCTCGGCCATGAACGCGAACATCTATGCCGCCTCGCGCATGTTGCTTTCGCTCTCCGAGCGCGGGATCGCACCCAGGGTCATCCAGGTGCGCAACCGCAGCAACACCCCGTACGTCGCGGTGACCGCCTCGGTGGTCCTGTGCACGGTCGCGGTGGTCATGAACTACCTGGCCCCGGATTTGGTCATGCCGATGCTGCTCAACGCCGTGGGTTCCACGCTGCTGGTCACCTGGGGGTTCATCGCGGTGTCGCAATTGATCCTGCGCATCCGCGCGGATCGGGACCCGTCCATCCACCTGCCGGTGCGCATGCCGTTCTTCCCGTACCTCTCGATCCTGGCACTGGTGATGCTCGCGGGCATCGTGGTGCTGGCGCTCTTCGACCCCGCCAGCCGCACCCAGCTGATCGCCACCCTCGGGCTCACGGTGGCAATCGGGGTGCTCAACGCCCTGGCCCAGCGGCGCGCCCGGCGCCTGGCGGCCCCCGGGGCCGAAGTCCAGCCAGGGGAATCCGCGGACGCGGAGCGTGGCGACCACCGGGTTTCCTGACCCGCCGGCTGCCCCGAATGCCGAACGGCCGCCACCTCCCCGCGGGGAAGTGGCGGCCGTTCGTCGTGGCCCGGAACGCCGCGCCTAGTTCCCGAGCGAGACCTCGACCCAGACCAGCCGGTGGTCGCTGCTGGCCGGCGGCCATCCGGATACCAGGTCGGCGCCGTCCTGCCCGGCGGCGGGCCAATAGACCCCCGAGCTGCGCACCGGCAGCGTCGCCGAGGGCAGGACGTAGTCCACGCGCAGCACCCCGGCGCCTCCCCTCCCGAAGTCGGCGGTGCCCGTCACGTCGCGCGTGATCCCGGCAAGCCCGCGCACCGGGTCGCCCGCGGCCTGGGGCACTGCGGGCAGCGGATCAACCAGCAGCGGGTTTTCCAGCAGCTCCCTGATGGCCTCCGGGCTGGAATCCCCGGAGCGCGGATCGGCGTTCAGGTCCCCGAGCACCACGAAGTTGCTGCCCGGGGCCAGCGGGCCGCGCTTGCCCGCATCGTCGTAGATGTAGCTGCCGCTGCCGCCGAGGTAGTCGTTGACCATCCGGATCTCGTCGTGGTTGCGTGCCTGGTTGCGTTTTTCGGGGCCGTCGAAGACCGGCGGGGTGGGGTGGGCGGCAATCACGTGGACCGTTTGCCCGCCGACCTGGACCGGCACGTCCCACATGGACTTGCTGGGCAGCCGCAGCACGCCGCGGACCAGTTCGTCGTAGTGCCGGGTCGGCAGCCGGGAATCGGGCATGTCCTTCCACAGGAACTTCTGGAAGGTGCGCACGTTGGCGGTGTCGATGGGGTACTTCGAATACAGCACCATGCCGTACTGTCCCTCGAAGTCGCCGTAGCCCAGCGCGTCGGCCGGGCCGCCTACGACGCCGTCCCCGTCGAGGTCGGCGCCGCTGGGGATGCCCGTGTTGGAGGGGGCCAGGTACATGTAGGGGTAGTCGATGGGCGCCTGTCCGCGCTGGGAGCGGGCCAGGTAGTTGTCCCTGAAGCTTTCCGCGGCGGCACCCTCGGCGTCGTGGTCGAACTCGTTGAGCAGCAGCACGTCCGGGGCGTTGCGCTGGACGATCTCGGCCACGGCCTGCGCCTGGGGGTCGACAAACGACTCGAGTTCCAGGGCCAACTGCCCGGGCTGGGGCCGGTTGAGCGAGGCGTTGAAGGTTGCCACCCGCAGCCTTGGTCCCACGGTGTCGAAACCATCGGGGATGGGCGCGGTGGCCGCACTGTCGGGGTGCACGATGCTCGACCTCACTTCGGTCACGGGCCGGGCCTGCGCCGGGACGGCTCCCCCGAGGGCCAATGCGCCCACTGCTGCTGCGGCCAGGGCCGTACGGATCAGGTAATGCACCCTCCCACCCTAGGCGCGGAACCTACTTGACGGTAGGTCAATAATTTATCCACTCAACGGTTTTTCTTCCGGCGGAATCCGGCGGCCCCGCGGGGAGCCGCCGGCAGCGGGCTCAGCGGCGCACCTCGGCGGCCCTGCGGTTGGCCTGAAGGACCTCTTCCATGTAGGGGGCGCGCACCTCCGGGGAGATGCGGCAGTCCACCAGGAACACCCCGTTGGCGCCGGCGGCGACCCAGTCCCGCAGGCCCGCGAGGTCTTCGATGGTGCGGACCTTGGTGGCCCGGGCGCCGAGCCCACGGGCCACGGCGGCGAAGTCGACCTCGGGAATCAGCATGGGCCCCTCGTGCAGCCCGATCGAGCCGTACTGGTGGATCTCGGCCCCGTAGCCGGCGTCGTTGTAGATGACGATGATGCCGCTGCGCACCGAGCGGATGACCGATTCCAGGTCCGCCAGCCCCATCAGGAAGCCGCCGTCCCCGCTGGCCAGCACGACCGTGGAATCCGGCGCTGCAGCCCCGGCACCCACCGCGGAGGCCAGGCCCAGTCCGATGCTTTGGTAGGCGGTGCCCACCAGGTGCAGCGCGTGCGGGCCCGGCACCTTCCAGTACATCGGGCCCCAGCCGATGAAGTGCCCGCCGTCCTGCACCACCACGCGCTCCGCCGGCATGATCGAATCCAGTTCCCGGGCCACCGTGCGGGGGTCGAGCAGCCCGTCCGGCGCCGTCTCATCCCCGGGCGCATGGTCGCCGGTCCGGGCCAGGCGGTCTCCCGCCTGGTCCACCCAGCGCGCACCGGTCGCGCGCCGGGCCACCAGCGGCAGCAAGGCGGTCGCAACCGCCGCGGCGTCGGCCCGGATGAAGGCATCCACCCGCGGGCTGGTCGCTGCCTGCGCGACATCGACCTGGACCACCTGGGCACCGTCGTTGAACAGCTCCCCGAAACGGGTGGTGAATTGGTTCAGGCCCGCCCCGAGCACCAGCACCACGTCGGACTCGTGGACCAGTGCCGCGGTTTCTTCCGAGGAAAAGCCGCCGGTGATCCCCAGGTCGCCGTGGCGCCCGGCCAGCAGGTTCGGCGCCAGGACGGTGCTGGAACTCAGCGCACCCAGGGAATCGGCGAGCGCGGTGATCGCGTTCGCGGCACCGGCCAGGCGCGCCCCGCGCCCGTAGAGCACCAGCGGGCGCTTGGCCTCGTTCAGGGCCGAGGCGGCCTGTGCGAGCAGTTGCGGTGCGGCGGACGGGTAGCCGGGATCAAGGGCGAAGTCCGCCAGGGCAGGGGCCTGTTCCTCGGCGGCTTCGTCGGCGACGATGTCGTAGGGAATCGAGATGACCACCGCGGTGCGCTCGCGCAGGGCGTGGGCCACGGCCTTTAGGGCAATGGCCATGGGGCGCCGGGCATCGACCACGAAGGTCTTGGCACCCACGGCGTCGCCGACGGCCTTCTGGTCGATGTCCCACGGACGGGCGCCGGCGGTGGGCTGGTCGCCGGTGAGCAGCACCATCGGGACCCGGGCCTTGGCGGCCTCGGCCAGCGGGGTGACCGCGTTGCTGAAGCCCGCGCCGTAGGTGGTGGTGGCGATGGCGGGCCTTCCGGTGACGCGGAAGTAGGCATCTGCGGCGGTGACGGCGGCGGCTTCGTGGCGCACGGCGGTGAAGCGGAACCCGGTGCGCACGGCGGCGTCAAGGAAATGGGCATTGCCGTTCCCCATGACCCCGAAGATCTCGGAGGTGCAGGTTAAAAGGGCGCGGGAAACGGCAGCGGAAACTGTAGACATTTTTGTGACTTTCGAATGCAGCAAAAAGAATTATGGCCATATTCGTCTTCGGGCATTGCGCCCGGATTTCGCCCATTTTTAGAGCGACGGCCAGAACTGCAGAATCGTTCCGCCTGACGATGCCACGATATCCGGGGCACTGTGTCCTGCGCAACATTGCTACTTCGAAGGACGGGGTCGACAGCACCTTTGCCCCTTGGCTGATCCCGGCGGGGCGCGGAAGCAACGCAGCTTCTCCGGATGTCTTGGTGTCGCGGATTTTCCCGATCTCCGCCCGGCCCTTCCCCGGCTGGCCGTGCTGCCGCACCAGGCCCCTCCACGGCCCCCTCGCTTGGCACGACGAAAGCGACGTGGCCTGTGTCTTCACAAGCCAACGCCGCTTTGTCGCGTGACGTTCACGGCGGCGGAGCTGCGGGCCCCGGCGCCTCAGCGGATCTTGCGGCGGTACTTGGCGATCGCGAACCCGTAGGAGACGGCCAGGATGCCGAGCAGCCAGGCCAGCGCGATCCAGATGTCGTTGCCGACGGGCTGCTGGGCGAACAATGCCCGGACGGTGTTCACGATGGAGGTCACCGGCTGGTTCTCGGCGAACCACGCCACGGGGCCGGGCATCGACCCGGTGGGCACGAAGGCCGAAGAGATGAACGGGAGGAAGATCAACGGGTAGCTGAACGCGCTAGCCCCGTCGACCGTCTTTGCCGAGAGTCCGGCGATCACGGCGATCCAGGTCAGCGCGAGGGTGAAGAGGACCAGGGTGCCGACCACGGCGATCCAGGCGCCCACCGAGGCCCCCGTGCGGAAGCCCATGAGCAGCGCGACGCCGACGACCGCCGCAACGGAGAGAAGGTTTGCGGCCAGGGACGTCAGCACGTGGGCCCAGAGCACGGACGAGCGGGCGATCGGCATGGAGGCGAAGCGTTCGAAGATGCCGCCCTGCATGTCCAGGAACAGGCGGTAGGCGGTGTACGCGACGCCGGAGGCGATGGTGATCAACAGGATGCCCGGGAGCATGTAGTTGACGTATGACTGCCCGGAGCCGGTATTGATCGCGCCGCCGAGCACGTACACGAACAGCAGCATCAGGGCGATCGGGGTGATGACGGTGGTGATGATGGTGTCGGGGCTGCGCAGAATGTGGCGCAGCGAGCGGCCGGTCAGGACGCCGGTGTCGGCCAGGACGTGGGTGGTCATTGGATTTCCTTTCCCGCTTGGACCGTGCCGTCGGTGCGGCCGCCCGTGGCGGTGTCAATCCCGCCGCTCTCTTCGACGAGGGCCAGGAAGACGTCTTCGAGGGAAGGCTGCTTCTCGACGTATTCGAGCTTGGCGGGCGGGAGCAGTGCCTTGAGTTCGGCGAGGGTGCCGTTTTGGATGATGGTGCCCCTGTGCAGGATCGCAATGCGGTCCGCCAGGGTCTCGGCCTCGTCAAGGTATTGCGTTGTGAGCAGCACGGTCGTGCCGGCGGCGGCAAGGCCCCTGACGGTCTGCCACACCTCGAGTCGGGCCTGCGGATCCAGTCCGGTGGTGGGCTCGTCGAGGAAGATGACCGGCGGATTGCCGATCAGGCTCATCGCGATGTCGAGCCGGCGGCGCATGCCGCCGGAGTACGTCGAGGCCTTGCGGTTCCCCGCCTCGGTGAGCCCGAAGCGGGCTAGCAGGTCCTCGGCGATCGCGCCGGGGTCCTTCAGGTGGCGCAGCCTGGCGATCAGCACCAGGTTCTCCCGGCCGGTGAGCACCTCGTCGACCGCGGCGAACTGGCCGGTCAGGCTGATCGACTCGCGCACCTGGCTTGGCTGGGCGGCGACGTCGAAGCCGTTGACCGCCGCGGTGCCCGCGTCGGCCTTCAGCAGCGTCGAGAGAATCCGCACCAGCGTGGTCTTTCCGGCGCCGTTGGAGCCGAGCAGCGCGAAGATGCTGCCCGTCCACACGTCGAAGTCGACGCCCCGCAGCACCTGCAGGTCCTTGAAGGATTTCTCGATGCCCCGCACCCGGATCGCGGGCCCGGGGGCTTGGTCTGTTTCCATAGGGGTTTCTCCGTTTCCGGTGGGGTCAGGCTTCGTCGACGGACTGGTCGATGGCATCGTTCAGGCGTTTGCGTTCCTTGTTGATCCATTGGCCATCCGCGTAGTTTGCGATGAAGGCATCGGCGAACTCGACCGGGTCTTCCCCGACGATGTCCCGGATCGGGGTGCCGTCGGTGGCTGCGCGCTCGATCAGGTCGGCGAGGTCCTCGAGCATCTGCATGAAGACATCGCCCTTGACGATCGACCCGGCGTACATGAAGTAGCGCTCGATCCCGTCGATCGCGGTTCGATAGCTCGTGGGGAGCTGTTCCTTGCGCGCCTTGTACTGGCGCCAGCGTTTCTTATCCTCGAACGATCCGGTGACCAGTTCGATCCATTTTGCTGCCATGTCTACTCTCCTTTTTCCTGCGTGTTTTCAATGTGCTGCTTCAGTTCTGCGATCCGTTCCGCAAGGAAGCTCCAGGTCCCCCAGAACTCCTCCAGGTACTCGCCGCCCTGTGCGTTCAGCGAGTAGACCTTGCGTGGTGGCCCCTTTTCGGACGGGACCTTTTCGACGTCGACGAGGTCGCGCTTCTCGATCCTGATCAGCACGGCGTATACGGTGCCCTCGACGATGTCGGAGAAGCCCTCCTCGCGCAGCCGGGCCGTGATCTCGTAGCCGTATGCCGGCCGCACGGCCAGGATCGCGAGGATCATGCCCTCGAGCGTGCCCTTGAGCATCTCGGTCATTTGCTTGCCCACGGAACCCCTCTCCCTAACTACTCTGTACTGCTAACTACCACTAAATAGTAACACTGAATAGCGGTCGCGCAAGAGGGAAATTCCCGAATCTTGGTCGTTTGATTTCGGCGGTGGCGCACCGCCCCTCACGCGCCCGGGGCACCCCGGGCCGGTCGCCATCGCTTGCTGCTTGGCACGGGGGCTTCGTTGCGCGCGGGGGCTGCCGTCCGCGAGCGCAGGCCGCAGTTCGACGGCCGAAGGGAACAAGGGGGCCCGGGGCCAAGCCGACGCGGGTCGGGGGCAGTGCCGTCCATCAGTTCGGGCCTGAAACACGCGCTGGCACTCCTGGCATGACGCAGGACGATCACGAGGCCGGGCCATCGCTGGCCAAGCCATCCGGAAACAGAAGATCCCCGCTCTCCCAAGGAGAACGGGGACTGATCTGTGCGCCCTGCGGGGCTCGAACCCGCGACCAATGGATTAAAAGTCCAGTGCTCTACCAACTGAGCTAAAGGCGCATTGGCACTTAGCCATCACCCATATTAGCGGATAACCCGGCATCTTCTGGACATCCTGGCCAGATTCAACCGGCACGTGGAACCCGGGGGTTTGTGGTGGTCACCCTCGTCATGGCCGCGTTGCCCACCGGCTTCCCGGCCAGGGCAGGCAGCGGCCCAACTCCAATTGGCGGGCCGCGCAGGCCTGGACCCGGGCGGGGCAGCGGCCGCAGCGGTCACCACGCATGTTGCCTCCGGTCCGGCCGGCCTGCCCGCCGATGGGCAAGTATCCAGCCGGGCAGAGTATCCTCTAGCCCATGAAAGGCCATCCAGCATTGACTCCTCCGGCAACCACGTTCCGCCACCACAAGCCCAAGCCGTTCGCGCCCATGGACTTCGACCCGTTCGAAGGCGGCGCCGATCCGGCACGCGTCTCGGAGGCCGCGCACCTCTCGGCCCAGGCGCTGGTCCACGCCGGAAAACTCAACAACGACCCCCAGGTCCGCGAGCGCCTCGTGCGGCTCGCCGAGGACGAGGGCCTGGAGGTCATTGCGGAGCTCTGGTCCAAGGCCCCGGCCCGGTCGCTTCCCGGGGCGCTGTGGCGCTTGTACGCAATCAGAGCCGCAACGGTCAACAACCCCGAGGCCATGGCCTCCTTCTTTGCCGCCGGCGCCCACCTGGCCCAGGTCGAGCGCGTCGTTGCCGGAGCCGCGGAGCCTCCGGGCGCCGAGGAGCTGTGCGCCATGACCAGCTCGATCCTCACGGGCGCCTTCGACGGCGAGTTCGACGTCGCCTTGGAACGCACCGCCGCCTACTGCCGGGTCATCGCCCTGGGCCAGGCCGAACAAGCCGACGCGGCCGAGCTCTCACACCCGGAGCGTGCCACGCTGATGACCACCCGGGCCCACGCCCTGGTGAAGACCGCCGAGGACCTGGAATCCGCGGCTGCCTCATGGCGGGCAGGGGAGCTTGACTGAGAATTCCTTCACGCTGCGCGCGAATATGGGGCGCCCCATGTTGACAGGAAGGCCTGTTTCCTAGAAAACTGGACTCACGGTGCCGGACCGCGGCAGCCCCGGGCTCCAACTTTCAGCCGCTACGAGCGGCCTTCCGCCGAGAGGCGCTCCCGGTTCGGCACCGCCAACTTCTTCCCCGCATTCTCAGGGGACACACTTCACACCGTCCCGGACGGGCTTGTTAACCTTCGATGCGTAAACTGGGCATCGACCCGCACTTTCCTTTCCATCCGGTGGTATCTTCGTGAAGTTTAGATTGTTCCCATCGGACACGCGTGGCCTAGAGCTCCTGCGCGACCTGGCCACCGAGGTCCACCACTGCGTCGGCGTGCTCTCCGAAATGCTTGGATCCGACGAGGACCGCGAACTGCACCTCGAGGCGCTCAACGCCTCCGAGGTCAAGACCACCGACCTGCACTACGCGGTGCTCACCCACCTGCGCACCAGCTACGTCAACCCGTTGCCGCGCGAGGACGTCTACACCTTTTCCCGCCTGCTCCACGAGGCGGTCGAACAGCTCAGCGGCGCCGGCGACCTCATCTCCCACCTGGGCAAGCGCCAGCTTTCGCACCGGGCGGCCGAACAGCTTGAACTCATCGGGCGGCAGGCCGAGCTCACCACCCAGGCCCTGGGCCAGCTCCAGCACCTGGACGACCTCGAGGACCTGTGGCTGGAACTGGTGCGGATCTCCAAGCGGGCGCACCGGACCCACCGAACCTGGGTTGGGGAGATCGGGGAACTGAGCAAGGCCGGAACCATCATCCGCCACCGCTCGGTCGCCGAGCAGTTCCTGGCCTCTGCGCAATCCCTGCGCGCCGTGGCCGACCACCTTGGCCGAGTCCTGGTCAAGGAATCCTGAGCCGGGCGTGATTACCGGACAATCCTTCATGATGGTCGTGGTGCTGTTGTGCACCTGCGCCTTCGCGTTCCTCAACGGCTTCCGCGACGCCTCGAACTCCGTTGCAGTCGCGGTGCGCAACCGGGCGCTGACCCCCACCTATGCGGTCCTGGTGGCGGCGTTCTTCACCTTCGCGGGCACCATGCTTTCGACCAGCTTCGGGGTCTACCTGATCTCGGCGGTGGAACTCAACGTCCCGACCGGGATCCCGGGCCTGGCCCTGCTGCTGTCCGCGTTGCTTGCGGGCGGCGCCTGGGCGCTGCTGTGCTGGTGGCGCGGGCTGCCGGTGTCCTCCACGCATTCGCTGATCGCGGCGCTTGCCGGGGCCTCCGGCGCCTCCGCGCTGCTGGGCAACGACGGCGTGCATGACGCCTGGCGAATGCTCGCCGGCGGGGTGCTGCTGCCGCTGGTCTTCACCCCGGTCTTCGCCTTCGCCGTCTCCTACGCCCTGGTCATCCCCGTCACCTGGCTGGTGCGCCATTCCACGGCCTCCGACGTCAACGGCGTGTCCCGTGCCGGCCAGGCCATTGCGGCGTGCGCGGTGGCCCTGGGCAACGGGCTGCAGGACGGCCAGCGCACCGGTGCCTTCCTGACCCTGGCCCTGGTGACCGCCGGTGCAGCCGAGCCCGGCTCCATCATGCTCGGCCCGCAGCTGCTCGGCGCCGGCTGCCTGGCCGCCGGTGTCCTCTTTGGCGGCTGGCGCATCGCCCACACCCTTGCCTACCGGTTGGTCAACATGGACCCGTTGCGCGGCATGGTCGCCCAGTCGGTCTCCGCGGCCATGCTATTCCTCGGCGCCATGCTGATCCACCTGCCGATCTCCACCACCCAGGCGGTCACCAGCTCGATTGTCGGGGCCGGCGCAAACCAGCGCTTTGAGTCCGTGACCTGGCGGCACGTGAACCGCATCCTGCGGCACTGGGTCGCCACCCCACTGGTGTGCGCCGTCGTGGGCGGGATCCTGTACCTGGCCATGCACCCGCTGGTGAACTGACCGGCGAGCGCCCGCCGGGCAACGGCCCCTTGGCCATTGCCCTTGGAAATTAGCGCCCCTGGGTCAACGCGGGCATTGCCAGCTTCAGCTCCGCGGCGATCCGCCCGAGTTCCGACCAGGTCCTGGAGTTGACCTCCACCGGGTGCCCTGCCGGGCAGCCGTCCCCCACCGACGGGCCTTCGCCCGGCACCCGGATGGGTCCGTTGCCGTCCTCCGGTTCGCCGGATTTCACATGGGCGATGAACTCCTCGACCTGGGCGGTGAAGTCGTGCAGCTCGCGCAGCTGCGCCACGTCGATCGCGATGACCAGGGTCCCCTGGTGGTCGGCCGTCTTCCGCTCCGACACGGTTTCCGAGCCCGTCAGCGCCCCGCCCAGGGCCTCGACCAGCAGCGCCAGCCCGAAGCCCTTGAACCCGCCGAAGGGCTTGAGCAGCCCCTCGGGGGTCACCCACTGGTCGGGAAGCTCGGCACCGCGGTCGCGTTCCTCCGCCAGCCGGCCGCCGGCCACCGTGCTGGTGGCAAAGTCGATGACCAGGTGCGGTGCACTCGCGCGCGGGACCCCGGCGGCAATCGGGTTGGTCGACAGCCGGGCCCGGGTGCCGCCCGGCGGCACCACGACCTGCCCGGCACCGTTGTTGTTCCCGAACAGCAGGGTCGCCACCCCGGCGTTGGCCGCCTCCTGGCAGAACGGGGCAAACCGCCCCGCATACTCGCTGTTGCGCACGGCGACCGCGGCGATCCCGTGGGCCTTGGCACGGGCCACGGCCACCGCCGTGGCATCGCGCAGCGCAAAGTGCCCGTAGGTGCCGTTGCCGTCCATGCGCACCAGGGAGCCGGTGTCCAGCTCGATCGAGGCCCGGGCCCCCGGCCGCGCGAATCCCTTCAGCGCCCGGTCGACGTACTCGGGAAGCCTGCGCATCCCGTGCGAGGGGTGGCCGGCCAGCTCCGAGGCGAGCAGCTGGTCCGCCATGTAGGCGGCATCCGTCCCGGAGGCCCCGACCGCGGCCATGGCCTTCACCACGAACCCGTGCAGGTCCCCGGCCCGGCTCACGTGGTGCACCGCTGCGGTTTCTTGGCTCACGTTGTTTCCTCCTATTTGGGGGTCGTACCGGCTCCCCACCATACCGAGGTCACGGGCCCGCTGCGGGCAGGCCCGGTGGCGCGGCACCGCCAAATCGTGCGATCCCACACCGCTCCACACGTGCGTGCCAACTATCCCTCCGGGCTAATCGGGCCGCCGTGGCGGTGGCGACGGTGCAGGGCATCGTAGCGTCCCGCTCGGAGATGGTGCCTGCCTCGAACCCCGCGCGACTCAGAGCAGGCTATTCTGCATCAACTCCACAACGAGTGGACCGACGAATTCTATGCCACAGACAAACACGGTGAAGAACGCCGCCAGGATCGCAAGAAAGATGAGCAGCAGAAGCGCCAGCACGCCGAACTCGGCGGCTACCTGCTGGACCTTGGACCTGTCAGGCTTCGCCGTGCCCGTCGCGGTTCCGCGGGTTCCCGGGTTGGGGGTTTTGGGCTTTCGCCGTCGTGATGTGATCACCCGGAACAACTGCCACGAGAACCAAGTGAAGACCACCGCCACCGCTATTCCTACCAACATGCCGATCATGTCGGACGCAAACGGCGATAGGCGCTTGAGTATCATCGTCGGCTGGTTGTCGGCGGGGTTTGAGGCGTTGTACGTCACCATGATTGTTGAGCCGGCTTCCACCGTGTTCCACAGATCCGAGGGCAATATCACCTCGGTGGGGTGTTCCTCTGCCTTGCCGATTGGCGTGAAGGTGTAGTCAATCAGGTGGTACACGCTGGTGGTTCTGCCGCCCACGGTTTTCTTGTGGTGCTGGGTGACCGTGGCCGGTGCCTGCACCCCTAGTTTGTGTCAGTTCTCGTTTCTCAACAATGGATGTCGCCAACGAGACGCCACCCCACGACAGGCCTGAAAGCAGCACGGCTATGGAAATGATCTGCGGAACCAGGCCCATGCGGCTGGCTTTCCGGGCCTTCGATGGCCGTCTGTTCGGCTTCGGCCCGGTCGGCGCGCGGTGCTTGGCATTCATCGTAAAGGAACCATCGATCCATTCTCTGAGGCGCTTCCCGCAGTGATGCGACACTCCGTGGAGAGGGCCGCTAAAGGCGAAGCAAAGATGTCGTCTCCCAGCGACTTTACGGAAGGGCAGGTCGTTTTCCGCAAAAAGTCGACCCTGGTGTGGTGAGGCAAGGGCAAGCCCAAGATCCTTCGCATCTGCCGACCTGAATCCGGATTTCCTCCGGAACGGGCCAGGCATGCGGCTGAACAACCAGGCCTGTTGGGCTTAAACGAGGCGACGGCGGAGGAATGTGCGCAAGACTCGCGCACATTCCTCCGCCGTCGCGATCCCCCTCCAGGGATCCCCGGAAGATCCCCCTTCCGGTACCGCCGCCACGACCTGTTCGGTCATGCCGGCGAATTCTGGTGTTGCGTGTTTTCCCCGGGCGGGATTATCCGAAGCGGCCCGAGACGTAGTCCTCGGTGGCCTTGACGGCCGGGTTGGAGAAGATCGTCGCGGTTTCCGCGTATTCGATCAGCTTGCCGGGCTTGCCGGTTCCGGCGATGTTGAAGAACGCGGTCTTGTCGCTCACGCGTGCGGCCTGCTGCATGTTGTGGGTCACGATCACCACGGTGAACTCGCTCTTGAGCTCGTTGATCAGGTCCTCGATGGCCAGGGTGGAGATCGGGTCCAGGGCCGAGCACGGCTCGTCCATCAGGATCACCTGCGGCTTCACCGCGATGGTGCGGGCGATGCACAGGCGCTGCTGCTGGCCGCCGGAGAGGCCCGATCCGGGCTTGTCCAGGCGGTCCTTGACCTCGTTCCAGAGGTTGGCCCCGCGCAGCGACTTCTCCACCAGCGAGTCCGCATCGGACCTGGAGATCTTCTTGCCGTTGAGCTTGACCCCGGCCAGCACATTGTCCTTGATGGACATGGTCGGGAACGGGTTGGGCCGCTGGAAGACCATGCCGATCTGGCTGCGCACGGTCACCGGGTCGACGCCGGATTCGTAGAGGTTGTCCCCGTCCAGGAGGACCTCGCCCTCGACGCGGCCGCCGGGGATGACCTCGTGCATGCGGTTCAGGGTGCGCAGGAAGGTGGACTTCCCGCAGCCCGAGGGGCCGATGAACGCGGTGACGGACTTGGCTTCGATTTCGATGTTGACATCTTCAACAGCCAGGAACTTGGAGTAGTAGACGTTGAGGTCTTTGACGTCGATGCGCTTTGACATGGTGGTTGTTCCTTAGAAAGTTTTTTGTGTCGGGTCCGGAGCCTAAAGGCTCAACGGCCCTTCTTGGGGGCGAACAGGCCGGCAACCAGCCGGGCACCGAGGTTGAGCACCATGACCATGATGATCAGCAGCAGGGCCGCGGCCCAGGCACGCTGGATCGAGGGGTCCACGTTGGTCGGCGAGGTCGGGGTGAGGATCTGGTAGTAGATGAACGTCGGCAGCGTGGCCATCCAGTTGCCGAAGACGTTCACGTTGATGTTGTTCGCCAGACCGGCGGTGACCAGGATCGGTGCGGTTTCGCCGATGACACGGGCGATGGCCAGGGTGACGCCGGAAGCGATGCCGGAGATGGCCGTGGGGATGACGACCTTGGCGATGGTGCGCCACTTGCGCACGCCCAAGGCGTAGGCGGCCTCGCGCAGCTCGTTCGGGACGATCTTGAGCATTTCCTCGGTGGAGCGGACCACCGTGGGGATCATCAGCACGCTCAACGCGACTGCGGCGACGATGCCCATGCGGGCGGTGGGGCCCAGCAGCACCGCGAACAGCGCGGTGGCGAAGAGGCCGGCGACGATCGAGGGGATGCCGGTCATCACGTCGACGAAGAAGGTGATGGCGCGGGCCAGCGGCCCGTTCTTTCCGTATTCGACCAGGTAGATTGCTGTCAGCATGCCCACGGGCACCGAGATGACCGTCGACCACAGGGTGATCAGCAGCGTGCCGATGACCGCGTGGTAGGCCCCGCCGAGCACCGGGGTGCCGTCTTCGACGCTGGCGTTGTCGACCGCGCCGGTGATCCCGTTCATGGAGTGGAACAGGAAGTGCGTGTTGATGCCCGGCAGTCCCTTTTGCAGCACCGTGAACAGCACGGAAGCCAGCGGGATCAGTGCCAGCAGGAAGGCTGCGTAGACCAGGTTCGTGGCCAGCGCGTTGCGGCCCTGGCGCGGGCCCTCCACCAGCGTGGTGATGACGGTGGATGCGATGACGAAGATGATGGCTGTGTAGATGGCCAGGGTTGCCACCGAGAAGCCGCCGAGCGTGGAGGCCGCGGCCCCCAGGATCAGCGAGGCCGCGGCGATGCCCGGCACCGCCCAGCGGGGCAGGTGGCCCTTGGCCAGGGAGTTGCGCTTGCGGGCAACCGGCGGCGGGTTCTGCACGTTGCGCGAATCGTTCGAGGTCTTGCGCGTGGTTGTGGCACTCATCAGTTGGCTCCCGAGAATTCCTTGTGGCGGGCGATGATGGCCCGGGCGATGAGGTTGACCACCAGGGTGATCACGAACAGCACCAGACCGGCGGCGATCAGCTCGGCCAGGCGCAGGCCGAAGGCCTCGGGGAAGTTCAGTGCGATCTCCGCGGCGATGGTCTGGTTGCCGGACTTGATCAGCGACGGGATCAACCCGCCGGTGGACAGCACCAGGGCAACGGCCATGGTCTCACCCAGGGCGCGGCCCAGGCCGAGCATCACGGCGGAGATGATGCCGGGGCGGGCGAAGGGAAGCACCGACATGGTGATCATTTCCCAGCGCGTGGCGCCCAGCGCGAGCGCGGCTTCCTCATGCAGCTTCGGGGTCTGCAGGAAGATCTCGCGGCTCAGCGAGGTGATGATCGGAAGGACCATCACGGCGAGCACGATGCCGGCGGTGAGGATGGTCTTGCCGGTCTGCGAAGCCGGGCCTTCAAAGAGCGGGATGAAGCCGAGGTTCTCGGACAGCCACTGGAAGCTGGGGACCAGCGCCGGGGCCAGCACCAGGTAGCCCCAGGCTCCGTAGATGACCGACGGGATCGCTGCCAGCAGGTCGATGACGTAGCCGAGCCCGGCGGCCAGCCGGCGCGGGGCGTAGTGCGAGATGAACAGCGCCACGGCAATGCCGACCGGGGTGGCGATCACCAGGGCTATGGCAGCCGCGATGACGGTGCCGATGACGATCGGGAAGATGTAGGCGAGGAAGCCCTCGCCGCCGCTGACCAGCGTCGGGTCGGCGGTGAAGGTGGGCAGCGCCTGGATGAACAGGAAGATCGCCACCGCAAGCAGCGTTGCGAGGATCAGGATGCCTGCGCCCAGCGCGGCACCGGAGAAGATTTTGTCTCCGGCCTGTCCCTTGGATCCGTTGCGCCGAAGCGCGTTGGTAGTCATATGGGTAAGCCTTTGGATGTTGTGCAAACGGGTTCAGGGGGATCGGACGGCCCGCTTGCGCCGGGATGTGGAGAGGGGCAAGTGCGATGCTACTGCGCCCGCCGGGGAATATCGATGATTCGACGTTCCCCGGCGGGAGTGTGACAGCTAGGAAGCAACCTTGATGGAGTCGATCGACTTGATTGCCGCTTCGCTCATCTTGGCAGAGAGCGGTGCGTTTCCGGCGGAAGCTGCTGCTTCCTTCTGGCCGGCTTCGGAGAGCACGTACTCGCCGAAGCTCTTGACCAGGTCAACGGTTGCCTGGTCCTTGTAGCTGGAGCAGAACACGTGGTAGGAGACCAGGATGATCGGGTAGGACCCGGACTCGGTGGTGTCGCGCTTCAGGTCCAGGGACATGTCCAGTTCACCGCGGCCTTCGACCGGGGTGGCTGCCTCGACGCCCTTGGCGGCTGCCTCCGCGGAGATCTCGGTGAAGTCGTCGCCGACCTTCACGTTCACGGTGCCGAGCTTGCCCACGGCGGAGAAGTCGGCGTAGGTGATTGCGCCCTCGGTGGCGGTCGTGGTGGCCACGACGCCGGAGGTGCCCTTGGCGTTCTCGCTTGCGAGGTCCTTGGGCCAGTCGCCGGAGACGTCGTAGGTCCAGACGTCCTTCGCGGCGGCCGCGAGGTAGTCGACAAAGTTCTCGGTCGTGCCCGACTCGTCGTTGCGGTGCACCACGGTGATGGCGGTGTCCGGAAGGCTCACGCCTTCATTGGTTGCGGCGATGGCCGGATCGTTCCACTTGGTGATTTCCAGCTTGAAGATCTTGGCGATGGTGGCCGCGTCAAGGTTCAGGGTTTCGACGCCCGGAAGGTTGAAGGCAACCGCGATCGGGGAAACGTAGGCCGGGACGTTGAAGGCACCCTCGGGGCCGCAGATTTCCTTCGAGGATTCGATTTCCTCGTCCTTCAGGTAGGCATCCGAGCCTGCGAACTGCGCGCCGCCGGCCAGGAAGGCCTTGCGGCCCGCGCCGGAACCGTCCGGGGAGTACTGGACCATGGTGCCGGGGGTGGCGGCTTCGAAGCCGGCCTTCCAGGCTTCCATGGCGGACTTCTGCGAGGACGCGCCGGAACCGGTCAACGTGCCGGAAACCGCAGCGGCGGAGCCGCCGGTCGAGTCAGCCGTGCCGGCCGAGGCGGTCGGGCTGTCCGAACCGCAGGCGGTCAGGGCCAGGGCGGCGACGGTAAGAACAGCAGCCGCGCTGCCAATGCGATGAAGCTTCACGAGTTATCCTCTTTCAAATGCCTGTCAATGACGAAACGTGTCGTCCTGGTTTGTTCCCAAGGATGCGCACGCCGGCACATCGCTTCAATACGAAGTTAGGCCCCGCAGGTAACCAGCTACTGCGATGAAGGTGAACGCAAGGTGAACACGGCTGATTCGCACCGGTGTTTCGCGTCACGTTTAACACTTGCCGGTGCGGCGCCCAAGCCGTGACAGACTGTTGCCCATGGGAATCGGAACTTCGGCGGGCGGAGCATGGACCTTCGTCAAGCGCCGCTACCGCGTGGGCATGCGCCGCGCGGGCACTTCGTTCCCCAGGATCATCCAGATGACCGCCTCCGCGGTGCTGGCCTATTGGATTGCCGAGCAATTGCTGGGGCACGTCGGGCCGATCTTTGCCGCAACCAGCGGCCTGCTGGTGCTGGGCTTCGGCACCGCGACCACGGTGCGCCGATCCCTTGAAGTCGCCATCGGCTGCACCCTGGGCGTGGCGGTCGGCGACCTGCTACTCACCTTGCTGGGAAGCGGCCTGTGGCAGGCGGGATTGGTGCTCTTCCTGTCCCTGACGATCGCCCGTTTCCTGGATTCCGGTCCCATCTTCACCACCCAGCTGGGCCTGCAGTCGGTGCTCGTGGTCCTGCTGCCCATCGCCGATGCGGCCGGCCCGTTCAGCCGCTCCCTGGACGCCGTGGTCGGCTCGCTGTGCGGCCTGTTGATTGTCATGGTCTTTCCGCGGGACCCGCGCCGCACACCCATTGCCGAACTCGGCAAGCTGCTCAGTGAGCTTTCGGGGATTCTCCAGGAGTGCGCGCGCGCCGTGAGCTCCTCGGATGCCACCCTGGCCTTCCACGCACTGGTCCGCGCCCGCGGCACCCAAAAGCTCATGGACTCCCTGCCCGCGGCACTGAACGTGGCACACGAGGTTGCCACACTGGCCCCTGCCCACCGGCGACGCCGTTCGGACCTGGAGCGGTTGTCGATCGCGGCCGAAAAAACAGACCTGGCGATGCGCAACTCCCGGGTCCTGGCCCGGAGATTGGCCACGGTGATCAACCACGGCGCGCTGACCGACCGCGGGGTAGAAGCCGTGGCCAGCCTGCTGGGTGAGTTGGCCGAGGCCGTGGACGCCTTCGGCTATGCGGTGCTGGAAACAAACGAGTCCGGGTACCAACGGGCCGTGGGGCGGGCGCAGCGCGAGCTGGCCGAGTGCGCAGCCCGGCTGGATCCCCAGACGCTTCAGGTCAGCGGGCTGCAGGGCGAGGGCATGGTGCTGCTGTTGCGCCCCTTGGTGGTCGACCTGCTCGAGGCCTCCGGCGTCAGCCACGAAGACGCAGTCGCACTGCTGCCGCGCCTGTAGCGAAAGCCCGCCGCGGCGAAACCAAACCGTTGGCGCCGGGCACTAGCATCAAGCACATGGCTAAGAATTCCCGCACCAAGAACACACCCGCATACCGTTGCGCGGAATGCGGGTGGAGCGCCGTGAAATGGGTGGGCCGTTGCGGCGAATGCCAGGCCTGGGGCACCGTGGAGGAAATGGGCGCGGTCACGGCCAAGACCACCGTGGCAACCACCATCGCGGTCCCCGCCCAGCCCATCGGCGAGGTCGATGCCACCGCCGCCTCCTACCGCACCTCCGGGGTGGATGAGCTTGACCGGGTGCTCGGCGGCGGGCTGGTGCCCGGGGCCGTCATCCTGCTGGCCGGGGAGCCAGGGGTGGGCAAGTCCACGCTGCTGCTGGACGTCGCGGCGCGCGCCGCACGCACCGGTCGCAGGGTCCTGTACATCACCGGCGAGGAATCCGCCGCCCAGGTCAAGGTCCGCGCCGAACGCATCAACGCGATGGCGGAGACCCTCTATCTGACCGCCGAGACCGACCTGGGCATCGCGCTGGGCCAGGTGGAAAAGATCGACCCGGAGCTGCTGATCATCGACTCCGTGCAGACCCTGGCCTCGTCCGAGGTCGACGGGACCGCGGGCGGCATTTCCCAGGTCAAGGAGGTTGCCGCATCCCTGATCAACGCGGCCAAGCGGCGGAACATGACCACCATCCTGGTCGGCCACGTCACCAAGGACGGCTCGATCGCCGGGCCGCGGACGCTTGAGCACCTGGTGGATGTGGTGTGCCAGTTCGACGGCGAGCGCCACTCCCGCCTGCGGCTGCTGCGCGCCCTGAAGAACCGCTACGGCCCCACCGACGAGGTCGGCTGCTTCGACTTGACCGAGGGCGGCATCGAGGGCCTGGCCGACCCCTCGGGGCTCTTCGTCACCCGGACCAAGGACCCGGTTCCCGGCACCTGCATCACCGTGACCCTCGAGGGCCGCCGGCCCCTGGTTGCCGAGGTGCAGACCCTGCTCTCGCGGGCCACCAGCGCCATCCCCCGCCGGGCCACCAGCGGCCTGGACGCGGCGCGCACCCAGATGATCCTGGCGGTGCTGCAATCGCGGGCCCGGATGGAGCTGGGCGGGCTCGATTCCTACGTGGCCACCGTCGGCGGGGTCAAGCTGAGCGAACCGGCAACGGACCTGGCCACCGCGCTGGCGCTTGCCTCCTCGATGCACAACCACCCGCTGCCGCCGCAGTTCGTGGCCTTCGGCGAGGTCGGGCTGGCCGGGGAGGTGCGCCCGGTGCCGGAGATCGGCAGGCGGATCATCGAGGCCGAACGGCTCGGATTCCGCTACGCCATGGTCCCGGCATCCCCGCAGCCGCCGAAGAACATCCCGGACTCGATCAGGGTCTTCACGGTCTCCTCGGTGCTCGAGGCCCTGGACATCGCCTTCGAACAACGCGTCAAGACCGGCGCCTGAGCGTGCCTTCGGTAACAAAGGGGTACCGAAGTGTCCCCGACCTGCCCCAAAGGGCGGGTCGGGGTCCGGCCGTGGCCATACGATAGGTAGTAGTCCCCTGGAAGGAAATGGCCACCCATGTCGAAGAGCCCCGAAGATGCGCTGCGCGCCACGCTGGCCCGCGTTGCACCCGGAACGGAGCTGCGCGACGGGTTGGAGCGCATCCTGCGCGGCCGCACCGGCGCGCTGATCGTGCTGGGGCACGACCGGGTGGTCGATTCGATCTGCTCCGGCGGCTTCGACATCGATATCGCCTTCTCCCCCACGCGGCTGCGCGAGCTGGCCAAGATGGACGGGGCGATCGTCTGCGACAAGGACGGTTCCAACATCCTGCGTGCCGGGGTCCAGCTGGTCCCGGACCACTCGATCCCCACCCAGGAATCGGGAACCCGGCACCGCACCGCCGAGCGCGTGGCCATCCAGACCGGTTTCCCGGTCGTCTCGGTCTCGCAGTCGATGCACATCATCGCCCTGTACGTCCAGGGCATCCGCTACCTGCTCGAGGGCTCCGAACCGGTGCTGGCCCGCGGAAACCAGGCACTTGCCACGCTGGAACGCTACCGCTCCCGCCTGGACCAGGTCACCAGCGCGCTGTCCGCGGCCGAGATCGAGGCCGTCGTGACGGTCCGCGACGTCGCGGCGGTGCTGCAGCGCCAGGAAATGGTGCGCCGCATCTCCGAGGAGATTGCCCAGTACGTGCTGGAGCTCGGCGCCGACGGCCGGCTGCTCGCGCTGCAGCTCGACGAGCTTTCCGCAGGCCTTGGCCCGGGCTCGGACCTTTTGCTGAAGGACTACTCGAACCTGGGCCGCGAGGAACTGGACATCGACGCGGCGCTGAAGAAACTGCAGAACCTTGATTCCACCGACCTGATCGACCTGGGCAAGTTCGCCGCCATCCTGGGCATCAGCCCCGGCATCGATTCGCTCGAGGCCGTCGTGGCGCCCAAGGGACACCGGTTGCTCGCGGGCATCAAGTCGGTGCCGCGCGCGGTGGCCGACCGGTTGGTCAACAACTTCGGCGGCCTGCAGCGGCTGATGGCCGCCAACATCGAGGACCTGATGGCGGTGGACGGGATCGGCGAGCAACGCGCCCGCACCGTGCGCGAGGGGCTCTCGCGCGTCGCCGAGTCCTCGCTGCTGGACCGCTTCCTCTAAGCCGGAGAGCTGGCCGGCCGCCGCGCTACTTCAATTCGAACTTTGCGGTCTCGCTGGTCAGGTCCCCCAGTTTCGCGGTGAATCCGTACCAGCCCGGCCGCGGCTTCGCGTTGACGACCTTGCAGCCCGGTGCGCTGCGCGCCCGGGTCCAGGTGAAGCGGGCGGTCTCGCTGGCGCCCGGCTTGATGGCGATTTCCGTGTCCATCGGGTCCTGCACGCAGTCCGAGGTGGAAAAGATCCGGTCCGCCCCGCTCGTGACGGAGAAATCCTGCTGGCTGGTGCCCACGTTGACCAGGCACTCGGTCGTCCCGGCGTTCTTGATCGTCATCACGAGCACCGGGTTGTCGGCCGGTCCGTGGGTGGCCCGGGCCGTGGATGCCGTGACGACCACGTCCCCCTCGGGGCACACCGCCGGGCCCGCGGAAGGCTCCGCGGTGGGTTCAACGGATGCCTGCGGGGAGCTTCCTCCCCCCTGGCTTGGCGCCGGGGCGGCACCCGGGTCGGCGGGGCGCAGCAGGGAAGCAATGCCGAATCCGGCCCATGCCAAAAGCCCGATGAGAACCAGCGTGGCAATGAGCACCGCGAGTCGACGACGCCGAAAAACCCGTGCGGAGGGGCGGGTGGAACGGACCTGCTTTTGTGCCATGCCTCAAGGCTACGAAACCAATCGTTTTGATCCCGACTCCCACGCCGCCAGCTAGAGTGATATCGCCAGCATTCCCCTTCCAGCCAAAGGATTTCTCCCCATCGTGGCCCACCCCGACCTGCCGAAGATCCACCGTGAAATCACCGACTGGTACCTCGCCCATGCCCGCGACCTGCCATGGCGCCGCGAGCCTGCCGGGCCATGGGCCGTGATGGTCTCGGAGTTCATGCTGCAGCAGACCCCGGTGGTTCGGGTGCTCCCGGTGTGGGAGGCCTGGATGGAACGTTGGCCCACCCCGGCCGCGCTGGCCGCAGAGCCGGTCGCCGAGGCCGTCAAGGCCTGGGGCCGGCTGGGCTACCCGCGCCGGGCCCTGCGCCTGCATGCCGCCGCCACCGTGATCGCCAACGAGCATGGCGGCCGGGTCCCGGGGACCGAGGCGGAGCTGCTCGCCCTGCCCGGAATCGGCACCTACACCGCCGCGGCCATCGCGTGCTTCGCGTTCAAGGTCCCCACCGTGGTGGTGGACACCAACATCCGCCGGGTCCACGCCCGTCTGGTCAGCGGCAAGGCGCTGCCGGAACAAAACCAGAACGCCGCCGAACTCGCGCTGGCCGCACGCCTGCTCCCCGCCTCCGGGCCCGGGGATCCGAACGGCACAGCTCTTGCCAACGGCTGGAACATCGCCGTGATGGAACTCGGTGCACTGGTGTGCACGGCCCGATCCCCGCGCTGCGAGGACTGCCCGGTGTTCGAGAGCTGTGCCTGGATTGCCGCCGGACGGCCCGAACCGCACTACAAGCCCAAGGGCCAGCCGTGGCACGGCACCGACCGGCAGGTGCGCGGGGCCATGATGGCGGTGCTGCGGCACTCCGCCGGCCCGGTGGACCGCTCCGAGCTGCTCGGGGTCCCCGACCTTGCGCTCGAGGGGCAGGATCCCCGCCGGCTGAACCCTGCCCGCGAGGCGGAGCCCGTCCACCAGGCGTGGGTCGGCCTGCACGCGCTGGATGCCGGCGCCGAGCAACGCGAACGCGCCCTGGGGTCCCTGCTGGCCGACGGCCTGGCCCAGCAGTCCGCCGCGGGCATCGGGTTGCCGCACTGACCCGGAAGGTTCGGGTCAGTTCCGCAGCTAGAAGTGGGTGATCATCCGGGTGTTGCCCAGCGTGTTTGGCTTGACCCGGGCCAGGTCCAGGAACTCGGCCACGCCCTCGTCGGTGGAGCGCAGGAGCTCGGAGTAGACCTCCGGGTCGACGGCGGACTGCTCGGCCATCACGGAGAACCCGTTGCGCAGGAAGAAGTCGACCTCGAAGGTCAGGCAGAACACCCGTGACACCCCCAGCTCGCGGGCCTCGGCGAGGAGCTTCTGCAGCAGGCGGTGCCCCACGCCGTGGCCGCGCCATCCGGCGTCCGTGGCCAGGGTGCGGACCTCGGCAATGTCTTCCCACATCACGTGCAGCCCGCCGCAGCCGATGACGTTCCCCTCCGAATCCTCGGCAACGAAGAACTCCTGAAGGTTCTCGTAGTAGGCGACCGCCTCCTTTTCCAGCAGGACGCGGTTCTCGGCCAGCGGCCGGACCAGGTTTCGGATGCTCTTCACATCGCTGGTCTTGGCCCGCCTGACGGTAAAGGAATTCATCTAAGTATCCTATGCCCGGCGCCGGGGCCCGAGGTCAATTGTGTAGCTGAAGCCCCGGACGGTTGCCGGCGCATGCAAAACGCCCCTGGGGTGGCCTTCCTTGCGGATGCCGCCCCAGGGGCGTGGTTGCTTGCTTCGGGCCTAGCCCTCGATGGCGATCGGGGCCGGTTCGCCCTCGATCTGCGGGGTTCCGCCCTCGCCGTGGAAGGTGAACGTCGCTTCGTCGCCCTCGCCGTCGACATCGACCTTGATGTGTTGTCCGGCGACCAGCTCGCCAAAGAGGATCTTCTCCGAAAGCTGGTCCTCGATGTCGCGCTGCATGGTCCGGCGCAGCGGCCGGGCGCCCATGGCCGGATCGTAGCCGCGGGTTGCCAGCAGGACGCGTGCGGCCTGCGACAGCTCGATGGTCATGTTCCGGTCCACCAGGCGCTTGCGCAGGCGTCCGAGGAACAGGTCCACGATCTCCACGATCTCGTCCTGGGTCAGCTGCGGGAACACCACAACGTCGTCAACACGGTTCAGGAACTCGGGACGGAAGTGCTGGCGCAGCTCTTCCTGGACCTTGGCCTGCATCCGGTTGTAACCGGTCTTGGTATCGCTGGACGACTGGAAGCCGGTCATGACGCCCTTGGAGATGTCGCGGGTGCCAAGGTTGGTGGTCATGATGATGATCGTGTTCTTGAAGTCCACGACACGCCCCTGGGAGTCGGTCAAACGGCCGTCTTCCAGGATCTGCAGCAACGAGTTGAACAGGTCGGCGTGGGCCTTCTCGACCTCGTCGAAGAGGACCACGGAGAACGGGCGGCGACGGACCTTCTCGGTCAGCTGGCCACCTTCCTCGTAGCCGACGTAGCCCGGAGGGGCACCGAAGAGACGCGAGACCGTGTGCTTCTCCGAGTACTCGGACATGTCCAGCGTGATCAGCGCGTCTTCCTCACCGAAGAGGAACTCCGCGAGGGCCTTGGCCAACTCGGTCTTGCCGACGCCGGTGGGGCCGGCGAAGATGAACGAGCCGCCGGGGCGGTTCGGGTCCTTCAGCCCGGCACGGGTGCGGCGGATGGCCTGGGAGATGGCCTTGATTGCCTCGTCCTGGCCGATGACCCGCTTGTGCAGCTCATCTTCCATGTTCAGCAGTCGCGTGGATTCTTCCTCGGTCAGCTTGATGACCGGGATGCCGGTGGAGTTGGCCAGGACCTCGGCGATCAGGTCGGCATCGACCTCGGCGATCTCGTCGAGCTCACCGTTCTTCCAGGCCTTTTCCTTCTCCGCGCGAGCTTCCTGGAGCTTGCCTTCCTTGTCGCGCAAGGCGGCGGCACCTTCGAAGTCCTGCGCATCGATGGCGGCTTCCTTCTCCAGTCGGACCGTGGAGATTTCCTCGTCCATGGCCTTGAGAGCCGGGGGCGCGGTCATGCGGCGGATGCGCAGGCGTGCACCGGCCTCGTCGATCAAGTCGATGGCCTTGTCCGGAAGGAACCGGTCGGAGATGTAGCGGTGCGCCAGTTCGGCGGCTGCCACGAGCGCCCCATCGGTGATGGAGACGCGGTGGTGTGCCTCGTAGCGGTCGCGAAGCCCACGCAGGATCTGCGTGGTGTGCTCCACCGAAGGTTCCTTGACCTGGATCGGCTGGAAACGGCGTTCGAGGGCCGCGTCCTTCTCGATGTGCTTGCGGTACTCGTCAAGCGTGGTCGCGCCGATGGTCTGCAGTTCGCCTCGGGCCAGCATGGGCTTGAGGATCGAGGCCGCATCGATGGCGCCTTCGGCGGCACCGGCACCGACCAGCGTGTGGATCTCGTCAATGAAGAGGATGATGTCGCCGCGCGTGCGGATTTCCTTGAGGACCTTCTTCAGGCGTTCCTCGAAGTCACCGCGGTAGCGGGAACCGGCCACCAGGGAACCGAGGTCAAGGGTGTAGAGCTGCTTGTCCTTGATGGTTTCCGGGACGTCGCCGCGCACGATCGCCTGGGCAAGCCCTTCGACGACCGCAGTCTTGCCGACGCCGGGCTCGCCGATGAGCACCGGGTTGTTCTTGGTTCGTCGCGAGAGGACCTGCATGACGCGTTCCATCTCGAACTCGCGCCCGATGACCGGGTCGAGCTTGCCTTCGCGGGCAGCGGCGGTGAGGTTGCGGCCGAACTGGTCCAGCACAGCCGAACCTGCCGGAGTGCCTTCGGTCTGGCCGCCGGAGCTGACGCCGGCACCTGCGGTTTCCTTGCCGCCCTGGTAACCGGAGAGCAACTGGATGACCTGCTGGCGCACGCGGGACAGATCGGCGCCGAGCTTCACCAGGACCTGGGCGGCAACGCCCTCGCCCTCGCGAATCAGGCCGAGCAGGATGTGCTCGGTGCCGATGTAGTTGTGGCCTAGCTGGAGCGCCTCGCGCAGCGAGAGCTCGAGCACCTTCTTGGCCCGGGGGGTAAAGGGAATATGACCGGACGGAGCCTGCTGGCCCTGTCCGATGATCTCTTGGACCTGCTCACGCACGGCGCCGAGAGAGATGTTCAGCGACTCAAGGGCCTTGGCCGCTACTCCCTCGCCCTCATGGATGAGGCCGAGCAATACGTGCTCGGTTCCGATGTAGTTGTGGTTGAGCATGCGCGCCTCTTCTTGGGCAAGCACGACAACGCGACGGGCACGGTCGGTAAATCTCTCAAACATGCGGCACACTCCTAGCTAACACGTATTTCGATGCTACGCATCAAATTCGGGCAAGTGTTGCATGTTCGCCCAAGGGATAACATTGTTCACCCTCGGCGTTCAACTTTGGATTAAACAACGTCGAGGGACCGGTTCCATTTCACTGGAGCCGATCCCTCGACGTTTACTCGCATTCCCCACAGCGGCCGGGGGCGCTGGGCCCGCCGGAAGTATCAGGTGCCGAAAGTGCTACTTGGACTTCGAGCGCGACTTCTTCGCCTGGGCTGCGTGGTAGGCAGCGATTACATCGGCCTGCAGACGGCCGCGGGCGTTGACCTTGACGTTGTTCTCCTTGGCCCAGGCGCGGATGGCCGGAGCTTCCTTCGGGGTGAACTGCTTCGAGGTGCGGGCAACCTTGATGTAGGGCTTAAAGGCTTCACGGAAAGCTTCTGCATTTTCCTCATTGAGGTCAATTTCATAGTGCTGTCCGCCGATACCGAATACGATGGATTCTACTGCCTCGGAACCGTCGATATCATCAATCAATGCTATTTGGACCTGACGTGCCATTACCGTCTCCTTGCTGGGGTGGGAATTCGCATGAACCAATTAACGGTATTGGCCCATGCTCGCACTCATATCATAAACACAAGTAAGCGTCATTCAGCAAGTGGAAATAGAGATAATGGGCTAATTATCAGCTTTCGGGCTTTTGTTGTCCTTGGCCTGTGCCGTCAATTTAATTTGTTCCTCGACTTCGGCTTCCGCTGCGCGCTCCGTGCGATCCACGTTGGATACAGCACGGATGGCAAACCAAAAGACCAGGGCAACAACAATGGTCGGGACAAGCGCCTCGATATACGGCATTTAGGCCTCCGGCTTGAGCAACGGAAAGAGAATGGTTTCGCGGATCCCGGTGTCGACAAACAGCATGACGAGGCGGTCGATGCCCAGCCCGATACCGCCCATTGGCGGAGCGCCATATTCCAGCGCACGCAGGAAGTCTTCGTCCAGCTGCATGGCCTCGTCGTCGCCATCCGCGGCCATGCGGGACTGCTCGGTCAACCGCTCACGCTGGATCACTGGGTCAATCAGTTCGGAGAAGGCAGTGCCGCGCTCCATGCCGCCAATGATCAGGTCCCAGGCCTCGATGACGCCCGGCTTGCTGCGGTGCGGGCGGGCCAGCGGCTGGGCAGCCGGCGGGTAATCGTAGACGAAAGTCGGATTGATGAGAGTCGGTTCAACGATTTCTCCAAACAATTCAATGACCAGCTTTTCAGCATCCCATTTTGGATCGACTTTCACTTCATGCTTCTGCGCAATTTCGCGCAGTGTTTCCGCAGAAGTCTCGGGGGTGATTTCCTGGCCCACTCCCTTGGAGAGACCCGGGTACACACCAAGCCATGCCCATTCCCCGTCCAGGTCGATGGTTCCCTTGGGGGTCTCAAGCTGGCGGCCGGCACCCACGGCGTCGGCCGCATTGAGGATGATTTCCTGGATGCGCTCGGCCATCACGAACTGATCTGCGTATGCTTCGTAGCATTCGAGCATCGTGAACTCCGGGGAGTGCGTGGAGTCCACACCTTCATTGCGGAAGATCCGACCCATTTCGAACACGCGGTCGATACCGCCAACGACGGCGCGCTTGAGGTACAGCTCGAGGGCTATGCGCAGGGTCATTGGCTGGTCAAATGCGTTCAGGTGGGTCTCGAACGGGCGCGCGGAAGCGCCGCCGTGGACCAGCTGCAGCATCGGGGTCTCAACCTCGACATAGCCGCGGGAGTGCATGGTGTCCCGCACCGAGCGGGTGATCGCCGCACGCTTGTAGACCATTTCACGGGCTTCGTCACGCACGATCAAGTCCGCGTAGCGCTGGCGAACGCGGGTCTCTTCGTTGAGCTCGGCGTGCAGGACAGGAAGGGGACGCAGTGCCTTGGACGCCATCTTCCAGTCGGTGGCCATGACCGAAAGCTCGCCACGGCGGGAGGCAATGACCTCACCGGTGATCAGCACGTGGTCGCCCAGGTCCACCAGGGACTTCCAATCAGCCAGCTTATCCTCGCCGATGTTGGCAAGCGAGAGCATGGCCTGGAGCCGGGTGCCGGCGCCCTCGGGCCCGCCTTCCTGCAAGGTGGCGAAGCACAGCTTGCCGGTATTGCGCATGAACACGATGCGCCCGACGATGCCAACGGTCACGCCCGTTGCGGTGTCCGGAGCCAGCTCGGGGAATTGTTCCCGGATTTCATGCAGCGAGTGAGTGCGCGCGACGCCCACTGGATAGGCTTCGTCTCCGCGGGCCAACAAAGCGGCACGCTTGTCCATGCGCACCTGGCGCTGGTCGTTGGTCTCGGCAGGGCTGGCTACTGGGGCAGTTTTTTCGGCAGTCACAATAGCCAATTCTAGTCCGAATAATCTGAGCGCGGGCTGAGAGGTGTTCAGCAACACCCCGATGCCATTTTCCTGCGCAGAATAGGATGGAGGAATCATGGAAGAAAACATTCTGCGAACCTCCGATGGCGGCTCACTGGCTCTGTATTCATATGGCGATTCGCAAGCTCCCGGGCACCGTCGGATCCTGGTTGTCGGCGGAGCGTTCTTGACCGCATTGATCTATCGTCCGTTTGCCGCGGCCCTCGGAGCCAGGTTGGGCGAGAACTGGACGGTGGACGTATACGACCGCCGCGGGCGTGGCAATTCGACCGAGCAGCCTGCGGACTACTCCATGGACACCGAGATCGCAGACGTGGCGCTCATGCTCGAACACACCGGGGCGCAAAGCCTCTTTGGGCACTCCCTGGGCGGCGCCGTGGTGCTCAATGCAGTGCGCAGGTTCCTGGACCCCGGGGCGAAGGGCGATGGCCCGGTTCCCGCGCGCCTGGCGGTCTACGACCCGGCCATCAACCTTGACGCCTCCATCGACACGACGTGGCTGAATGCCTTCTCGGACGATGTGGCGGCGGGGAGAAACAGTCGAGCCCTGGCACGTATGCAGCGCGGCATGAAGTTTTCACCCACCCTGGGGAAGATTCCCGAGCCAATCCTTGCCGCGCTGCTGGCAGGGACTTCCCGAACCAAGGCCGGCAAGCTGGCCCGCACAATGCTGCCCAGCGGGGTGGGCGAGCTGAAGGCCGCACTTGAGGAATCGCAACCCGCAAGCGGATTCTCGATCCTGCCGGAAAACACTCGCTTCATGGCGGGATCCAAAAGCGCGAAGTACTTCCGTTCGACCGCACGGAAGCTGCATGAGGTGGTCCCGGGATCCACCTACCTCGAAACCCCCAAGGGCATGCACGGGTCCGTTCCGGCTGCGTTCACGTCGTTGCTCGACGACATCGGCGACTACTTCACCCGGCCATAGCCGCCGGAACCAAGAATGCTGCCGCCGTCCATCCCTGATGGGAACGGACGGCGGCAGCATCGGCGGTCACCAGATCTTGACGCGATCCTCCGGATCCAGCCACATGCCGTCTCCCGGCTTGGTGCCGAAGGCATCGTGGAACGCATCCATGTTCTTGGGTACCTGGTTGCAGCGGAACTCGCCCGGAGAGTGCGGGTCCGTGGTGATGCGGGTGATCATGGTCTCCGGGCGGGACAGCGTGCGCCAGCATTCGGCCCACGAGTAGAAGAAGCGCTGATCCCCGTTCAGCCCGTCAATGACCTCGTCGGTGTCCATCCCGCGGGCCGCCATGTCGAGCTTGTAGGCGGTGTAGGCGATGCCGAGACCGCCCAGGTCGCCGATGTTCTCCCCGAGCGTGAGCTTGCCGTTGACGTGGTGTTCCGGGGCTTCCGGGGGCACCAACACATCGTACTGGTCAACGAGCTTGCCGGTGAGCTTTTCGAAGGCCTCCCGGTCTTCGTCGGTCCACCAGTTCTTCAGTTCGCCGGTCCCGTCGAACTGCGAGCCCTGGTCGTCGAAGCCATGCCCGATCTCGTGCCCGATGACCGCACCGATGGCCCCGTAGTTGGATGCAGCGTCGCGGTCGGCGTCAAAGAACGGTGAGCGCAGGATGGCAGCAGGGAAAGCAATCTCGTTCAGCAGCGGGTGGTAATACGCGTTGACCGTCTGCGGGTACATGAACCACAGTTCTCGATCCACACCATCATCGATCTTTTTCAGTTCGCGCAGGAATTCGAATTCGTTGGCCGCGGCGATATTGGAAATGACATTGTCCTCCACCGTCGAAATGCCGGAGTAGTCGATCCACTCGTTCGGGTAGCCAATCTTCGGGCGGAACATCGACAGCTTTTCCAGTGCCTTGTCCTTGGTTTCCGGGCTCATCCAGGAAAGCTCGCCTATGGACTGGCGGTAGGCGTCAATGAGGTTGGCCACCAGAGCATCCATCTCGTCCTTGCTGCGTTGCGGGAAGTGCTCCGCGACGTAGAGCTGGCCGATGTCTTCGCCGACAGCACCTTCGGTGAATGCCACCCCGCGCTTCCAGCGTTCGCGCAGTTCCTGGACCCCTGCGAGCTTCGCGGAGTAGAAGGAGAAGTTTTCATTCACGAATGCGCTGGAGAGGTACGGTGCGTTTGAGCGGATCAGTTGCACGGCCAGCCAGTGCTGCCAGGAGGCGAGGGGTTCGCTGCCAAGGACCTGCTCAAGACCCTTGAGATAGCTTGGCTGCCACACGTCGACCTCGGCGAAGTACTTCTCCTCGATTCCTGCACCTTCGAGCCACCCGGCCAGGGACGGGATGTGTTCCAGCAACTCTGCGGCCGTCATGAGGTTGTAGCGTGCCTGGGCGTCGCGGCATTTGACCCTGTCCCAGTGGTGGGAGGCCAACGCGGATTCCAGCGCGACAACGTCCCGCGCCGCCGTCCCGGTGTCGGTCAGCTCTCCCAAGGACAGCAGCCTGCCCAGGTGCTCCTGGTATTCGCCCAGAAGCTCCGCGAATTGCTCTTCACGGTAGTAGGACTCGTCCGGCAAGCCCAGGCCGCCCTGGATCAGGGTCAGCAGGTTGCGTTCCGGAGATCCGGCATCTGAGCTGGCCCCGGCCTGGATGAAGCCGGAAACGCCTCGGCGGAAAAACGATCCGCTCAGCGCGAGGAGTTCTGCGATGTTAGTGGTTTCGTAGATGGCCGCCAGGTCGGCGCGGATCGGTTCGACTCCACTAGCCTCGATGCGCTCTTCGTCCATGAAGCTGGCGTAGAGGTTGGCGATGCGCTCCTTGCGCCCATCCACGGAGCCGTCGGCCGCTTGGCGGTTTTCCGCGGCTGCCTCGATGATGGCTCGGACAGCAGCCTCCGAATCGTCTCGCAGCGCCATGAAGGAGCCGTAGCTGCCTTGGTCGGCCGGGATCTGTGCACTAGAGAGCCAGGTGCCGTTTGCGTGGCGATACAGGTCGTCCTGTGGCCTGACGCTTTCGTCGCGGTGGTTCTCGCTGAGTTTCGGATCCCCGGCGTTGGTAGCAAGTGACGAATCGGTGCTCATTGTGGTCCTATTCCATTCATCCATACGCGTGCAGCTGGAGCCGCAGCAAATCTGCCTCACCGCGACCTAGTTCCTTGCACCAGGTCGAGGAGGGAAAGACGCGGGCGGCGACGCGTAGCGTGTTCTGCGTCTCAAGAACTCACTTTACGCGTCTGAAACAAGAATTTGACATAATTTTGCGTGGTTATTCCGATGGTGAAATAGCCCGCGGGAAGTGCCGCTGCGGAACCGTCAATCGAGACCAATCAATTCACGGAATCATGGAGCGACTGGGGCCATGCACTGCTCAACGGCCAACGCTCGTGGCCTCACGCAATTGGTGGGCTCGGTGCACAGAAAGGCGTACAGAGTTATCCACCGAAGCTGTGCATAACTTTTGGCCGGATTCGTTGGGTGTTGGTTTCCCTGGTTCCTGCGGTGCCGGCCGGCCGGGTGCCGGTCCTTAAGCGGGTGCGGCCCCCGGCGGTGCCGGGGGCCGGGAACGGGCGTTAAGCATCGGAACCCCCAAGCCACAGGCTTGGGGGTTCCGGGACAGGGTGTCCGGCGGTGACCTACTCTCCCACACCCTCCCGAGTGCAGTACCATCGGCGCGGTGGGTCTTAGCTTCCGGGTTCGGTATGGGACCGGGCGTTTCCCCCACGCTATGACCGCCGTAACTCTAGCCACGCRCTGCCCGGAGGTTCTCCGGGGGCGTGAAAAATGGGTTACGACCACAATAGTGGTTGTTGTGTTGTTGTGGTTCCGCGACAACAGGGTTGTTGTTTCGGGACCGCATAGTGGACGCAGCGTATCTTGCCAACCACCCCGGGGGGTGGTGTGGTGTTTGTGGTTGARGTTGTCGGCCTATTAGTACGGGTCAGCTTCACGAGTCTTTGGTCCTCGCTTCCACATCCCGCCTATCAACCCAGTGGTCTGGCTGGGGGCCTCTCGCCACACAAGGTGGCGTGGAAATCTCATCTTGAAGTGG
>NZ_MOLR01000032.1:0-677 GCF_001863355.1 Arthrobacter sp. UCD-GKA | reverse complement strand
CCCCCGGCGGGTGCCGGGGGCCGGGAACGGGCGTTAAGCATCGGAACCCCCAAGCCACAGGCTTGGGGGTTCCGGGACAGGGTGTCCGGCGGTGACCTACTCTCCCACACCCTCCCGAGTGCAGTACCATCGGCGCGGTGGGTCTTAGCTTCCGGGTTCGGTATGGGACCGGGCGTTTCCCCCACGCTATGACCGCCGTAACTCTAGCCACGCACTGCCCGGACAGGGTCCGGGGGCGTGAAAAATGGGTTACGACCACAATAGTGGTTGTTGTGTTGTTGTGGTTCCGCGACAACAGGGTTGTTGTTTCGGGACCGCATAGTGGACGCAGCGTATCTTGCCAACCACCCCGGAGGGGTGGTGTGGTGTTTGTGGTTGAAGTTGTCGGCCTATTAGTACGGGTCAGCTTCACGAGTCTTTGGTCCTCGCTTCCACATCCCGCCTATCAACCCAGTGGTCTGGCTGGGGGCCTCTCGCCACACAAGGTGGCGTGGAAATCTCATCTTGAAGTGGGCTTCCCGCTTAGATGCTTTCAGCGGTTATCCCTTCCGAACGTAGCTAATCAGCGGTGCACTTGGCAGTACAACTGACACACCAGAGGTTCGTCCGTCCCGGTCCTCTCGTACTAAGGACGTCCCGGTCCTCTCGTACTAAGGACAGCCCTTCTCAAATTTCCT
>NZ_MOLR01000031.1:0-785 GCF_001863355.1 Arthrobacter sp. UCD-GKA | reverse complement strand
CCTTCATCCTCAAGCCCGCCGAGCTGACCCCCTCCACCGCCATCTTGATGATGGACGTGCTGCAGGAACTGGGACTGCCGGCCGGGGTGGCGAACCTGGTGACCGGCGCCGGGTCCGCGGTCGGCCCGGCCCTGTCCGCGCACCGCGACGTGGACATGGTCTCCTTCACCGGGGGACTGGCCACCGGGCGGGTCATCGCCGCCGCGGCGGCGGGCACCGTGAAAAAGGTCGCCTTGGAACTGGGCGGCAAGAACCCCAACGTGATCTTCGCCGACGCCGACTTCGACGCCGCGGTGGACAATGCCCTGAACGGCGCCTTCGTGCACTCCGGGCAGGTCTGTTCCGCCGGTGCCCGGCTGGTGGTGGAGGAATCCATCGCCGAGGCCTTTGTCGACGAACTGGTCCGCCGCGCCCGGCTGATCCGCCTGGGCGGGCCCTTTGACGAGAACGCGGAGACCGGTCCGCTGATCTCCGCCGCGCACCTGGCCAAGGTCGACGCCTACGTGCAGGCCGGCATCGCCGAGGGCGCACGCCTGCGCTGCGGCGGCCGGAAGGCCACCAGCCAGGACGGCAAGGACCTGGAGGCCGGGCACTTCTACCTGCCCACGATCCTGGATCGGGTCACCGGGAGCATGTCGGTGGCCCGGGAGGAGGCCTTCGGCCCGACGCTGACGGTGGAAACCTTCCGCACCGAGGCCCAGGCCGTGGCCATCGGCAACGACACCGACTACGGGCTGGCCGGGGCCGTATGGACCCGGGACGCCGGGCGGGCGCAGCGCGTGGCC
>NZ_MOLR01000030.1:0-966 GCF_001863355.1 Arthrobacter sp. UCD-GKA | reverse complement strand
CTAGGGCGTGTCTCCCAATCGTGATTTCTCGAGGGCGGCGCTCCAGATGACCACCGCGTGGAGCACCACGGCCGAGCGGTAGGTCAGGGCGAGCTTGTCGTAGCGGGTGGCCATGCCGCGCCATTGCTTCAGGGCGTTGAAGCTGCGCTCCACGACGTTGCGGCGCTTGTAGGCCTCCTTGTCGTAGGTGACCGGACGTCCTCCGGCGGAGCCCTTGCGCTTCCGGTTGGCCTTTTGGTCGTCCTTTTCGGGGATCACGCATTGGATGCCGCGCTCGCGCAGGTATTTCCGGTTGCCCCTCGAGGAATAGGCCTTGTCGGCCATGGCCCGGACGGGACGTCTCCGGGTGGCCCCGGTGGCCGGGTTCTTGACCTTCAGGGCGCCCAGGAGGTTTTCGAACATCGGGGAATCCCCGGCCTGCCCGGGTCCGACCATCACCACCAGCGGGCGCTGGTTCCCGTCGACCAGGGAGTGGATCTTGGTGGTCAGCCCGCCGCGGGACTTGCCGATGGCGTGGTCAGGGGGCTCTTCGAGAAGATTCTTGTAATTCGACAGGTCCCCCTGTGTGGCGCGGGAGGTTGGTGCCGTGCTGGTGGGCACGGTTGATCGTGGAGTCCACCGACACCTCCCAGTCGATCAGGCCACGGCTCTCGGCGTGGCCCAGCAGGGTCGCCAGCACCGAGTCCCAGGTGCCGTCGGCGGCGTAGCGGCGGTGGCGCTTCCACACGGTCTTCCAGGACCCGAAGTGCTCGGGCAGGTCGCGCCACGGGATGCCGGCGCGGTAGCGGTAGATGATGCCCTCGACCACGAGCCGGTGCTCCTTGAACGGGCGCCCCGCCCTGCCCGTGGAATCGGGCATGAACGGGGCAATCAGCTCCCACTGGGGATCGGTGAGGACGGTGTAACGGGAATTCACCCGTTAATCCTGCCAAACCGAACCGTCAGCGATTAGGAGACACGCCCTAG